>JBAYPJ010000013.1:0-56696 GCA_041677785.1 Novosphingobium sp. | reverse complement strand
CGGCCGCGCGGTCGACGCCAAGGCGCTCCGCTGCGCTATGGAAACCGCTTGTCGCGGCTCGGACGCGGAAGGCGCCTGGGACTGGAAATCCGCCTATGACGCCTGCGAGGCCGCGCAGATCCTGTTCCTGCGTAAATACGGAAGCACGATCTTCCGTAAATCCGGTTCGCCGCAAAGCCGGCTGGCGATGATCGAGAAGATCGCCGCGCTGATGCCGACCCATACGCGCCGGTCGGAAACCAGCCAGGCGCTCCAGCAGTTCTCGACACCCGCCGGGCTCGCCTTCGTCGCCGGCGTCGCGGCTGCGTTCACCGCCGCTGATCTTGTGCTGGAACCCTCGGCCGGCACGGGCCTGCTGGCGATCCAGGCCGAGATCGCGGGCTCGCGCCTTATGCTCAACGAGCTGGCCGAGACTCGTGCGGCGCTGCTCGACCTGCTGTTTGCGGGCGCCGGTGTCACAACTTACGACGCCGCGACCATCCATGACCGGCTCGATCCGGCAATCATCCCCGACGTTGTGGTCATGAACCCGCCATTCTCGGCCATCGCCCATGTCGACAAGCGCATGAAGGATGCGGCCTTGCGCCATATTGGCTCGGCGCTCGCCCGCCTGCGCCCCGGCGGCCGTCTTGTCGCCATCACCGGCGCGTCCTGCGCACCAGACAATCCCGCCTTCACCGATGACTTCGTCGCGCTTCAGGAGCGCGGCCGCGTGCTGTTCTCTGCCGCAATCGACGGCAGCGTCTATCGCAAGCATGGCACAACGATCGACACCCGCCTGACCGTCATCGACCGTGTGCCCGCCGACGATCCGCGCCGCTTCCCCGATGCGCCGGGTGTCGCGCCCGACACCGCTGCGCTGCTCGACTGGGTGCTGGATCAGGTGCCGCCGCGCACACCTACGCCCGATGACCCGCCGCCGATCACGCCGATCGCCATGCCGGCCCTGACCGCCCGGCCAGTCCGCGCTGCCGCCAGACCGAAGCCCGCTGTCGTCGCCGTGCCGGTCGAAGCGGTGGAGCTGGCCCATGCGCCTTGCAGCGAGGCCGTGCCTGAAGCCGGTCGGCTGACCGACGCGATCTACGAGCCCTATACGCTCCAGTCGATCGCCATTCCCGGCGCCAAGCCGCATCCGACCCCATTGGTGCAGTCCGCGTCGATGGCCTCGGTGCCGCCGCCGGTCCCGAGCTACCGGCCGACGCTGCCCTCCCATCTGGTAAATGACGGCATCCTCTCCGACGCCCAGCTCGAAACCATCATTCTCGCAGGCGAAGCGCATGGCGATCACCTCGCGGGCGGCTGGATCGTCGATGCGACCTGGGATGTCGTCACCGCCGCGCCCGACGATGCGGAAAATGCCGTGCGCTTCCGGCGCGGCTGGATGCTGGGTGACGGCACCGGCGCGGGCAAGGGGCGGCAGGTCGCGGGCATCATCCTCGACAACTGGCTGAAAGGCCGCCGCCGCGCGGTCTGGGTGAGCCGTTCGGAGACCTTGCATCAGGATGCCATGCGCGACTGGGAGGCGCTCGGACAGGAACGCCTGCTGGTGACGCCCCTGTCGCGGTTTCGCCAGGGCACGACGATCACGCTCGATGCGGGTGTGCTGTTCACCACCTATGCGACGCTGCGCTCGCAGGATCGCGGTGAGAAGGCGAGCCGTGTGAAGCAGATCGTCGATTGGCTCGGCGCTGATTTCGATGGCGTCATCGTGTTCGACGAGTCCCATGCAATGGCCAATGCCGCGGGCGGCAAGTCCGATCGCGGCGATCAGGCGCCCTCGCAGCAAGGCCGCGCGGGGCTTCGGCTCCAGCACGCGCTTCCCGACGCCCGCATCGTCTATGTCTCGGCGACCGGCGCGACTACGGTGCAAAACCTCGCTTATGCCCAGCGCCTTGGCCTGTGGGGTGGCGAGGATTTCCCGTTCTCCACACGCGGCGAGTTCATCACCGCAGTCGAGAATGGCGGCGTGGCGGCAATGGAGGTGCTGGCCCGCGATTTAAAGGCGCTCGGCCTCTATTCGGCGCGCTCGCTGTCGTTCGACGGCGTCGAATATGAGATGCTCGAACATGCCCTAACCCCGCCGCAGGTCGAGATCTACGACGCCTATGCCGGGGCGTTTCAGGTCATCCATAACAATCTCGACGCCGCGATGCGGGCCGCCGGGAGCAACCTTAATGCCCAGGCCAGGTCCGCCGCGCGCAGCGCCTTCGAGTCGGCCAAGCAGCGCTTCTTCAACCACCTCATCACGGCGATGCAGACGCCGAGCATGATCGCCAGCATCGAACGTGACCTGGATGCCGGACATGCCGCGATCATCCAGATCGTCTCGACCGGCGAAGCCTTGCAGGAACGCCGCCTCGCCGAGATCCCTACGGACGAATGGGATGACGTTCGGGTGGATGTCACGCCCCGCGAGTACGTCCTGTCCTACCTCGAGCACAGCTTCCCGGTGCAGCTCTATGAGCCCTTCACCGACAGCGAAGGCAATCTCTCTTCCCGGCCGGTGACCGACGAGGCCGGCAATCCGATTCTGTCGCGCGCGGCGCTGGAACGGCGCAATGCGATGATCGAACGGCTCGCCTCGCTCACCCCGGTCCCGGCCGCGCTCGACCAGATCATCCATCACTTCGGCACCGACATGGTCGCCGAGGTGACCGGCCGCTCGCGGCGCATCGTCAAGCGGCGCGGCTCGGACGGTATCGACCGCTTTGTCGTCGAGAGCCGGCCGGGTTCCGCCAATATCGCTGAGACCGATGCCTTCCAGGCCGACGCCAAGCGTGTCCTGATCTTCTCGGACGCCGGCGGCACCGGGCGAAGCTATCATGCCGATCTTGGCGCGCGGAACCAGCGGCTGCGCGTCCATTATCTGCTCGAAGCAGGCTGGAAGGCCGATAACGCGATCCAGGGCTTCGGCCGCTCGAACCGCACCAACCAGAAGCAGCCGCCGCTGTTCCGGCCGGTGACGACCGATGTGAAGGCGCAGAAGCGCTTCATCTCGACCATCGCCCGGCGGCTCGATTCGCTCGGCGCCATCACGCGCGGCCAGCGTCAGACCGGCGGTCAGGGGCTGTTCCGCCCGGAGGATAATCTGGAAAGCTGGTATGCGACCGATGCGCTGCGCCAGCTCTATCGCCTGATCTATGCCGGCAAGATCGAGGGCTGTCCGCTCGAGCGGTTCGAGAGCGCGACCGGCCTGCGGCTCGGCGACGAGACCGGGCTGCGCGACGATCTCCCGCCGGTCACCACCTTCCTCAACCGGATGCTGGCGCTCACCATCGCGCTCCAGAACATCCTGTTCACTGCCTTCGAGGATTTGCTCTCCGCCCGAATCGAGGGCGCCATCGCGTCGGGGACATATGAGCTGGGTCTGGAGACGCTCCAGGCCGAGAGCTTCACGATCGTCGATCGCGCCACCATCTATACCCATCCGGGCACCAGAGCGGAGACGCGATTGCTGACGATCGAGCGCAAGGACCGCAACCGGCCGCTGACGCTGGAGGACGCGTTCGATCATCTGCGCGATCGGCGGGCAAAGCTGCTGGTCAACGCCCAGTCCAGCCGCGCCGCCGTGCAGATCCCGACGCGCGGCGTGCAGCTCGACGATGGGGACATCGAACCGCGCGTGCGTCTCATGCGTCCGATGGAATCGACGCCGATGCCGCTGGCGGCAATGGCCGAGACCCAATGGCGCGAGGCCGAGCGCGACGCCTTCGCCCGCGCCTGGGAGAAGGAACTGGCCGATGTGCCCGAGTTCGCCATCAACACGATGCACGTCGTCACCGGCCTGCTGCTGCCGATCTGGAAACGGCTGCCGCAGGAATCGACGCGGGTCTATCGGCTCCAGACCGATGATGGCGAACGGATCGTCGGGCGGCGCGTGTCGCCGGCCTGGGCGGCGACAGCCACGGCCAATGACGATGGCCCGGTCCTGGCGCCCGACGCCGCGTTCACGGCGCTGATGGA
Source organism: Novosphingobium sp. (assembly GCA_041677785.1). Classification (GTDB taxonomy): domain Bacteria; phylum Pseudomonadota; class Alphaproteobacteria; order Sphingomonadales; family Sphingomonadaceae; genus Novosphingobium. The sequence goes on along the minus strand of JBAYPJ010000013.1, from coordinate 52,733 downwards.
CGGTCGGACCATCCTCGACCTCGCCGATGGACTCCAGCTCCGCCGCGCGCGCGTCATGGGCGTCGATCGCATCGAGCTGTCCGGGTTCACAGACACCATGCGCGATCGGCTGAAGGCAATCGGCCTGATGTCCGAGATCATCTCGTGGAAACTGCGCCTGTTCGTGCCCGTATCGGCCGATGGCGTGGCTGTGCTTGCCCGCCTGATGGAGCGCCACACGCTCCTGCGGGTCGGCGAGCGCCATGCGGCATGATGGGAGCCGCATCATGAAAAGCACCGCGAGCGAGATCGCGCAGCGCCTTGCCGACAATGCCGAAAGCGTCTGCCGTCACTTCCTCTCAAAAGGGCATCGCGAAGGCCGCTACTGGCTGGTCGGCGATGCCCGCAACACGCCGGGGCGCAGCCTCTATGTCCGCCTGGTCGCCTCACCTGAAGGAGGGGCGGCCGGCAAATGGACCGATGCCGCGACGGGCGACCATGGCGATCTGCTCGACATCATCGCCATCGCCGGGTCCACCGCCACGATGAGCGAGACGCTCGACGAGGCGCGTCGATTTCTCAGCCTGCCCATGCCAGAGTCCGCGTCTGAGCCTCGCTGGCGAGCATCGCCCGGGGAGCCGAGCGGCACGCCCGAAGCGGCCCGGCGACTCTTCGCCGCATCGCAGCCGTTTCGCGGCAGCGTCGTGGAGGCGTATTTGCGCAAGCGCGCCATTCCGCATTTAGAGGGCTGCGAAGCTCTGCGCTTCAAGCCCGGCTGCTATTATCGTCCGTCGAAACGGGACAGGCCCGGCACGCGAAGCGCCTGGCCGGCGATGGTCGCGGGCGTGACGGACCTCGACGGGGCGATCACCGGCGTTCATCGCACCTGGCTCGACCCGGCGGCCGAGGACAAGGCGCCTGTCGCCTATCCGCGCCGGGCGATGGGACATCTGCTCGGAAACGGGGTCCGGTTCGGCAAGGCAGGTCCGGTCATGGTCGCCGGCGAAGGCATCGAGACCCTGTTGTCGCTGCGCGTCGTCATGCCTTCCATTCCGGCGATCGCCGCGCTCTCGGGCGCGCACCTTGCCGCCATCCTGTTCCCGCCGGGACTCCGGCGCCTCTATGTCGCACGCGATGACGATCCGACCGGCGCCGCGGCGGAAAAGACGCTGGTCGAGCGGGCGGCCGAGACGGGGATCGAGGTGGCGCCGCTTGATCCGATGCTCGATGATTTCAATACGGACCTCCGCATCCTCGGGGCGGATCGGCTGCGAACGCATTTGCGGTCTCAGCTTCGCGGTGACGATGCCGCGCATTTCCTGTTGTCCGGCTGATGCTGGAACGGGGCTGAGGAACGTCGCCGGCGGTGATCACGCATCGATGGACATGCCGCTTTCGGTGCGAGAGGCCGCGTCCCGCGCCTTCATAAGAGGGCGACAGAGCAGCAGGCGTTCGCCGCGAGCAACGGGCTGCGGGGACTATTTTCCGCCGCGGCCGCGAGCGGCCGCTTTGCATCGCGAAGCAAAATAGACCCCGCTGCCCTTACCTCCGCTTCGCTACGGCCGCCATCCAGCGCCCATGGCGCGGGACCGCTTGCGCTTGGCGGTGCGCGCGTCGCCCTGCCTGCTGCCGTTCGTCGCCATGAAGGCCGCGAGGGTCGCGGCTCGAGACCGAAAGGGCGACATCATGATCGATGGCACAGACATCCCCGCCGACGACCTTCCCATCCCGGAATCCGCTACCGCCTATCTTCTTCAGGAAATGCAGCTCTACGGCTACCGTCCGTTCGAGGATGAACCCGACCAGCGTCCGCTGCCCGAAGCCCGCCTGGTCGACGGCGCGGTGGCCGATATGTTCGACGGGCTCGTATCCGCGCTCGTCGACACAAGGATCGAACCCGATCTCGAAGACCTGCTCTGGGGCGTCGTCAATGTCTTCCACCGGGCGATCGATCGGGTCGAGCGCGATCTCGACGACAATGAGCAGGCGCAGAAGCGGATGCAGCGGGAACAGGACGGCTCCGAGGTGAAGTCGGTCGAGCTGGAGCGCACGCTGGCCGAAGGCATGACGATGATCGAGCGGCGCGACACCATGGAATATTTCCGCGATGCCGCTGCCGACCAGTTCCGGGCCTTTGTCCACAAGCCCTGGCTCCCTCGGTCCAGCTCCAAGGTCAATCGCAAGGCGCTCACATCGGCGGTGGTGAACAGCCGCGACTTCATCAACGCCCGCAAATGGGCCGACAAGCAGGTGCTCGTGCCCGCCGGCACCCGCATCGCCATCTCCTCGGGACCGGCGTTCAACGACGCCCGGTTCATCTGCGCGACGCTCGACAAGATCCGGGCCAAGTTCCCCGACATGGTGCTGCTGCACGGCGCGACCAGTTCGGGCGGGGAGCATATCGCGGCGCTCTGGGCCGATGCTTGCGGCGTGCCGAGCGTGCCGTTCGAACCCGACTGGGACAAGCACAAGCGCGCCGCCCCCTTCAAGCGCAACGATGTCGTTCTCGAGACTATGCCCAAGGGCCTTCTCGTATTCCCCGGCACCGGCATCCAGGACAATATCCGCGACAAGGCCAAGGCGATAGGCGTCAAGGTCTGGGACTTCCGCCACCTGGGCGGCGCGTAAGCGCCGCCCATTGCCACGATCGGGTTTCAGAGATTCGACGTGTCCACTATCAGTTGACACGCCTCGCCGTGTCGCCTATCTGTTGACACGTGGAAATCGAGAGCATCAGGCACAAGGCGCTTCGAAAGCTGGTCGAGAAAGGCAGTGTCAAAGGCGTGATCGAAGCCGATCGTGTCATCGACATGATTGCGTTCATTGTCGCCGCTTCCAGTCTGGAAGAGCTCGCTGTTCCGCCAAACTTCGGTTTTCACCCGCTGACGGGGGACCGCAAGGGTAGTTACGCCATGACGGTGACGAAGAACTGGCGGCTGACATTCACCGCGGTGGACGACACCACGATCGCGGATCTTGATTTGGAGGATTATCACTGATGGCTATCAAAGTTCATCCTTCGATCCATGTTCATCCCGGCCCCTGGCTCAAGCGCCAGATGGTCGAGCCGCATGGGATCAATGTGAAGGATCTGGCGCAGCACTTCGGTGTCTCGCGGCAGAATCTGAGTAATGTCCTGAACGGCCATACCGGCCTGACCGCCGATATGGCGATCCGCTTCGAGAAGGCGTTCGGCCTGAGCGCCGATACGCTCATGCGGATGCAGGGCGCCTATGACCTCGCCCAGGCACGGGGTCATGAAGACGACATCAAAGTGTCGGCGCTGTCGAAAACGGCTTGAGGCGCGATGTTCGAAACTCCCAACGCCGCGCGGCTCAGAATATCCATCGACGGGATCGAACCCGCAGTCTGGCGTCGCATCATCGTGCCGGCGGCGTGGAACCTCGAACAGCTTCACCTGGCGATCCAGGCCGCATTCAACTGGTGGAACTACCATCTCCACGAGTTCGAGACAGGTGGGCTGCGCTATGGCGACGCCGCTCTGGCCGAGGACGGTTCGGTCGAGGGGGATGCGCGCGTCTTCGACGAGCGCACGGTGCGGATACGGGATTTCCGGGGCGCCGGGGTTGTCTTCAGCTACCTGTACGACTTCGGCGACCATTGGCGCCATACGGTCGAGATTGAGGAAATGGTCTTTCTCGATACGCCCCCAACCCATGCGACCTGCGTTGACGGCGCGCGCGCCCGGCCGCCCGAGGACGTCGGGGGCATTCCGGGATATGAGCAATTCCTGGATGTGCTGTCAGACCCGAAAGATCCCGAACACAAGCAAACCAAGCGTTGGTGCGGCGGATATTTCGACCCTGAGTGGTTCGATATTACGATGACCGACAAGGATGTCCGCGGTGCTTTGAAGCCGAACGTGAAGCGCCGTCTTCACCAGCCCAAATCCAAGGTGGTTCGTCCCTGATCTGCGGGCCGCTGACCATTCCCACGGGCACGGCCAGACTGGCAGGCAAGCGCATCGCCCTTATCGGGCCGTCCCCCGTTCCAACCAGAGATGGATATGGTCGATCGCAGGCTCCTGCGGGCCAGCGCCGCCAGTCTAATCGCAGGATACCCCGTCCGATCAGCGCGTTCAGCGCGTCATCGCAGATCGGGTCGCTCACAGCGCTGCTAGTCCCACCTGTACTGGAAGCCGCCGGAACGGTTGGCTCTCCCATGGCACGCCCGAGCGCCTGCCGCCCTTTGAACGAATCTATCGGTATTCGGTGGTTTGGCGGGGAGCCAGGTCATCGGGAAGGACGTGCGCCGGACTTCTCGGAACAGATGGCGAGGGCTGAATGCAGGTCTTGTGTTTCCTGTAATGCTGCAATCCGGTTCACTCCTGGCTGCGAACCGGCCTTGTCGTTGTTCGCGTCGATCTCCGTCCTGCCTCGGCCGAAGGGGCAATCCCTCCGACTGGCGAATCCCTAAGTCCGTTCCGTTTCCGCCAGCAACCCCGGCGGCGGGGACCGTGTTGCCGCTTCGCGGCTGCCCGCGCCACTCCCGCGCCTTTGGGGTCAGGCCGCCCCGCCAGGGCGCGGCGGTGCAGACGGCTACGGACGGCCTTCATCCGGGCTTCGTCGGAGGGACGGTCCCTCGGACCTGAAGCAACGGAGACCATCATGCAGAACATCGTCATTCTCGCCGGCAACATCGGCGCCGAACCGGAAAGCCGCAGCACCCAGAGCGGCACCAACATCACCACCTTCCGCCTTGCGACCTCGCGTCCCCGCTACGCCGACGGCAAGGCGCTTCGCGACGACCAGGGCCGGCGCCTGCAAGACACCGAATGGCACCGGATCACCGTGTTCAACGGCTTGGGCAAGACGGTTCAGGATCATTGCACCACGGGAATGAAGGTCCTGGTCCGCGGCCGCATCCACTACACCGAATGGAACGACCAGCAGGGCGTGAAGCGCTACGGCTGCGAGATCATCGCCGAGACGGTCGACTTCCTCAGCCGGGGCAAGCCCGCCCAGGACAATGGCGGCCAGACCAGCGGCAGCGGCTACGACATGGATGACGACATTCCGTTCTGATCGCAGCGGAGACGGCCCGGCGGAGCAATCCGCCGGGCCTTTTTTGTGCCGACGCCCATGGAGATAGACAACCAACGGTCATGCGCGAATTACCTGTCGGCGGGCCTTGATCTGCATCTGGGCGCGACCATGCCGCCAATGCTCGCGGTTGATGCACGCCGTTGGCTACGCCGAGACAGGACGCACGGGTGCGCAGGGGGGCAAAAGCAAGGTCCGGTTCGTGCCGCCTGACATCGCGCCCACCTCGCCGCTGGTGCCATCCCCGCTCACATTGGCTCTTTCCTTGGTCCGGCCCAAGGCCTGACGCCATCAACCCGTAAAGGGTCCGCTACGCTTCGCGTGCGGCCTTCAGGCTGCGCCTGCGCGGTGATTGCGGCCATGCGCCCGACGCTTCGGGAGCCTGTCGAGCGGGGATGGCCCCCGCGACGAGAGACAGGAGCCCGCAATGTCGAAGTCGCTGAAAACCGTATCCGCCTACGCCTTGAGCCTCGCGCGCAGCCTCATGGTCAGCATCGTGGTGTTTCGCACAGAGGGCGGCCTGTTCGGCGCGATGCCGGCAAGCGACTGGGACGGCGATTCGGCACACATTGTCTACGAATTCGATCCCTTTGCACGCTAACGCAGACACGGGGCCGCTCGCCGCGGCCCCGTTTTCCGTAGATGCGTAGTGGCGGATTTCCGCACATACGGCGTTACGTAGTTACGATTCCCTAGTATATTAGGTAGTCATGAGTTAGGCAGAGCGGCGACGTCCCCCGCATGAGCTTGCGGGAGATCGTCGCCACCAACTTGCGTCAAATGCGTCATGCCAAAGGCTTGTCGCAGGAGGAACTTGCGGACCGTGCCGGTGTCAACCGCAACTATGTTGGGATGCTGGAGCGTGAAGAACACGCTGCGACCGTCGATATGCTCGAGAAGATCGCCGCGATCCTCAATGTCGATCCGATGGAATTCTTCCGCAAACCGGGCTGATCGCGGAACATTCCTTTTCGAAAATGGCGAGCTTTGCGCGGTGAGCGTCGCGGCGGCCAAATCATTGGCGCGCATCATCACCGGATTTGCACACGATACCGCATATGCCCTCGATCGGATAACTGCGCCACGATATCGGGGGAGCGGGAACCCGGCTTCCAGACCGGACCTCACGATATGACCATCCCCCTGTTCGACGATGCGCCACCGCAAACCGAGCGGGTAAGCAGCTATGACGAGCGGCATTTCGTCACCTATCTTCGTCTTCTCGAGGCCGATGCACAGGGCGCGCACTGGCGCGAGATTGTTCGCGTCGTCTTCGGTATCGATCCGGGCCGTGAGCCGCGACGCGCCTGGGACGTTTACGAGAGCCATCTCGCGCGCGCCCGATGGATGACGCGGATCGGATACCGCCATCTGCTCGAAGGCCGCATCGAATAAGCGCCTGTTGCAGCATCGAGCCGGATGCCGGCCCGCGATGGTTTGCTCGCCGCTGGAACGGCGGATTAGCGCGCTTCCTCGGTGCTTCTGGTTCGCGCCGCCGAACGCAAGCTCGACCTCCTGATCCCGAAAAGCGGGAGACTGGGGAGAGGTGCGATGTCCACTGCCAGCGATTGGCGGTCGCAAGCGATCGCCGAGGAAACCGCCAATCTCGACTTTGCCGATTTCGCGCAGGAATTTCTGCGACACAATAAAGCCTATCGTCATGACTATGCGCGCCTGACGACAAAACTGAAGAACAGCCCACCCCAAAAGGAGACTCTCAGCACCGGATTCGCCCGGCGCTGGGGGTTGGTGTTTTCCGGTCGATCCTTATGTGTCGGCCGCCAAGGCGCCCGCGCTCTGGCGGCCTGAGATCGCGCCCGGAACGGTTGCGCTGGCGAGCCCGCCGCGCGACTATCCCATGGGGCACGTATTCGACCCCGCCGAATTCGGGCAAATCCTCGCCGACCATAGCGACGAAACCGGTCGCCACCTCGTCATCGAGAACCCAGGCGGGCGATTGCGGCTGTGGTTAGCCGATGCGGACATGCCGGCGGGGCCGATCATCATCATCATCGCGCCAGACATCGACTATACCATCCGTCGCGCGGCCGCCGATCGCTTCACGCGCCACCTTCAGGGGGCTTCGGCCACACGCCAACCGGCCATCCTGAGACCAACGGATTTCCAGCGGCAGCGGCTGACATTCTTGCTGCACCTGCTCGTCCTGCTCGGGACGGGCCTCAGCACACGCGAACTCGCCGATCACGCGGTCTATCCTGGTCTCGGCCTCCATGGATCGGACTGGCGGGCGGCCAATGAACGCCGGCAGGTTCAGCGCCTTCGCGACGAGGCCGTTCGGCTTTGCGAGACCGGCTATCTCGATCTCCTGCGCGGGCGGTGACGCACTGCGGCCGGTGCGACATTTCCGGCGCAACGATTTTGCCCACTCTCCCGGCGCCGAGCCCATACGCCAGCCTTGTCTCCGCAACTACGCGCTCGCCCGGCACGGCCTGCGCTTCGACGGAGACCGACCATGCAACCCAGTTCCGCAGATAGTGCGCCACGCTTTCTCAGAACCCCCGATGCGGCGAAGCGCCTCGGTCTGTCGCCGCGCACGCTCGAGAAGCATCGGTGCTTCGGCACCGGTCCCATTTATCACAAGCTCGGCGGACGGATTGTCTACACAATCGCTGACATCGACGACTGGGCGGCGGCAGGAATGCGTCGCTCGACGTCCGATCCAGGTCCCGGTCTCGCTACGACCCGGCGGACCGCTGCTGGCGATCGCGGGCGGTAACCGATGCCGGCCGCAAGTTTCCGCTCTCGGCAGCTCGAACTGTTCCGTCCGGTCGCTGGCGACGTCGCCCCGCGCGATGCCCAGGATCTGATGAGCTGGCCTTTTTTCTCGCTCGCGAAAAGCAAGCGGGTCGCGCCGATCGCGTTTCGGATGGGGGAAGTCTCCATCCAGGTTGAGGCGACCCCCGAACATGGAATGGCGACCATCTGGGACGCCGACATCCTCATCTGGGCGGCCAGCCAGATCGTTGAGGCGCATGACGCCGGTCTGCCGACCTCGCGGCTGATCGCCGCCACGCCCTATGATATTCTGACCTTCACCCGGCGCGGCACCGGCAAGGCCAGCTACGAGCGGCTGCGCGCCGGGCTGGACAGGCTCCAGTCGACGACCATCGCGACGAGCATCCGCCAGCCCGCGCAGCGTCGCCGCCATCGCTTCTCATGGATCAATGAATGGCGCGAGCGCCTCGACGGCAAGGGGCGTGCGCTGGGCATCGAGATGATCGTGCCGGATTGGTTTTATGCCGGCGTCCTCGACCACGCGCTCGTTCTCACGATCGACCGATCCTATTTCAACCTCACCGGCGGTCTCGAACGCTGGCTTTATCGCATTTGCCGCAAGCATGGCGGACGCCAGGAACATGGGTGGAGTTTCGATGTCGCCCACCTTCACCTCAAGTCAGGCGTCCTCTCGCCGCTCAAGCGCTTCAGCTTCGAGCTTCGCGACATCGTCCGCCGACAGCCGCTCCCCGGATACCGTCTGACCCTCACATTCGAACTCGGTCGCCAGCGGCTGACCTTCGTTCCCATCCCCATTCACCCGCTCGACGCCGCCATGCGGCGGATGGGCTATCCGCCTGTGGATAACTTGCCATGAGACACGGACTATCAGGAACCGCGACTATCGGACGATCGGGAACCCGATCCTCGGACTATCAGGAACCGAAATCGCATATAATCCGATGGAATCATTGGACGATTCTGGCCCTTAACATTGCTAACTCAGAATCCTTCGGATTCTTGCTAACGGGCGGCGCGCCTGTGGACGACGCGCGATGATAGCTGCGCTCCTCAACCAGAAGGGCGGCGTCGGCAAGACCACGCTCGCGCTACACCTGGCGGGCCAATGGGCGCGGTCAGGCAAGCGCGTGTTGCTGATCGATGCCGATCCCCAGGGCTCGGCGCTCGATTGGGCCGAGCAACGCGCAGCCGAGGGCCTCCCCCGGCTGTTCAGCGTGATCGGACTGGCGCGCGACACCCTGCATCATGAAGCGCCGGAACTGGCGCGTGGCTTGGATCATGTGATCATCGACGGGCCGCCACGAGTTGCAGGGTTGTTGCGATCAGCTCTGCTCGCCGCCGACCTCGTTCTGATCCCGGTGCAGCCATCCCCGCTCGACGGCTGGGCGTCGGCCGAGATGCTGGCGCTTCTCGACCAGGCGCGGATATTCAAACCCGATATCGCCGCGCGCTTCCTGCTCAACCGCTATCCGGCGCGCACGCTGATCGGCCGCGCGACCGCTGCCAGCCTGCACGACCACAATCCGCCTCTGCTTGTCGAGCATGTGGGTCAGCGCGTCATTTTCGCCGACGCCATGCGGACGGGCCGTGTGGCGGGCGAAATCGACGCAGATGGTATCGCCAACCGCGAGATCATCGCTTTGGCGGATGCGATCGAAAGGCTCCGCCCATGAACGGACGTCGCCAGGACGCCCGTGCATTCGCAGCCCGCCCGCGCTCCGCTGACGCATGGATCACGGCGACTGAGTCCGGTGCGTCGCAGTCACGTCGCACCGCGAACACAGCCAGGCTGACCATCGACGTAACGCCGCAGCTGCGCCAGCGCCTGAAGCTGGCGGCGCTTCAGCGCGGCACAACGCTTGCCGATCTCGTACGCGATCTGCTGGTTCAGGCTTTCCCCGACGATGACAGGGGAGCGCGCCGTGATTCCCGCCCGCGATGACCGCACTCGGGTCGATCTGCTCTGGATCGAGAAGAAGGTCGAGCGCTGGGTTCGGTTCGGGCGCCCGATCGAGGATCATATCCTCGATCGCCGCCGACGTCGGCTCGGCTTCGCCCCGGACAGCGTATTTGCATTCGTGCGCTGGGCGTCGAATGATTTCGGCACCGTCGTTTCCCGCATCGACATCGTGCGCGCTGTCCGATCTGGTGAACCCTATCAGACCGTTCCCGGCATCGATCCCGGCGCCGACAGTCTTCTGCGTGTTTCCGGCTGGCCGAAGGTGCAGCGGGTGTTTGAAGCGATCGACGCTGTCGATGCCCTTGGCATCGATCCCGCTGACGTCGCGCCTGACCATTGGCGCCATGTCCACAACCGTCTGGCCGCGCGCGAGACGCCGCGGCCCTACACGCTGGCGCGCCATGACGTCTGGCTCGCCCGTAGAGGAACTCTGCAATGAAACGACGCTGGAAGACGCTCGCCGCCTCGTTCGCAGGGATCAGCTTAATCGCGACGTCGATGTGGATCGACCCGCCGCCAAGGCTGCTGTGGAACGCCAGTCCCAGCGTCCCCATTGGTTTTTACTGGGTGCGCTCGGGCGAACATCTGGCGAGCGGAGATCTCGCCGTCGTCGCGCCGCCGCAGCACATTGCGCGCTATCTGGATGAAGGCGGCTATCTGCCGCTCGGTGTCCCGCTGCTCAAGCCGGTCGCCGCGCTGCCGGGGCAGGTCGTGTGCCGGATCGGCGACATGATCCTCATCGATGGATTGATCGTGGGAGCGGCGCGGGCAAGCGATCGCCACGGTCGAACGCTGCCCCGCTGGCAGGGCTGCCGAACCCTCGGCCATGATCAGCTCTTCTTCATGAACCCGGAGCGCGAGGACAGCCTCGACGGCCGCTATTTCGGGCCGCTTCCGGCCGCGTCCGTGATCGGCCTCGCGACGCCGTTGTGATCGCGTTTCCGGCACAACCCCGCCTTTTCACCCCGCCAAGCAAAGGAGACTGGCAATGCAACCCAACATCTTCAAGCCAACCGCCGATGGCTATTCAGGCCGCATCAGACTGCTCGGCATGGACGAAACACTAGTCCTCGTACCGGCCGATCCGAGCGATGCGGAAAAGGCGCCCGACTACCGCGTCCTGCTCGACGATGCGAACGGTCCGCGGGTCGGCGCCGGGTGGAAAGAGGTCGGCGAAAAGGCGGGCGACTATGTCTCGCTCGAGATCGAAAGCCCGCTGTTCGCTCAGCAGTCACTGCGCGCGCACCTGTTCAGTACCAATGACGAGGGGACGACGTTCCGGCTGTCGATCAGTCGCCCGCGTGCCCGCGAAGAGCGGAACTGACCTGATGCGCCCGCGCTGCCAGAGAACGCATCGCCGGGCGCTGTCGCTGGCGCTGTTCGCATGTTTCGCGAGCGCGCCGGCGACGGTTTTCGCTCGTGCCGACGACGAGGCGGCTGCTGGACGCTCCGCTGCCTCACCGATCGCCGTCCACATCGCCGAGGCATCGCGCCGTTTCCGCATCCCGGAGCGCTGGATATGGGCGGTCATCCGCGTCGAAAGCGCAGGCGACGTGTCCGCAATTTCGCACGCTGGCGCCATGGGCCTGATGCAGATCATGCCCGGCACATGGGCGGAATTGCGTGCCCGCTATCGCCTTGGCGACAACCCCTATCATCCGCGCGACAACATCATCGCCGGCACCGCCTATCTGCGTGAATTGCATGATCGCTACGGCAATCCGACCGCTATGCTCGCAGCCTATAATGCCGGTCCCGGGCGCTATGACGAGCATCTCGCGACCCGTCGGCCGCTGCCGCGTGAGACGCGCGCCTACCTGGCTCAGCTCGCACCGGTGGTCGGCGGCGCGCAGCAAGGCGAACTCGCCAGCGCAACCGCCGATGCGCTTGCTTGGACGCACGCTCCGCTATTTTCTGGGCAGGCTCATGGGCCACCCGCGACAGTCACATCGGATGACGTCGGGGCTTCCAACAGCGCGGCCGATGCGGATGGAGCGCTCCAACCCGACCGGCCGGACAGCCTGTTCGTTCCTCTTTCCGGTCATCAGCCCTCATGAGCGCGCTTCTCGTATTGGGGAGTATTCCGGCGCGAAACGGCGTCCGTCATGCAGTGAGATGCAGGGGCGGCAGGGGGAAGAAGGAGGCACGGCAAGATAAAAGGACAGCCAGCAGGCTCGGTCCATATGGTTGGTTGGGCTGTGTTTTTGCGTATGGCTCCTGTCACGGCCTGCCAGCTTCGTTACCTGAATCTGTCGATATTCCTGTTATTCCGCGTCTGGCACATGATTTCGCCATTGGATTCACCGTCCGATGAGCGGTGGCGACGACGAGTTCGAGGTCAGACCCGGACGGCCCCGCCACGGCGGGACCAAAGGCCGGCAAGCGAAGTCGTTTGTCGGTCAGGTCATGCGCGCAGCGAACAAGAGCGGGCGCGGCGGCCGCACCTATGGCACTCGCCGGAAAGGGGGCGGCATATCGCGCTTCGGGCGCGGCCGTGTGACCGGGCCGCGTCGCGCCCGTCACTCCACGGATCGGCGCGTCGTCGTCAAGATGCGGATCGTCCAGCATCGCGGTGTCAAATTCCGAGCGGCGCCGCTCTCCAGACACGTCAGCTATCTCGAGCGAGAAGGCGTGACCCGCGATGGCGCACCTGGCCGTCTGTTCGATGCGGCCGGTGATCAGGCAGACGGGAGCGCCTTTGCCGATCGCTGCGAGGACGACCGCCACCATTTTCGCATCATCATCTCGCCGGAGGATGCCAGGGAGATGGAGGACCTACGCGCCTATACCCGCGAGCTGATGGCGGACGCCCAGCGCGACCTGGGCACCGCGCTCGACTGGGTAGCGGTCGATCATTGGAATACCGACGACCCTCATATTCATGTGCTGCTTCGCGGCCGAGCAGATGACGGCCGCGACCTTGTCATGAGCCGCGACTATATCCGCGAAGGCTTCCGACATCGCGCGGAGGATCGCGTGACACTCGAACTGGGGCCGCGTACCCAACGCGAGATCGAGACGGCACTCAACCGCGAGGTTCAGGCCGATCGCTGGACCGCCCTCGATCGCACCTTGAGGGATATTGCCGACCGCCACGGCGGCATTGTCGATCTGCGCCCGGATTCCAATGGACGTGGAGCTGAAAACCGGCACCTCCTGGTAGGCCGCGCGCAGAAGCTGGAGGCGATGGGCCTGGCCGATCCGCTCGGACCCGCAGCCTGGACCATCAAGCCATCTCTGGAAGACAAGCTGCGCGATCTCGGCGTTCGCGGCGACATCATCAAGACGATGCACAAGGCGATGGCTAAGGACACACCGAACCCGGACGTGTCGCGCTTCGCGATCCACCACGCTCCGCCGGGCGACCCGGTTATGGGTCGCCTGGTCGATCGCGGGCTCTATGACGAACTCAAAGGGAGCGCCTATGCCGTCGTCGACGGCATCGATGGTCGCACCCATCATCTCCGGTTCGAGGATCTCGATATGACTGGAGATGCGAAGCCCGGCGCAATCGTCGAAATTCGCTCCTGGGAAGATGGCAGAGGGCAGCGGCGCCATTCGCTCGCGACACGCTCGGACCTTTCGCTTCGCGAACAGATCACGTCCGATGGCGCGACCTGGCTCGATCGCAATCTCGTTTCACGCGAGCAGCCTGTTCTGGGTGGCGGATTCGGCGCGGAAGTCGCCGCCGCCATGGAGTCGCGAGCCGACCATCTGGTCAATGAGAGATTGGCCGAACGACGCGGTAGCCGCGTCATTTTCGCCCGCGCGCTGATCCAGACGCTTAAGGACCGGGAGATGTTGTACATCAAGACCGACCTGGTGAACCGCACCGGCCTCGCGCCACTGCCATCAAGGCCCGGCGATCATGTCGCGGGCATCTATCGGCACCGCGTGACGTTGGCCTCAGGCCGGTTCGCCATGATCGACAACGGGCTGGGCTTCCAACTCGTCCCTTGGCGGCCGGCGCTCGAAAAGCATCTCGGCCAGCATGTCTCTGGGACGATGATGCCGCACGGCGGCGTGGAATGGTCGTTTGGAAAGCAGCGAGGGCTCGGATTGTGATCACATGGCAGTTTCCGCCAGCATAGCTGTCGTTCGGGGTTTCGTGAGGGACACCCAGAACCTGCCGTTCGTTTAGTTCGGTCAATCGTGTTGTTTGCCCCTTGGCGAACAGGTCATTCCCTCAGCCACCTTGAGTCTGATTGTCCTTAGGATTAGCCATAGGTTTTTTAAAGTCCTGCTTTCATACGCCGCTGTCTGAAAGCAGGGAATTCGCATATGCCTTGGGGGGATTCACGTGACTAGCGTCACCATACATTCAAACAATCTCGAGAATATCGTTGTCGGTACGCTGGACGCTAAGTGGAGCGCTCGCGGCGATCGCATACTCCGATACTATATCGACGTCCGACATAAGAAGCTGAACCTTCACAAGGAGGTCAGCGCGCCGGAGATCTTTATTCTCCAAAGCAAGCTTGATGCCTTAATGGCGGGCTGGGACGACAAATATGCAGCTTATCAAAAGCGCCAAACTTTGCTGTCCGGGCAAGCCGCTGCAGACGAGCTCACTGCCGATGCGATCCATCAGCTTCAATCCCTGAGCAGCATTCTTGCTCGTACATTGCACGTTGATGACGCGATCGACTGGGAAACCCTCAAGGACCGCTCACAATATGACTATCCGAAGGTCTTTCCCGAGCCAAAGCCATCGAGCAAGGCTTCCCAACCACCTGTATATACGGAGCCGAAGGTCGGGTTCTTCCAGATGATCTTCGGTAAGAAAGCTGGAATCCTCGCTCAGGCCGAGGAGGCCCATGCCGTAGCGATGAGCGAGTGGCAAACGGCGGAAGCTCGGCGCAAAGATGCTCTGGATAGCGCTGTCGGCGAATGGGAAGCCCGGCGCAAGACCTTCTGGGATCAGCACAAGGTGCAGGAAGATGCGTTCAAGGCTGAACAAGCCGCTTCACATGCCGAGGTCGACCGATTAGCAGCGGCCGTCGCAAGCGGCGACGAGGAAGCCGTGATCGAACATGCATCGCTCGTTCTCGAGCGCTCGGACTATGATGGCCTCTTCGAAAAATCATATCTGCTGCAATATGATCGCCCGCGCAAACTCATCAAACTGGCATATGATCTCCCCTCGATCGACATACTGCCAACCACGAAGGTCGTGAGGTTTGTCAAAGCTACGGGCGAACTCAAGGAAACCCTGATTAGCGAGCGGGACCGAAAGGCCAATTTCGAAACGGTAGCCTATCAGATATGTCTCCGCACGATCCACGAACTCTTCGAGTCTGACGAAGCCGGTAATATCGATGCTGTCCTGTTCAACGGCTTTGTCGAGTTTATTGATCCGGCAACGGGCCTCGAAAAGCGCAGTTGCCTGCTGTCCCTTCTCGTCGATCGACTGACTTTTTGTGCAATCGACCTCTCGCGTGTCGAACCCAAGGCATGTTTCAAATCGCTGAAAGGTGTGTCGGCAGCATCGCTTGCCTCGCTCGCTCCGATTGCTCCTGTAATGGAACTCGATACCGAGGATCGACGCTTTGTCGACGCGCGCGAAATCGGGGGTTCTCTTGATCAGGGCACGAACCTCGCCGCTATGTCATGGGATGATTTCGAACATCTCGTTCGCGAGCTGTTCGAGAAGGAGTTCGCGGCACGGGGAGGCGAGGTCAAGGTGACGCAGTCGAGCAGCGACGGCGGGGTAGACGCCATCGCTTTCGATCCGGATCCCATAACCGGCGGAAAGATCGTTATTCAAGCCAAGCGTTACACCCGGACAGTCGGTGTATCGGCCGTGCGCGATCTTTACGGCACGATGATGAATGAAGGGGCGTCGCGCGGAATATTAGTCACAACCGCTGATTATGGTCCTGACGCCTATAAGTTCATGAATGGCAAGCCTATAACACTGATGAACGGCGCCAATCTGCTCCACATGCTTGAGCGTCATGGCTTCGCCGCTAATATCGATATTGCGGCTGCGCGGTTAGCATCCGCTTAGAAGGCAGCGGTATATGGAACAGCTTGGTCGAAATCCTTCGGGCCCCCCTTGGCGGCGGTGGAAGCTCCACGCCCGCTCTCTGGCCACACGATCGGCACTCATCGTCAGCAAAGCGGCCGTTCATGGCCTCAAAACCGCCCGCTAAAGCCGGACGTGCATATGCGCGACGGATTATGGGTGGAATTGGGCCGTTAGGTGTCAGTCCGCTATCAGAAGTCGATTTCGCTGAAGCTGGCATTCGCGAGAGCTGTTACCCTGCTTGGCTTCAAGACAATTCGGACTGATGAATCGAATTGCACAGTGTCGCGGTGACTGCGTCATATCAGTTGCGGAATCGCAAGGGGTTTGGCAGGTTCACTCTGGGGAGTTTTGGGTTGGCGCAATGCTGCATAAATCGACGGGTAAGTCTGTATTGCTCGCGCGCAACGCGGTCGCGACGTGGGGGCATTCTGTTGCCCAACCGCGCTGGCTTCCATCGCGGGCAGCTCCGCCGCAGGGTGCCTGACATCATCGCATCGATCATCGCTTGACCAGCATGGCAGACCTCGACGCGCTGAAAGCAATCCCAATCGCGACCGTCGCTGCCGGCTTGAAGATCCGGCTCCTTACCAATGGGCGCGGGCGCTGTCCCCTGCCTGGACATGAGGACCACAACCCGTCCTTTGCGCTGCGGTTCACGACGAACAGCTTTCGCTGCTTTGCGTGCGGGCGGCATGGAAGCGTCATCGATCTCGTAATGGAAATCGAGCGTCTGGACTTCACCGGTGCGTGCCGCTGGTTGCGCGAGCGGTTTGGCGACGGTGTAGCGGATGGCCGCAGTAATCCGCGCCGCATGTCATCGCGGCATTTATCCAGGTCTAGTTCCCGGAGGTTCACGGCCGCCGACACCGAGCTAGCTGCTGACCCGGAGGTATTCGGCTGGCTGCTTGCCCAGTCACCGCTGCAAGTCAGTGGCCGCAGCTATCTCGCGTTACGCGGTATCAGCGACGGGACGATCTCCCGCTTTCGTGTTGGTCAGATCGGCGACCGGGCATCCCATCTACGTGAAGCGTATGCGCTGTTCGGCGGGGAGCGCCTCAAGCGCTGCGGAATCGTTGCTGAAGGGCGCTTCGGCCCTCGGCTGGTCTTTCCGTCGGGATATCTACTGTTTCCGTTTCTCGAGGGCAGCGCGGTTCTCTATCTCCAGGCCCGGCGCGCCGACAACGGCGTGGAGCATCGGTGGTTTTGCCCGGCGAAGCTGCCGCCTCCAGCCTATAATCTCGACGCGCTCGCCAGCGCATCGCGCTCGATCCTGATCTGCGAGGGCGTGACCGATGTCCTGTCCGCAGGGGAAATGGGCAAGGATGCGCTCGGCCTGCTTGGCGCCAACAGCCATATCGATCCCGCCGTCGTCGCGAAGCTGAAGCGACTTAATGTGATCGTAATCGGCGACGCCGATGCGCCGGGACAGAAATTTGCGCGCACGCTGGTAGACGCGCTGGGTGCCAGCGGCATCACTGCGGTTTCGCGACTGCCACCCGGCGGCGCCAATGATCTCAATGCATATCTTCAATTGCGACGCAGCGAGGCGGCGTGAACTGGTTCGAACTGCTGTTGCTGCCGGAAAACATGCTTTGGGCATGGCGCAAGGTGCGCCGCGCCTATCGCAGGGCGGACAGCCTCTATGATCAGGCCGAGGTCGCAGCATTCGAACTCGACCTCGAGGCGCAACTCGACAGCATCCGCAAGGACTTCGTGGCGGGCAAATGGCAAGGCACGCCGCTCCGTCTCGTCCCGCAGCCCAAGAAGCCGGACAAGGACGGGCACCCTAGGCTCCGGCAATATTTCCAGATTGGTGTGCGTGACCAGGTCGCATGGTGTGCGCTGACCAATGTGCTCGGGCCCGAGCTCGACCAGAAGATGCCACCTTGGAGCTATGGCAACCGCCTATATCGCGCAGCATGGTATGAGCGCGAGCCTAGTGAAGCGCGGCCGTCGCGGCTCAATATCGGGCCGTATCGCCACTCAGCGGGGCATCTTTATCGGCATTTCAAGCACAGCTGGCCCCTCTTCCGTCGGCACATATCGCTTAGCGCACGCAAGATGGTCGCCGATCATATCGATCCGGATGCGCTCGACCAAGGAGAACGGCTGGCGCTCGAACAGACCGATGGTCTTGTTTATCTTGAAGCGGGGCACTGGACTCGACCAGAAAAAGCCGGTGACACTATCTATGCCGCATCGCTCGACTTACGCAAATTCTACCCCTCGGTCCGAACCGACGCGATTCTGCGCGGTTTTAAAACTTTGGTGGAGGGCTATAACGAAGATTCTCGTTTGCCCGCCTTGATCGCGCAAATGCTTACGTTCGAAGTCGACGATTCCGGGCTGTCGGCGGACATGCGGGCTGCGGTCGATCCGCCAGTATCGAGCGGCACTTTCGAGGGCATCCCGACCGGCTTGTTCGTCGGCGGCTTCCTCGCCAATGTCGCGATGCTACCACTCGACCTCGAGGTCGATGGTTTGCTGCTCGCCCGGCGCGATATCGCCCATTTCCGGTTCGTCGACGACCATGAGGTGCTAGCCTACGATTTTGAGACGATCGTAGCGTGGATCAACGACTATGCGCGACTGCTCGAGAAGCATGGCATTGGCGCGGAGATCGAACCAGACAAGTTCGTGCCCGCCGAACTCAAGTGGGTCCTGAATTCTGCCGCGCCTGACCGACCGGCAGGCACGATAGAGGAGCTAACTGGCAAGGCGAGGAGTGCTGCGGCGGTCAATGGTCGCAAGCCCAGCCAGCTCATGACGCGGACGTTGGCGCAAGTCTCGATGCTGGCGGCTATTGATTTCGACCTGCTGACCGACGCTGGGCGGGGTCAACGCTTGGAGCAACTCGAATGGCTATTGCTCGCTAATATTCCGGATCAGGAGATCCGTGGAGATACGCGAATGTCGTTTGCCGCCGCGCGGATTGCGACGCTCACGCCAGCCTTATTCCGTCCCAGCGACAAGTTGCTCGAGGCGCAGCGCTCGCTCCAGCTCCTGCGTGCGATCAAGCCGCGCGATCAAGCCGTAACGGCGGCGATCACGGCAGACGAGGCCAAGATTGCCACGCTTGAGAAGGAGGAGCGTGACGACTGGGACAAGTTGCTGAAACGGCATTTTGGGCTTTTGTTCGAAGCGTTTGCCAACCATCCTGACAAAGTACGTCTGTTCATCCGGTTGCTCGATTTCTGTCGTGCGACCGGCTATGATGGCTTTGGCCGTCTCACGAGTTGGATGCGCGATCATCGATCGGATGACCACAAGCAGCTTGGCTGCTATCTGGGTGCTCTCGCACTTCAGACGTTAGCGCGGCATTTGCTGACCGCCAGCGTCGCGGTAACGCGGGCAGATATACTGCATCGCGAGCGCGAGGCAGCGCGCGCATTCCTTCGTAATGTCGCAAAAGCCAAACTTGCGGCGTTTGTGGCAAAGCCGTCGCGCAGACATGCGCTGCAAGCGTTTCAAATCGACGCACGTCGTGCCTTTACTGCGGCGCTGGTGATGGGCGGGATCGAGACTGCTGAGACTGCACCGGACCTCACAGCCGCGTTGCATAGGTGCGCCGCCGTAGGCGGGACCGGCACCGGCGATCAAGCGATCGCTAACCTCGCCAGTGTGACCGGCGTTTCCCTTGGGGTTTGGTATCACTGGTTTTTTGCGACGACGCTTGCGCACCGCGACGCCGTGCCAAGTTATTGGCATCAGATCGCGACAGCGCTCGATCCGGCAGATCCGAGCGACTGGAACAGCCTGCGGCGCTATCCGCAAGCACTGCCGACCCAAGGCTGGGTATGGTTGCGCGACCATCCGGCCGTTCTGCGCGGCGATGATGCCGGGTGGCTGCTCGATGCCGCGCGCGCAGCGCCCGACTTTTACGCGCAGCTGCCGTCTGGCATCGCGTTCATCGATGATATTCGCGCGCGGACTGACGGGCTGAGTGCTCAAGCCACGCTGCGCGACTGGGTCTGTTTTACCGCGACCCTGAAACCAAATGATCCCAGGCGATCCGAATGGACCGCGCTCGAGATTATCCGGCAGATCCTGAAACCTCTGTTCGAGTTCGAGGGGCTCGATCTTGAGGGCCGCGACCCCGACTACCTCGACGCGCTGCACCCTGAGAATGTACAGATCCCCCTCGAATGGCGCGCGTTAACCAAGGAAACCCCAATCGAGGATACGCTTACTTGGGAGAGCTGGCGACAGCATGTCCGCGCTCACCAGGTGCAAGTCGCCGATTCAGGCCTTGCCGACTATCGCTATCGCGAGATCGTACCGGCGGATGATCGCGAGTGGCCCCGCCGGCTGCGACCGATAGGTCAGTTGCTCTGGGGCTTGCTCCGTCGCAGCTTTGTGCTGCCGGCAGCATGGAATATCCGCGGGCAGGAACGCGGGCTCATAGAGATTGTTGCCTGGGATCTCGAGCGGCTCCCGATTTCCTCGTTCACACTATCGATCCTCCAATCGTGCCTGCTGCCACGCAACCGCGAAACGTCGCTGCTCGACCTGTTTCCATCGCTGTTTGGTACACAAACGCACAAAGCGGATGACGATACCGAGTTCGACCGACCGATCCTGTCAGCCGGGCAGCTCGATGGGCTGCTTGAGCGGGCGCAGGCAATGTTGCAGCTAACCCAGATGACCGTGCTGGAGCACGAGCCACGCCAGTTGATTCCGGTGCGTTTGCGCCAACTCGGCGCGTTCGAAGGAAATGCGGCCGAGGCAGAAGATTCGGCATGACAAGCACACCAACTAGCGCTCTTGATGCGACGCTCAAGCTCGGCGTGATACAGACCTCGCTTGATCCTGCTGCGGCATGGGCAAGCGGCACTAAAATGAGCCCAAGCGAGGAAGAGCGCGCGATCACCGAGATTCGGGGCTACTTCGCGGCGTTTCGGCAGGAGCAGCAGCCGCCCGACATCATCCTGCTACCCGAGCTTGCGGTGCCGACCGGGTTCGAACCCAAGCTGCGCGCGATGGCAAACGGCTTGCAATCGGTGGTGATTGCCGGGCTTGATTATCGAAGCGGCTCCCTACTGGGCCACGTCCACAACGAGGCGCTGTTGATCGTGCCTAAAAGGTGGCGGGGCAAGGCGATGGGATCACGCACGGTGACGCGGCGGATCGGCAAGACCTATCCCGCGCCCGAAGAGAACAAGAAGCTGCTATCGATCGCTTGCGCGTTCCAGCCTGACCCGTCGGTCTGGTTGTTCGATGGCGATGCGATCGGGATGTTCGGGGTCATGGTGTGTTACGACTTTCTCGACCTCGAGCGGATCGCGATGTACCGTGGCAAGGTCCAGCATCTTTTCATCCTTGCGCTCAATAAGGATGCGACCTCGTTCCGCCATGTAGCCGAGGCAGTATCGCGCATGGTGTTCTGCAACGTCATCATCTGCAATTGCGGGCATTTCGGCGGATCACTCGCGGTATCACCCTATAGGCTGTCCGAGCGGCGCACGATCTATCAACATGCAGGCCCGGGGCTTTCGACTGGACAGATCATCGAACTACCGGTGGCAACGCTCGACCTGCACCAGCGTGGCGGAGACCCAGTCAAAGATGGGATCAAGGAGTATAAGAGCCTGCCGCCGGGCTATGCGATCTCGGTAATGCTACTTGAACAGCTCGCGAAGCTTAGCTGATGGGACCGATTGCGCGCCTTCTCGCCCGGCTGTCGGGCACGCCAGTCCCGGCCTCTGCCGCCGGAGACGGGGTGCAAGGGGAAGAGCTTGCACAAGCGCTCGAGCGCTATCCTGGCTTTCGCGTGCTGCGCGCAATCGACCATGCCCGCGAGGTCGACCAACTCAGGTCGTGCGACGCGGGCGAGCAAATTGCTGTGGTCGTCGATACCGAGACAACCGGGCTTGATCCGTTCGAGGATCGGTTGATCGAGATCGCCGCGCAGCGCTTCCTCTTTAGCACCGACGGAGAAATCCGGGAAGTCGAGCGGGTCCGGTCGTGGCTCGAGGAGCCGGGTTGGCCGCTGCCCGAGCGCATCACCAAACTTACGGGGCTCAACGATCGAGACTTGGTCGGCAGGCGGTTCGACACAGCTGCAATCACCAGCACGCTCAGCGCCGCCGATCTCGTCATCGCGCACAATGCTGCGTTCGACCGGCCGTTCCTCGATCATCGCTTTCCTGATCTGCGCTACCGCGCTTGGGCGTGCAGTTTGGCGCAGCTGGACTGGCTCGCGCTCGGGTTCGACGGCCGCGCGCTTGGGCATCTGGTCTTGCAAAGCGGTAGGTTCTTCGAGGGGCATCGCGCTGGCAATGATGTCGTGGCGCTGACCAGCCTGCTGGCGGCACCCGCAATCGATGGCCAGACGATTCTGTCGCATCTGCTGGCGCGATGTATGCTGGACAGCTTTCGCATTGATGCAGTGGGCGCGCCATTCGAGGCGAAGGATGTACTCAAGGCGCGGGGCTATCGCTGGGATCCTGGTCGCCGCTTCTGGTGGCGCGAGGTCGAGACGGGTGACATCGCCGACGAGACCGGCTGGCTCGACCAGCAGGTATATCGCGGGCGTGGACAGGCGAAAATCCAGAGGGTGACGCCCGGCGAGCGGTTCGCCTCCCGTGCCTAGCGCTAGTGTGAAACCTTGGAGAATGGCAGCTTTCAAGGTCGCCGGACGATGGCTTCAACGACAGAACTTGGGGCGCGTTGCTGACATCACGTGTAGGTGGACGGGAATGTCCGCTTACTCAAATTTCATTTTCACAAGCAGACTAACCGGACCGTCCAACATTTACGCCATCGCTTCTATTTGTGCGCCGCCGTTTCCATTACGTCGACATTCTTCCCCAAGCCCTTGTAATCGTGAGGCTGCAATGTCGACTCTCTGGCTTTTGGCCGGAAAGGAAAGGATGTGTCTGCGACCAAGATCCTGTGGGGACAGATACTCGCTGTCTTCTCGATAGTCTTGGTGTCGGTCTGGTCCGCGACGCAGTGGACCGCCGCCGCGCTGGCCCATCAGCCCCAGCTTGGATCGCCCTGGTTCACCATGGGCGACTGGCCTGTCTATCCGCCGCCCGCCTTCTTCTGGTGGTGGTTCTCCTTCGATGCATATGCCCCCGACATCTTTTTGCAGGGCGCTTATATCGCGGTATCGGGCGGTTTCATCTCTATCGCTGTCGCCATCGGCATGTCGGTTTGGCGTGCTCGTGAACTGAAAAACGCCGAGACCTATGGGTCCGCGCGCTGGGCGACCGAAAAGGAGGCGCGCGCTGCCGGTCTCCTCGGCGATGATGGCGTGATCCTCGGCAAACTGGGAACCGATTATCTGCGCCACGATGGCCCGGAGCATGTTCTCTGCTTCGCGCCGACCCGCTCAGGCAAAGGCGTCGGTCTGGTTGTTCCCAGTCTCCTGACCTGGCCGGGATCGGTGATCGTCCACGACATCAAGGGCGAGAATTGGGGACTGACCGCCGGCTTCCGCAGCCGGTTCGGCAAGGTGCTGCTGTTCGACCCGACCAATGCGGCGAGCGCCGCCTATAACCCTCTGCTCGAAGTGCGCCGAGGCGAATGGGAAGTCCGCGACGTTCAGAATATCGCCGACATCTTGGTCGACCCCGAAGGCTCGCTCGAAAAACGCAACCACTGGGAAAAAACCAGTCACGCGCTTCTGGTCGGGGCGATCCTCCACGTCCTCTATGCCGAGTCGGACAAGACTCTGGCCGGGGTCGCAAACTTCCTCAGCGATCCTGGCCGCCCGATCGAGACGGCTCTTCGTGCGATGATGCTGACGCCGCATCTGGGCGAGGCTGGCGTTCATCCCGTCGTCGCCTCGGCTGCGCGAGAACTGCTCAACAAGAGCGAGAATGAACGGTCGGGGGTGCTCTCGACCGCAATGTCGTTCCTGGGTTTGTATCGCGATCCCGTAGTCGCCACCGTCACCCGGCAATGCGACTGGCGGATTGCCGACCTCGTGAACGGACCGCATCCGGTCTCGCTCTACCTCGTCGTCCCACCCTCCGACATTAACCGCACCAAGCCGCTGGTTAGGCTGATCCTCAATCAGATCGGACGTCGGCTAACCGAGGAACTGGCTTCCACCGCCAAGCGCCAGCGCCTGCTGCTGATGCTGGACGAGTTTCCGGCATTGGGGCGTTTGGATTTTTTCGAAAGCGCGCTGGCGTTCATGGCGGGCTACGGCATGAAATCCTTCCTGATCGCCCAAAGCCTCAACCAGATTGAAAAGGCCTATGGCGTCAACCATTCAATCCTCGACAATTGCCATGTGCGCGTGTCGTTCGCGACCAATGATGAGCGGACCGCCAAGCGTGTCTCCGATGCCCTCGGCACGGCGACCGAGATGCGGGCGATGAAAAACTATGCCGGCCACAGGCTCAGTCCATGGCTGGGCCATCTGATGGTGTCGCGATCCGAGACCGCCCGCCAGCTCCTGACCCCGGGAGAGATCATGCAGCTTCCGCCCGACGATGAGATCGTCATGCTCGCGGGCACGCCGCCGGTGCGGGCGAAGAAGGCGCGATATTTCACCGATCCCCGTCTCACACGCCGCTTGTTGCCAGCGCCGAAGCCCCAGCGCAACCAACGGCCGCCACGTCCAGACGACTGGACAGGTATTGAGCCGCCGCCGCAGCCGGACAGTCCGCCGCCCGGTCAATCCGGCGGTGCGACGGTCAGGCCTGAGAAGTCCCAAAGCGATGACGCCAATGCCAATATCCGCCGTGAACCTGGCCTTCCCGACCATGAGGAAGTGGTGCGTGAGGCGCCGGCGCCCGTCAACGAATTCGACTTCGATGAACCGGATACCGCCAGTGATGAGGCGACCACCCAGCGCCGGATGCACCGCATAGCCCGCATCGCAAGTCTCGATCCCGGCGATGGCATCGAACTTTGACAGGGAGACATCAGACCATGCGCGTCAAGCGAACCTACCGCCTGCCGTCTGATCTCGCCGATCAGATCGAGGATTATGCCGCCCGCAAGCGTGTGCCCCAGACGCACATCATCGAAGCCGCGCTCCTCTCTTTCCTGTCTCCAGACGGGCCTGAGCGCCTGGAGGCGGCGTTCGCGCGGCGCCTCGATCGCCTATCGCGGCAACTGGAGAGGGCAGAGCAGAATATCACGATCTCCAATGAGGCGATCGCCTTGTTCGTTCGCTTCTGGCTCACCACGACGCCGCCCTTGCCCGACACAGGGCAGGCCGCCGCCAAGGCCAGCGGTAATGAACGCTATAGGGCTTTTATCGAAGCGCTCGGCCGCCGGGTCGGGACGGGGGCGAGTCTGGCTCGCGAGATCTCGCAGGACGTTGAATCGCAGGCAAACCGCCCCGCGACCGGGTTTGAGGACTGAACAAACCCTACGCCCGCCTTTCTATTACTTCGATGCTCTACGCTAAACGTAAATAGTTGTTGCGAGAGCGTTTTTTCTGACTCTTCTAACTGTCCCCAGACCTGCGCGCGACATGCGCGCAGGCGCAACCACGGGACGACCACTTGGCCACCACCAATCTCAATTCGGAGAGCTTGTCTCGCGGCGCCCGGATGCTCCGCACCGCGCTGGGCGCTTCGATCGCGGGCTGGCTTGCGGACCCGAAGACCGTCGAGGTCATGCTGAACCCCGATGGCCGGCTGTGGCTCGACCGGCTGGGCGAAGGCCTCTCCGATACTGGTGAGCGGATTGCCCCGAGTGACGGCGAGCGGATCATTCGTCTTGTCGCGCATCATGTCGGCGCCGAGGTCCATGCAGGAAGTCCGCGCGTCTCGGCGGAACTGCCGGAAAGCGGTGAGCGGTTCGAAGGTTTGCTGCCGCCTGTCGTCGCGGGGCCGACCTTCGCGATCCGCAAGCCCGCCGTCGCGGTCTTCACGCTCGACGATTATGTTGCCGATGGCATCCTGACGCGATTGCAGGCGTCCGCGCTGAAAATCGCGGTCGCTGACAAGGCCAATATCCTGGTGGCCGGGGGCACAGGCACCGGCAAGACGACGCTCACCAATGCGCTGCTGGCCGAGATTGCCAGGACCGGCGACCGGGTCGTTCTGATCGAGGACACGCGCGAGCTCCAGTGCCGCGCGCCCAATCTGGTGGCGATGCGGACCAAGGACGGCGTCGCCAGCCTGTCGGATCTCGTGCGCTCGTCATTGCGTCTGCGCCCGGACCGGATTCCGATCGGCGAGGTGCGCGGCGTCGAGGCCCTCGATCTCCTCAAGGCCTGGGGCACGGGTCACCCCGGCGGCGTCGGCACGATCCACGCCGGCACCGCGATCGGCGCGCTGCGCCGGATGGAGCAACTCATCCAGGAAGCGGTGGTGACGGTGCCGCGCGCCCTGATCGCCGAGACCATCGATTTTGTCGCGGTGCTGGTGCGCGACGGCCATGGCCGTCGCCTCTCCGAACTGACCCGCGTCGATGGCCTCAATGCCGTCGGCGAATATGCGCTGCGCCAGCTTCCCGGTCCGCTCGAGCCCATCCGAGCAGCGCAACCATTCCCAATTCCACAGCCCGGAGAATTTGCATGACCAGCTCCCTTACCCGCCTTCGCAGCACGGCGAACACAGCGATGATCGGCCTCGTCGTCGCGCTTGCCATGTCGAGCGCCGCAAAAGCGTCGGGCTCCTCAATGCCCTGGGAAGCCCCGCTTCAGTCGATCCTTCAGTCGATCGAAGGCCCGGTCGCCAAGATCGTCGCGGTCATCATCATCATCGTGACCGGCCTGACGCTGGCGTTCGGCGATACCAATGGCGGCTTCCGGCGTCTCATCCAGATCGTTTTCGGTCTCTCGATCGCCTTTGCCGCCAGTTCCTTCTTTCTCTCCTTCTTCAGCTTTGGCGGCGGGGCCGTCATCTGATGCAGGGCGGCGGAGATGAGGTGGCAGGGTTCTACGCCCCCGTCCACCGGGCGCTCACCGAGCCGATCCTGCTCGGCGGCGCCCCGCGCACGCTCGCCATCGCCAACGGGACGCTGGCAGCCGCGATCGGTCTCGGACTCCAGCTCTGGATGGCCGGCGGCGTGTTCTGGCTCGTCGGTCATCTCGCTGCCGTATGGGCCGCCCGCCGCGACGCACAATTCGCCGACGTTGCCCGCCGCCACCTTCGATATCCCGCCCATCTGCGTGTGTGACGAGGAGCCACCAGCATGATGAATCTCGCCGAATATCGCCACCGCGCTGCCTGGCTCAACGACTTCCTGCCCTGGGCCGCGCTGATCGCCGAAGGCGTGGTCCTCAACAAGGACGGCTCTTTCCAGCGCACGGCGCGGTTTCGTGGACCCGATCTCGATTCCGCCACACCCTCCGAGCTGGTCGGCGTCACCCACAGGCTCAACAATGCGCTTCGCCGTCTGGGTTCGGGTTGGTCGATCTTCGTCGAGGCCCAGCGCGTCCCCTCCGACGACTATCCCGTCTCTGTGTTCCCAGACCCGGTATCGGCGCTGATCGACGAGGAACGCCGCGCCCAGTTCGTCGACGCCGGGGCGCATTTCGAAAGCCGCTACTATCTGACCCTGCTGTGGATGCCGCCCGCCGAGGATGCGGCCCGTGCAGAAAGCTGGCTCTATGAGGGCGAGGCCAAAGACGGGGCCGATCCCTGGGAAATGGTCAAGAGCTTCACCGATCGCTGCGCCCAGCTTCTCAATCTCATTGAAGGCTTCGTCCCGGAATCGGCCTGGCTCGATGACGGCGATACGCTGACCTATCTTCATTCGACGATCTCGACGCGGCGCCAGCGGGTCCGCGTGCCCGAGACGCCGATGTATCTCGACGCGCTGCTGGCCGATGAGCCACTGACCGGCGGCCTCGAACCCCGGCTTGGCCAGCATCATCTGCGTGTTCTGACCGTGATCGGCTTTCCGACGATGACCTGGCCGGGCGTTCTCGATGAACTCAATCGGCTCGCCTTTCCCTATCGCTGGTCGACCCGCGCGATCATGCTCGACAAGAGCGACGCCACCAAACTCCTCAGCAAGATCCGGCGGCAATGGTTCGCCAAGCGCAAGTCGATCGCCGCCATCGTCAAGGAGGTGATGACCAACGAGGCGTCCGTGCTGATGGACAGCGACGCGTCGAACAAGGCGGCCGATGCAGATGCTGCGCTACAGGAACTGGGCGCCGATGATGTCGGCCAGGCCTATGTGACCGCGACCGTCACCGTCTGGGATGAAGATGCCGGTATCGCCGCCGAGAAGTTGCGACTGGTCGAGAAGATCATCCAGAGCCGGGACTTCACCTGTATTCCCGAAGGGATGAATGCGATCGAGGCCTGGCTCGGATCGCTGCCCGGTCATGTCTACGCTAATGTGCGCCAGCCGCCGCTCTCGACGCTGAACCTCGCCCATATGATTCCGCTGTCGGCGATCTGGGCCGGTCAGGCACGCGACGAGCATTTCAAGGCGCCGCCGCTGCTGTTCGCAAAGACTGAGGGCAGCACGCCGTTTCGGCTGTCGCTGCATGTCGGAGATGTCGGCCATACGCTGATCATCGGCCCCACCGGCGCGGGCAAATCGGTGCTGCTCGCCACCATGGCGCTCCAGTTTCGGCGCTATCCCGAAAGCCAGATCTTCGCCTTCGACTTTGGTGGCAGCATACGCGCCGCCGCGCTCGCCATGGGCGGCGACTGGCATGATCTTGGCGGCAGTCTGTTCGCCAGCGAGGCCGGAAAGGACGAGGATGGCGGAGTTCTGTTGCAGCCGCTCGCGCGGATCGACGATGCCGCCGAGCGCGCATGGGCGGCTGAATGGCTCGCCGGGATATTCGCAAGCGAAGGCGCCAGCATCGATCCCCAGGCCAAGGACCATATCTGGTCGGCACTGACTTCGCTCGCCAGCGCCCCGCCGGGCGAGCGCACGCTCACGGGACTTGCCGTGCTGCTCCAGTCGCAGGAACTCAAGCAAGCGCTCGCGCCCTGGTGCGTCGGCGGAGCCTGGGGACGGCTGCTCGATGCCGAGCAGGAACGTCTCGGCCGCGCCCCGGTGCAGGCGTTCGAAACCGAAGGCCTGATGGACAGCGGCGCGGCGCCAGCGGTGCTGGCCTATCTCTTCCACCGCATCGCCGACCGACTCGATGGGAGCCCCACGCTCATCATAATCGACGAGGGCTGGCTGGCGCTCAATTCTCCGGCCTTCGCCCGCCAGCTTTCCACCTGGCTGGTGACGCTCCGCAAGAAGAATGCGAGTGTCATCTTCGCTACCCAGTCGCTCGCCCAAATCGAGAACAGCAGCGTCGCGCCCGCGATCATCGAGAGCTGCAAGACCCGTATCCTGCTTCCCAACGAGCGCGCGCTCGAGCCGCAGATCACCCGCATCTACCGCGCCTTCGGACTCAACGATCGGCAAATCGAGATCCTGGCGCGCGCGACGCCCAAGCGCGATTATTATTGCCAGTCCCCCCGCGGGAACCGGCTGTTCGAACTTGGCCTCGGCGATGTCGCGCTCGCCTTCACGGCCGCGTCTTCCAAAACCGACCAGATAGCCATCGGCGAACTGATGGACGCCCACGGGCAGCAGGGCTTCGCCAATGCCTGGCTGCGCCATCGCGGCCTCCATTGGGCCGCCGATCTTCTGCCCGCTTTCACCGAGGAGCCACCGCTATGAAACGCCCCCTTCTGCGCCGCAGCATCGTCGCTGGCATCGCCGCTTTCGCCATGGTCGCCGCGAGCGCCCCGGCGCAGGCGCAATTCGGCTTTGGCGGCATCGTTTATGATCCTACCAACTATGCCCAGAACGTCCTGACGGCTGCGCGCTCGCTCCAGCAGATCAACAACCAGATCCAGCAGATCCAGCACCAGGCGACCTCGCTTATCAACGAGGCCCGAAATCTTGCGTCGCTGCCTTTCAGCAGCCTGAATGAACTTCAGGCGCAGATTCAGCAAACCCGCCAGCTGCTAAGCGAAGCCCAGCGCATCGCCTATGATGTTAAGACGATCGAGGATGCTTTCGCCGCGCGTTACCGCGACGTCGACATGAACGCATCCGATTCCACGCTGATCGCCAATGCGCGGGCGCGCTGGCAGGACAGTGTCGGCAGTTTCGAGGACGCGCTGCGGGTGCAGGCCGGAGTCGTCGGCAATATCGAGGGCGCGCAGACCGCCATGTCCGGCCTGGTCGGCGCCAGCCAGTCGGCGACCGGCGCGCTCCAGGCGGCGCAGGCAGGCAATCAACTTCTGGCGCTGCAATCCCGCCAGATCGCCGACCTTACCGCCTTACTCGCCGCGCAAGGCCGCGCACAGGCGCTCGAATCCGCCCGCAATGCGGCGACCGAAGAACAGGGCCGCGAGCATTTCCGGCGCTTCATGCGGCGCAGCGGCCAGTGACGCCCGGCTAGTTTGGAAGGTTGCCGATGAGCCGCAGCGCGAAGATCGCCGGGGTCGCCCTGGCCGGAGGCATATTGATGGCGACCGCGATCGCCATCGCTGTCGATGACCGTAAACCCGCCATGCCGATGCCGGCGCCTGCCGACCTCGCTCGTCCCGATCCGTTGCGGGACGAGCTGGCCCGCTGCCGCAATCTCACCATGCCGGACAGCGGCTGCGACGCTGCATGGGAGGAGCATCGCCGCCGGTTCTTCGGCCGCCAGGATGACCGGCCATGAACGATACCGGCGTCATCAACACCTTCCTCGACACCTTCAACACCTATATCGACAGCGGCTTCGGTCTGCTTGGCGGCGAGGTCGCCTTCCTGACCACCACGCTCATCGTCATCGACATCACGCTCGCCGGGCTGTTCTGGGCCTGGGGCGCCGACGAGGACGTCATGCACCGGCTGGTGAAGAAGGTGCTCTATGTCGGATTTTTCGCCTTCATCATCGGCAATTTCTCCGCCCTGGCGGGCATCATATTCGACAGTTTCGCCGGCCTTGGCCTGAAGGCGAGCGGCTCGGCTATCAGCCTGGAGGATTTCATGAAACCCGGCAGCGTCGCGGCCGCCGGTTTCAACGCCGGCGAACCCTTGCTCGACTCGGCCGGTGAATTGACGGGCCCCGTCGGGCTTTTCACCAATTTCGTGCAGATCGCAGCCCTGCTGATCGCCTGGGTCATCATCCTCATCGCCTTCTTCATCATCAGCGTGCAGCTTTTCGTCACGCTCATCGAGTTCAAGCTGACGACGCTCGCGGGCTTCGTGCTGCTGCCCTTCGCCTTGTTCAACAAGACCGCCTTTCTCGCCGAGAAGGTGCTCGGCAATGTCGTCGCCTCAGGCGTCAAAGTGCTGGTCCTCGCTGTCATCGTCGGCATCGGAACGGGTCTGTTCGCCCAGTTCGAAAGCGCCTTTGGCGAAATGCCGACTGCTGAACAGGCGATGTCCGTTGCCCTGGCTGCGCTGGCTCTGCTGGGCCTGTCGATCTTCGGGCCAGGTATCGCCACCGGCCTCGTGTCGGGCGCGCCCCAGCTTGGCGCCGGCGCCGCCGTGGGCACAGCGCTCGCCGCCGGCGGTCTGGCGGTCGGCGGCGCGGTAGGGGCGCGCATGGCGGCGGGCGGCGCGGCCTCTGCGATCGGCGGCGGATTCAAGGCCGGCGCCGCCGCTGCGCGCGGCGGCTCCTATGCCGCGGGCGCCGCCGCCAGCAGCTACAGTCTCGGCTCGCTCGGCAAGACCGGCGCCGGCGCGGTCGCGGGCGGAATATCCGCCGTGGGTCAGTCCGCCGCCAGTGGAGCAGCCAGGGCCGTCGCCGCACCGATCAAAAGCGCGGCCGCCAGAGCCGGCGGCGCCATGAAATCCAATTTCCGTTCGGGCGCGCGTGCGGGCTTCACCGCCTCGGGCGGGAGCATTTCAGGCGGCAGCGCTGGCGGAACCGGAAGCGCTGCGGCGTCAGCGGCGCCGCAGCCGGCGGCAGGCAGCGCGGCTGCGGCGCCGGCCTGGGCAAGATCGCTGAAGCGCCAGCAGACCCTTCAACGGGGCGTCACCTCCGTCACCCACGCGGTGCGTTCCGGCGATCGGGGCGGCGGCGGCATGGCGCCCGACATCAGCCAAAAGGATTGACCGCCCATGTTCAAGCGACCCTCCATTCGATACGGCAAGGCTCCCGAACCCGAAACGCCGTACCAGCGCGCCGCCCAGGTCTGGGATGACCGGATCGGCTCCGCACGCGTCCAGGCCCGAAACTGGCGGCTCGCAGCATTTGGCTCCCTCGCTCTCTCGGCCAGCCTTGCCGCCGCACTGGTCTGGCAGGGTGCGCGCGGTACGATTACACCCTGGATCGTCGAGGTCGACAAACTCGGCCAGGCCCAGACGGTCGCACCGGCCAATGCCGATTATCGACCGGGCGATCCGCAGATCGCGTTTCACCTCGCGCGCTTCATCGAGCAGGTCCGCGCCGTCCCCGCCGATCCGGTGATCGTGCGCGAAAACTGGCTGCGCGCTTATGACTTCACGACCGATCGCGGCGCCATGGCGCTCAATGATCATGCGCGCTCGAACGATCCTTTCGCCAATGTCGGCCGCATCCAGATCGCCACCGAAATCTCCAGCGTCATCCGGGCATCGCCCGACAGCTTTCGGATCGCCTGGATCGAGCGCCGCTATCAGGATGGCAGTCTCGCCGCGACCGAGCGCTGGTCCGCGATCCTCACCATCACCGTGCAGCCGCCCCGCGATCCCGAACGCCTCAGGAAGAATCCGCTCGGAATCTATGTCAACGCCATCAACTGGTCGAAGGAGCTTGGCCAATGACCATGTCCAGAACGCCGCCGCGCCAGTCGCAAACCCGCATTTACGCGCTTCCGGCCTTGCTGATTTCCGTATCCACGCTGTCAGCCTGCGCCACCAGCGCCGCGAAGCCGCCGTCCATCCGATATGATGATGCGCCCGCGATCGCCGCGGTGCAGAGCCCGGCGCCGACTGCGCCGGTTGAGATCGTCACCGTGCCAGAGCCCTTGCCTCTGCCCGGTCAATTGAAACCGATTGATGCCGTCCCTTCGTCGCGCGAGCCCGCCGATCCTTCGGCGCGCGTCAATCAGGCCAATGCCGCAGCAAGAATGCAGCCGGCACGCGATGGCTTTATCAATGCGATCCAGGTCTACCCCTGGTCGGACGGCGCCCTCTATCAAGTCTATGCCGCCCCCGGTCAGGTGACGGACATCGCCTTGCAGGAAGGCGAGCAGCTTGTTGGGCCGGGGCCGGTTGCCGCGGGCGATACGGTGCGCTGGATCATCGGCGATACCGTAAGCGGGTCAGGCGCCTCGGCGCGGGTCCATATTCTGGTCAAACCGACGCGGCCCGACCTTTCCACCAACCTTGTCATCAACACCGATCGGCGGACCTATCATATCGAGCTTCGCGCGGGTGCGACGACCTATATGGCGTCGGTCTCCTGGACCTATCCGCAGGACCGGCTGATTGCGCTGCGCGGCCACAACGCCGCCGCATCGGCTTCGGCGCCGATCGCGACCGGGGTCGATATTTCCCGGCTGAACTTCCGTTACCGGGTTGAAGGCGATGAGGCGCCCTGGCGTCCGGTGCGCGCCTTCGACGATGGCACACAGGTGTTCATCGAGTTTCCCGCCGGCATCGCTCAAGGCGAAATGCCACCGCTGTTCGTGATCGGCCCCGAGGGCGGCGGCGAACTGGTCAATTATCGCGTCGCCGACCGACATATCATTGTCGATCGCCTGTTCGCCGCCGCGGAACTGCGGCTGGGCGGCGAGCATCAGACCGTCGTCCGTATCGTGCGCGATGATGGCGGGCGTCCGCGCAGGGGGCGGCGATGAACGGCGAACGAGACCCCGGCGCCCAAGGTGATGGGCCGGAACGGGATAAGGAGGCTGATGCTGCGGTATCGCTCGACGGTGGCGCGCGCGACGCCCCCGGACATGAGGCGGAAGACAGTCAGATGTTGGAAGGACCGTCGCAGCCCGCCGATCCCGCAGGCTTCCGGCTGCGGGGTGATCCGCCGCGCGTCATGCGGCTCTCGCGTAAAGCCATGGCGATCCTGGGCGGCGCCGGCGCGCTGGCTGTCGGCGGCGCCCTGACATTCGCGCTGCAAAGCCGTGAGCGGGCCGGGCCGGAAGAACTCTATAATACGGATAGCCGCGCCGTGACCGAACAGGTCGCAACGGCCCCCCGCGACTATAGCCAACTGCCTCCCGGCGTGCCGCCGCTCGGTGACCCGCTTCCCGGCGATCTCGGCGGCCCGATCCTCGCCGCCCAGCAAGGCGACGCGGCGATGGAACCCGGCGCTGCGCCGCCGGCTGGCGCACAAGGGCTGACGCCGGAGGAATTGGCGGCCCAGCGCGCCGCACAGGAACAGGAGGCGGCCATCGCGAGCCGGCTGTTTCTGGGAGGACAGGCCAGTGCGACCGCACAGATGTCCGCGCCGCCGACATTGCCGCCGGACATTGGCATGGCACTGCCTGGCGCGGCGTCGCCCGCCATCCCGGAGCCAGCGGACGGCCCGAATATGCAGCGCGCCAAACGCGATTTTGTGGAGCGTGGCCCGGAAGCCAGAACCCTCAACAGCGGGCGTCTCGTCGATCCGGCATCGCCCCATATTGTCCAGGCCGGCAGCGTCATTGCCGCGGCCCTCATTACCGGCATCAGTTCTGATCTCCCCGGCCAGGTCACTGCCCAGGTCACGCAGAGCGTCTATGACAGCCCGACCGGCCGGACCTTGCTCATACCGCAAGGCTCACGTCTCATCGGTGATTATGATGCCGAGGTCGCGTTCGGGCAGCGCCGCGTCCTGCTGGTCTGGAACCGGCTGATCCTGCCGGATGGCCGCTCGATCACTCTCGATCGTCAACCCGCTGGCGATCCCTCCGGCTATGCCGGGCTGGAGGACCGGGTCAATGAGCATTGGGGCGGCATCCTGCGCGCCGCTGGTCTCTCCACCCTGCTCAGCATCGGCGCCGAACTGGGAACAGACTCCGATGACGATATCGCCCGCGCCATTCGCGATGGCGGGCAGAACACGATCAATCAGGCGGGCCAGGACATCGTCCGCCGCCAGCTCAATATCCAGCCCACGCTGACGGTGCGGCCCGGCTATCCGGTCCGGGTGCTCGTCAGTCGCGACCTGGTGCTGGCCCCGTGGAGGCTGACACGATGACCAAACTCAAACTGGGTGACCTCGGTGAGAACAAGCCGGTCAAGCTCACCATCGAGCTGCCGGCGTCGGTCCATCGCGACCTCGAGGATTATGGGCGGGTGCTGGCGCAAGCAACCGGCGCCGCGCAGCCGGTAGCGCCGGTCCGGTTGATCGCTCCGATGCTGGAACGCTTTATGGCGACGGATCGTGGATTCTCGAAAGCGCGTCGTCAGAATTCGATCGCTTCCTGACAGCTGGCGAATCCGAGCGGATGATTTGGGCATTCCGCTTGATGATCATTTGCGCGTCGATCGACTGGAAACTGCTGTCCGGCGCAGCGAACGCGCGTTTCAGTTCCGCCTTGAGGCGCTCGACCGTCGACTCGTCGTCCCCGATGTCCTCGTGGCCAGCAGCATAGGGCAGATTTTCGCTCATGGTCCTGGAAGTGTCCTTTCTGCGCCATCTGTCATTGAAAGAGCTGGTTGTTGTCGTCTCCCGCAATCGCTGCCCAATAACCCGAAGGCGCGGGAATCCCACTGCACGTTTCGATCTTCAGCGCAGGGTTGGGCATCGACAGTCGTGCGTGGCGACTATCTTCGGAGAAGCCATAGGCTTGCGCCCAGGCTGCGATCGCCTGATCCGCGGTCTCGGCGGCCGAACACCATGCGAATGTCCGTCAAATTCGCTTAAAACACGCAAATGTTCGCCAGAATCGTATAGGCGCTTTATTGGAGCGCAAGGAGCGAGTCTGGCTTCCCTCTTTAGGGCTATTCGGATTTCGGCGTGGAAGGCTGCCGCTCTTACAGCATTAGCAAGGCGCGAATTTTTGCTTGAACTTCGGTTAGCGCAGCCTGGGATATCTTGCCTTTTTTGCTCGCTCGGCGAGCTCTCCAATCCAGGCTCTTGACTTGATCGGCGAGAACGACGCTCGGGGGAGTACGGCTTTCGACAACCTCAAAGGGATAGCCCTTGATCCTGCTTGTCATCGGGCAGCAGATCATCATTCCACGTAGGCCGTTGTATTTCTCTGGCGATAGAACAAGCGCCGGACGGTGTCCCGCCTGTTCGTGTCCGGCCTGAGGATCAAATTCCAGCCAAACGATGTCGCCGATATCCGGTACATAAGCAGCCATTACCAGGACTCATTTCCTACCGGGGCTCCGAATTCTATCGCCTCAGGGAATGTGTCAGGCGTCATCTTGGCCAGAAGGTCGTCCAGATCATAGGAGCGCATCACCGGGTCGATAACAATGCGTCCCTCTTCTTCTCTTACATCGACCTCCTGATCGATATGAAGGGCTGCCGCAGCCATAATCGAGGCCGGAATCCGGACCGAAGCGCTGTTGCCCCATTTCTTGACCTGAACACGCATTACAAACCTCCATGTATCGACATTCACGATACGCGTCACCGAGCAGTGTGTCAACAGATGTATCTACTATCGGGTGGCGTGACGATGAGATTGTGCGAGACCGTTCCACACGAAAATCCGAATAGCCCCTTCATCTGCCCATGAAGGCGTCGAACCGCTCCTTGCCTTTGGCTTCCGCAATCGCGACCTCGGCATTGGCGCATTCCTGACCGCGCGCCGTTCCCGCAGCGCACTGCGCGACGAGTTCGCGGGCTTCATCGAGATGCGCTTGGAAATATTGCGTTCCACGCGCCTCGCGGGCGGCTTGCTCCACCGCCAGGCCGTGACCGGCGCCCGTCCCACTTTCGATCGGGACGATGACCGGGCGCAGGATGAAGCCGGATCCGAACCCGAGCACGAGCGCGGTGATGGCGATAAAGAGTGTCTTGCCGTTCATGATGCTCTTTCCTTCGATCGTGTGATGGGAACGAGAGATGCTGCTCTGGCGCCGAAATCGACTGTCTCGCGTCATGTCTCGGGATAGCGTTCGCGTATGAGGCCGAGGAACCGGCGCAGCGCCGGGCTCGTATCGTCGGTTCGCCAATAGCAGCCATAGTCGATCCGGGCCTGGCCCGTTGGTTCATGCACTTCGCGAAAAACGATACCGGGATGCGTGACGCCCAGCGCCGACTCCGAAACCAGCGTCAGGAACCAGCCCGCGGAAACCATCGCCAGCACATTCTCGCGGCTGACATCCTGCGTCTCGACGTCGGGCTCATAACCCGGTTCAGCGAGCCTTGCCCGCAGCACCCGAACGAGATCCGGGCCGGGATCCTGGGTGCCGAGGACAAAAGCCTCGCGCCGCAGGTCGTGCCAATAGACCCGTTCGGCGGCAACCAGCGGATGCTCCTCGGGAAGTGCGACGAGCACCCGTTCGGACCACAGCGATCTGCGCATCACCGCTGCATCGCCAAGCTCGCCGGTCACGACCGCAAGGTCGATGACTCCGGCATGAAGGGCATGATGAAGGAACCCCCGATCCCGCTCGACGCCGTTGAGACGGACCTCAGGAAAGCGGCGCTGGAACTCGACGATCGCGAAACGCAGGTCGCCCGCGGTCAGGGAACAGCAAAAGCCGATTGTCAGTTCGCCCGCTTCACCGTTTCGCATGGCGCGGGCGCGGTTCTTGAGATTGTCGACGTCGCTGAGGATACGGCGGGCAATGTCAATGATCGGCATCCCTTCCGGCGTCAGGATCGCGCCGCGTGGCCGGCGCTCGAAAAGCTTCACGCCGAGCCGATGCTCCAGCATCAGCACATTACGACTGAGCGTTGCCTGTTTGATCCGCAGCAAGGCTGCGGCCCTCGAAAAACTCCTCGTCTCCGCGGCAAGCACGGCATAGCGCAATTGTTTCGTTTCCAGCGGCACGGCCAACCTCCCCGTCGCAGGAAGCGCGGGAGCTTCAGGAGCAAAAACCGTCCGTTCCCAACCCTTTTTGTGCTTCCTCCTGACAAGAAGACTTCCGCCGCCGGTCGCGAGCGAAACGGATTTTGTCATTGAACTGAAATATTTTTCGCGGTCAGCTCATCAGCACCACGCCGCCGGCAAGGTGGCGGGCGCGCAGGTTCAGCAGTTGCTCGATCTGCGGCACAGCTTCCTCGATGCGGTTGGTGTGGAAGACCGCATTGACCTCCAGGCCGCCCAGCGCGGCGTTTGCGAGGACGATTTTGCCTGAACGATAGAGGTTGATCTGATCGACGACCTCCGAAAGCGAGGCGCCTTCGAATATGAGGAGGCCGCGGCGCCAGGCCGTTGCCTTGTCCCCGTCAATGGCGCTGCGACGCGTCGCGCCGTTTGCCGCAACAAAGACCTGTTCATTGGCGCGCAGCAGGATTGGCCGGTCGCCGCCGCTGCATTCGACAGCGCCGGTGACGCAAGAAACGCGCACACCGCCATCGAGGCGCTGGACGTTGAACTGAGCGCCGCGCGTCGACGCGTTCACCGGCCCTGCTTTGACGCGGAAGGTATGGCCGAGATCCTCGGCGGTGATGAAGGCCTCACCCGAAACCAGGCTGACGCCGCGCGCGCCCGCGTCGGCGCCATCGATCAGGGAAAGCGCCGTACGCGAGTTCATCTCGACCTTGACGCCGGCCATGGGAACAAAGGCATAGCGTTCGCCGATCGCGGTGCGGTGGTCAGCGGTCAGTTCCGCTAACGATGGCCACAGACCAAAGGGGGGCCTGGCGACGCCGAACGTCATGGCAGCGACGGCCGCCGTTCCGCCACCTGCAAGAACGGTGCGGCGACTGACCATCGGCGGCTTCTTGTGGTGCCGGGCGACAACGGCATAGCTGCGTACCCCGGCGATCTCCCGAAACGCGGCCTCATGCGCCGGACTGGTAGCCCGCCAGTCCGCGAGGCGCGCGGCGTCATCATCTGTCGCCGCGCCGGAGGTCAGCCGGACAAGCCAGTCCGCCGCTTCGACGAGCAGATCGTCAGCGCCATCATCGCGAATCTTCCGATCCGTCATTCGCAATCCATGTCCAAAATGCGCGCCCATTGCGCGGTCAGCATCCTCAAATCCCATTCCTCCTATCGGCTAGACACACGAGCGCCCCCCCCAGCGAAAGGGTTTTTTCTTCTCGTGCGGCGCGCGCAATGCAAAATCGCGTTTCGCAGGTCCATCTGGATCAGCCGGACACTCACGCCATATTGCTCTGCCAGTTCATCGTGCGTCATCGCCCCGGTGAAGCTCTCGATGAACACATGACGCTGACGCGCGGTCAGCTCACCCAGCACCTTCCAGACATCGGCAAGTTCGCTGCGCGCGATTGCGATCCGTTCGGGTCCGGGCGCCTCGTCGGGGATCGACAAAATGTCTTCGATGTCCTGACTGCCGAGCACCCGGCGCTGCTTTGCGGTGATCGTCGCCGCCATGTTGATCGCAGCGCGGTAGATATAGGCGTCGGGATCCTTGACTGGCGCCTCGTCAGTCAGGTCGCTGAACTTGATCCAGGTCTCGTGCAGGGCCTCGCCAGCAAGATCCTGAGAACCGAGGCGGGCTGCAAGCCGGTCGCGCAGGTGATTGTACCGCGACACCAGTGATGTCTTGAGACCCGCCCGCGTTGTATTCATGGTCGCCGTCTCCCGGCACGCGGCGCGGATCGCTCCGCCAGGCGATCCGTCTCGACCTCAAAACGCATGGAGCGGCTGAGACCTTCAGGTGGCGCGCTGCTGAGCCGGACGCCTGTAAGGAGGCGAAGCACCCGCGCATCCCATTCCGGTTCATCGCTTCCGCGCAGAAACTCCACAGCACTGATCCGACCCACCCGATCGACCGTGACCGCGATCTCGAGGCGAAACCGACGCCCCTCATAGGCCCCGTCGCGCTTCAGCCGCTCGAAGATTTCCGTCCGAACACGCTGGGCATATTGGTTGAATGCGCTGGGATCGCGTCGGCCGACCATTCGCGGCGCCCGGACTTCCGCCATATCGAGGTGAAGCTCGCTAAGCCCCGCCGTCGCGGCGGATGCGGCGCCGTCGGCGGCTGGCGTCTGGCCTTCGACGAAGATGATCGCCGAATTGGGGCCGGTGAACCGAGCCGATAGGCCGGTTCCTACGAGCAGTCTGCGCAGCGCGGCCGGGGCGGAATAGACGCCGTTCAACTGCGTGGAAAGGCGCGCGCCAGCGAGGCTCTGGCGATAGATCACGCTGACCCCGCTCACCGTCGCAAACTCCGCGATCGCACGGGCGACGGGTTGCGCTGCGATATCATAGCGCCTCTCGACCATCGCCGGCGCGGTCTGGGCCGCAGCAGGCGCCGCAACGTCGAGGATGAGGGAGCCGAGCATTGCGGCGACCAGGACCGGAAATCCGCATCGTCGCACTGCCATGAACCGGATGCGCGCAATCGTCCTCATCCGAGCCTGAAGGTTACGGGGAGGATGACGCTAAGCTGGCCCGGCCAACCATGAGGGAAGGCCGGCAAGGGCTGGGCGCGCATGACGGCGGCCACCGCCT
This sequence comes from Novosphingobium sp., assembly GCA_041677785.1. GTDB lineage: Bacteria > Pseudomonadota > Alphaproteobacteria > Sphingomonadales > Sphingomonadaceae > Novosphingobium. Next base: position 12,587 of record JBAYPJ010000013.1, on the reverse strand, counting down.
CGCGGTCGATGTCAGACTCGCCCGAGCTCTCACCGACCCAAGCCTGAATCACCTTGCCGTCATGCGCCATGATGAAATGCAGCATCACCACGCCCTCCCGGCCAGCATCCTGAGCGGCGGCAGGATAGATGCGATAGCGGGCCAGATGGGCTTCCAGGCGACGCCGGTAAGAGAGCACGTCGGCGCGTGGCAAATCGGCAAGGTCGCGGGCATCGCCTTCGGCCTCGGCGCTCGCGCGGGCGGCATGGGATTGCGGCCCGGCCGCGCGCGGGAGCGGCTCAGGCTCGCCCGCATTGCCCGAAGCCAGCGGCGGTCGCGCTTCGGGAAGCGTTTTGAGGGCATCGCCATCTCGCCTGTTGTCCTCGCGCGCCACGCCATCGGCGCGCTCGAACGGGATCAGCTCAACGACCAGCACGGTTCCCCTGTCGCCGCCGGAGACGTCTCGCGCGGGGACGCCCTGATCCCACGCCCACAGCATGGCGAGGCCCGCCGCCGCGTGCAGGGAAAGCGAGATGAACCCACCCATCAGCCGTGTCGAGAGGTCCCCACTCATCGCTACTGTGTCACCTGTTCGTCATTCAAATGATCGACCCGTAGGGAAGATTTATCGCGTCTTCGTGACAGGTTACGCGCACCAATTGGCGCTTCGGCAGGGCCGTTCGAAGAAAAATCGCGGCAAACGAAAAAAGTCTTTCGTTCGATTTCGCGAGATTGGTCTTCCAGTCGAGGACCATGACCATGAACAGCAATTTGGCGACCAGACTGGACAAATATGATGCGGAAGGCAGAGTGATCGCTCTGTCTCCCGTACAGAATCCTGTGACTCCGCGACAGACGATGCCGGCGTGCGATCCGTCGCAACCCGCGATCCTGCGTCAGCGTTTCAAGCTGGGGCCGATCGACTTCGATTATCGCGCCTTCCCGCGGCAACGCGTCGTTTCGCTGACATCCACCGATGCGATGGTCCACATCGTCTTGCCGATCGTCGGCAACGCGGTGGTCGTCACCAATGGCGAGACACGCAGGCTTGCGGTCGGATCGGCCTTGTTGCTGGCGGCGGGCCATCGCACCGCTGCTGTCTGTGTCGCTGGATCGAGCATTCTCTTCCTGCACATTCCCCGCGCCGTCATCCAGGCCGCCGCATCGCGGAGTTTCGGCGACCCGCGCCGCCTCGCCGCCGTCGACCATGCGTTCCCATGGTCGGCCGATGAGCTGGGCGCAACCTTGCCGCGCCCCGCCGTTGAGGGCGAGCCTGGTTCCTCGAGCGTTGAGGATGTGCTTCTGGAGCGTCGCACGCCTGATAGCCTCATCTCGGCCCTCCGGCGCGATACCGCAGCCGAAATGCTCTTTCCCCTCGCGCGCTCGGTGCAGCGCGCCCTCGATCAGATCCGCGCCAATCCCCAGCAGAACTGGACCGTTCACGACCTCGCCCAAGCGGCGGGTGTCACGCCCGGAACGCTGCGACGAAACTTCCGCGCTTGCCTTGGCGTCACGATGAACCAGCTCGTCCAGCAAATCCGCATCGAATGGGTCCGCTCGCGCGTTGAAAGCTCGAACGAAAGCCGGTCGATCGGCGATATCGCGATCGCCGCCGGCTTTGGCACGTCCCGCATGATGAGCCGGGCCTATCAACACCACTTTGGAGAAACGCCGAGCCAAACGCGTTCGCGGGCCTTTCGCGCCATGCGCGACTAAAATCATCCTCCAAACAGGAGGTGTTGAATAATATAGAACGTCCTGATTGAAAATCAGGGCGCTTTTCTTGCTTGTGTGATGTAAATATTCATTATCTTTGAGCATAAGCCACTTACATATGATTCGATCATGCTATTACATATATGCGTAAACCAATGTTATTTGTAACACAACTTACATACTAACCGACACAAGTGAGACGAAACGCATATGGTGGCGCATTTCTCCTTGAGAACTGTCCCTCACCTTCCTTAAGGCCCTGTTCGACATCTGGCGCTGCATTGCAGCACGAGTGCGCGCGCCGGCGATGGGATGACAGCGACTGATCGCCGTCCGGCTCTCTGCCGTGGCGGTGCTTCCGGCAGGGGGTGAAAGTTTTGAGGTTGGATAGAGATCAATGGCGGCGCGCGACGAGTCATGCCGTGCTGGCCCTTGCAACAAGTCTGGTAGCCGCCCCGGCGTTCGCTCAAGATGGCGCGGATGCCGTGCCGGTCGCGGCGGATGCAGGTGGCAGCGCCGACAGTGCGCGCTTCGACATCATGGCCTTCCAGGTGAAGGGCAACACGCTGCTCGAGCCCGACGATGTGGAACGGGTGATCCTGCCTTTCATGGGTCCGGGGAAGTCGGAGGCCGATGTCGAGGCGGCGCGCGCCGCCTTGCAGAAGGCGTTCGAGGATGCGGGCTATGTGGCCGTATCGGTCTATATCCCCGAACAGTCGGTGGATGGCGGCTTGCTGCAATTGCAGGTGCAGCCGCAGGCGATCGGCCAGCTTCTCGTGCAGGGCGACACGAAGAATGAAGCGGCGGTGCGTGCGCTGGCGCCTTCGGTGGCGGTGGGCCAGACGCCCAATCTGCCCGCGTTCCAGCGCGATGTGGTGGCGCTCAACCAGAACCCGACGCGCCGCGTGACGCCCGAACTGCGCGCCGGCGAAGCGCCCGGCACGCTCGATGTGGTGCTGAAGGTCGAGGAAAGCTCGCCCTTCCATGCTTCGGCCGAACTCAACAATTTCCACAGCGCAGCGACCACGGAACTGCGCGCGTCCGCCACGCTGCGCTATGACAATATGTGGGGACGCGGCGACAGCCTGAGCATCTCGGCGCAGACCGCGCCGGAACGCACCGACGACGGCACCGTCGTCTCCGGCAATTATCTGATGCGGCTCGGCCAGGGCACGCAGCTTCTGCTCTATGGCGTCCATTCCGACAGCGACATTGCGGTGGTCGGCGGCACCAGCGTCATCGGCAAGGGCTATCTGTTCGGCGGCCGGCTGATCCGCTCGCTGGGATCGAGCGAGGGCTTCTATCACAGCCTCACGCTCGGCATCGACTGGAAGGACTTTTCCGAAGATGTGATGCTGGGGTCCGACCGGGCCTCGGCACCGATCAAATATGCGCCGCTGATCGCAAGCTGGCGCGGCGACTGGATGGGCGATCGCTCATCGAGCAACATCACCTTCAGCGGCACCTTCGGCATCAGAGGTCTGGGCGATGACTGGGCGCGGTTCGACGCCAAGCGCTATATGGCGCGCCAGAGCTTCATTGCGCTCAAACTCGACGCCGAAACCACGCAGACGACCGGCAGCGACATCCAGCTCAACAGCCGGTTCACCAGCCAATGGTCGCCCGATCCGCTGATCTCCAACGAAGGCTTCTCGCTAGGCGGCATGTCGTCGGTGCGCGGCTATTATGAGTCCGAGGCGATCGGCGATTATGGCTTCGCGCTCCAGACCGAGCTGCGCTCACCCGACTTCGCGAGCGCGCTCGGCGGCGGCCTCGTCAACGAGCTGCGGCTGCACGCCTTCCTCGACAGCGGCTATGTCGGCATCCACCATCCGCTCGAAAGCCAGCGCGCAACGCGCGACCAGCATCTGGTGAGCACGGGCATCGGCGGCCGCCTCAAGCTGTTCAACTTCTTCACCGGCGCGCTCGATGTGGGCGTGCCGCTGATCTCCGGGCCGGAGACAGACTCCGGCGATATCTTCGTCCGCTTCCGCATTCAGGGGGAATTCTAATGTCCATGCTCCACCGCGCCCGCAAGGGCGTGCTGGCGGGCGCTGCCGTGCTCGCCGCCACCGTCGCCTTCGCTTCGCCTGCCCATGCCTGGTGGGAAGCCGATTACAGCTATCGCACGAAGATCAACCTCAATACGCAAGCCGCCGGGATCACCGGCGAGGTGGCGCGTGCGCCGGTGCTGGTCCGTCTCCATAGCGGCAATTTCAGCTTCTCCGATGTGAAGGCGGACGGTTCGGACCTGCGCTTTGTCGCGGGAGACGATCGCACGCCCCTGAAGTTCCACATCGAGAAGTGGAGCCCGGCGGAAGAACAGGCGCTGGTGTGGGTCGATGTGCAGGGCCTTCAGCCCGGACAGGCTTCGGCCATCTTTGCTTACTATGGCAATGAGAATGCCAGCGCCGGTCAGGATGTCGCCGGCACCTTTGGGCCGGATTTCCGCCTCGTCTATCACTTCGACAATGCAGGAGCCCCTCGGGACGCCACCGCCAACGGCGCAAACGCCAGCGGCGGCGAGGCTCGGAACGCGGGCGGCCTGATCGGAAACAGTCTCGTCCTCGACGGCACATCCCCGGTCACGTTGCCCGCGTCCGCTTTTTCCGGCGGCCCGCTGTCCTTGAGCTTCTGGGTCAAGCCGACGAGCGACGGCACGCTCTTCACGCTGCCGGGTTCGGTGAGCCTGGTGGCCGAAGGCGGGCAGGTATTCATCGACGCCGGGGGCGCACGCAGCAATGGCGAGGCGCTTGCCATGGGAAGCTGGGCCAATATCGCGCTGGTCAATGATGGCCAGCGCAGCATCCTCTACATCAACGGCCAGAGCGCGGGCGAAGTGGCCGGCGCGCTTGGCCAGGCCACCGGCGCTCCGCTGCTCGGCGAGGGTTTTGCCGGCGAGATCGACGAACTGCGCGTCGCGGGCGCCGCGCTGCCGCAATCGGCGTTCCAGCTTGCCGCCGCTTCGGAAGGCCAGAACGCCCGGCTGCTGACCATGGACACCGCCCAGCAGGTCGAGACCGGCGGCGGTCATGGTTATTGGGGCATACTGTTCGGCGCGCTGATGCTCGACGCCTGGATCGTCATCATCATCTGCGCGATCATGCTCGCCCTTTCGATCGCGATCATGATCTCCAAAGGCACGCTGATCGGCCGCATCCGCAAGGCCAATGAGGCGTTCCTGGAAGCCTATTCGGGCCTGTCGCGCCGGGCTGGCGACCATGACGGACTGCCCGCCTTCGATCCGGGTTCCGCCGCGGCGGACTCGACGCTGGGCCGGCTCTATAACATCGGCCGACGCGAGCTGACCGAGCGGCTGAAGGAAGGCAAGGCGACAGGTTCGCGCTTCGCCATCCGCGGTCAGTCGATCGCCGCGATCCGTTCCGCTCTGGATGCCGGGCGTGTGCGCGAGGGCCAGAAGCTCAACTCGAAGCTGGTGCTGCTGACCATCGCCATCTCGGGCGGCCCGTTCATCGGTCTGCTCGGTACGGTGCTGGGCGTTATGATCACCTTCGCCGCCGTGGCTGCCGCCGGCGAGGTCAACATCAACGCCATCGCGCCGGGTATCGCGGCTGCTCTCCTGGCCACCGTCGCCGGCCTTGCGGTCGCGATCCCGGCGCTGTTCGGCTACAACTATCTGCTCAGCCGCATTGAGGAGATCACCGCCGACCACGAGATCTTCGTGGACGAGCTGGAGAAGCGCATCGCCGAGACGTGGCAGGATGCGCCCGCCCCGGCCCAGGCGGCCTGACCCCCGAACCTAAGGAGATCAGGCCATGGCCATGCAGGTCGGGGGCGGCAAGAAGCCCTATAACGAGATCAACATCACGCCCTTTGTGGACGTCGTGCTGGTGCTGCTCATCATCTTCATCCTGATGACGACGGCGGCGGTTCAGGGGATCAAGGTGGACTTGCCGTCCGCCTCCTCGGCCCAGACGCTCGAAGCGCAAAAGTCGCGCGTCATCGCGGTATCGAACGACGGCACCGTCTCGATCGACGCCATCCCGGTGTCGATGAGCGAGTTGGAGGGGCAGCTTCGCACCTCCATCGCTAACACGCCGGACCTTGCGGTCATCCTGCGCGGCGATCGCGCCGTCCAGTACGACCGGATCATGCAGGTGCTCGACCTCTGCTCCAAGGTCGGCGTGCCCAGCCTCGGCATGGCGTCCACGCGCCCGCCAAGCGCCAGTTGAGCGGAGGGAGGATATGATCCATGTTCTCTCTACGCCGCTGGCTCGACCGGCTGTCCGACAGGCGGCCCGTGGTGCGGATCAGGCGCAGCAGCTATCGCAAGCCCTGGTGGCGGCGCAGCGGCCAGGCCTGGCTGATGCTTCTGCTGCTGGGCGCACTGATCGGCGCGATCGCCCTGCTGCTCGGCCCGGCGCAAGCCTTCGAGGCGGCGATCGCAGCCGGAGCAGACGAGATTCCGCTGTCGCCTTGAGCGCGGGCCATGATCGCCAACGCATCCGAAACGGGGGTGCGTGATGGCGGCCGCTTCCCTGATGGCGCCGGGCGGTCCCAATCGCCGCAAGCAATCGCCGATCACCTTCGGCCGCGTGCTTGGCGTGGTCGGCGTCGGTCTCGTGATCGTCATCGCTTATAATTTCCTCGGCCAGCAGACGGTCAGCGACCGGCCCAACGAGATGAAGACGACGCAGGTCATCCTGCCGCCGCCTCCACCGCCGCCGCCGCCCGAACCCAAGCCGGTCGAGCAGCCGCCCGAGCCGACCATCGCGCCGCCGATCGAGCAACCGCTCGACAGTCCGCCGCCGCCCGATGCCAGCAATGACCCGGCGCCTGGTGACCATGCGCTGACCGCGCGCGAAGGCGCAGGGCCGTCCAACTATGGGCTTGCAGCGGGCGACGGCTCGGGCACCCGCATCGGCGGACGTCCGGGTGGCGGCGGCGATGCGTTCCGCGCCTACGCTCAGGTTGCGCTCAATGGCATCCGTGCAGCGGCGCAGTCCGACCGCGATCTGTCACGCGGGCGCTATACCGTGCGGCTCGCGATCACGGTCGGCCCGGACGGCCGTATCACCAATGCCCGTGTGATCGATGGCGGCGATGACCGACGCAACGCCCGGCTCGTCCAACTGCTCACCGGGCTCCAGCTTTCGCAACGTCCGCCCGCCGGCCTGCCGGTGATGCGGATCGAACTCAACGCCCGGAGTTGAGCGTGAGCGAAGCGACCCACCATCAGCACCGGGGGGCTGATCGCATGTCCGCACAGCACCCAGCGACCAATCTCTCGAAGGGGATCATCATGAATAGCCTTACCACGCATAAACGGCGACTTCGCGCCGCGCTGATGGCCTGCGCCGCCGGCATCGTACTGACTGCCAGCCCGGCGTTCGCACAGGATGTCGATGCCGGCCGTCTGCTCGACCTCATGGTCCAGCGCGGTCTTGTAACCGCCGAGGAAGCCGCCCAGCTTCGCGCCGAAGCCGCCGCCACCCCGGCGCCGCAGCAGGCCCAGGCACCCGCGCCGCTGCCGCAGCCCGGCGTCGCCGCTGACGGCACGCAGACAGTGACCTATGTCTCGCCGGTCGTGCGCGAGCAGATCGCGCAGCAGGTTCGCGCCGAGCTTGGCACTCAAGCACAGGCCGAAGGCTGGGCGCGCCCCGGCGAGACGCCCGAATGGACCCGGCGCATCCAGCTTTACGGCGATGTCCGCGTGCGCGGTGAAGGCCGTTTCTACGACAAGGACAATTCGGACGATTTCCCGAATTACGGCGCGATCAACGCCGGGGCGCCGTTCAACATCAACCGCGCTTCGCCCGATTATGTCGGCCCGCCCTATATCAACAGCCTGGAGGATCGTCAGCGGTTCCGCCTGCGCGCGCGCCTGGGCGTCAGGGCCGAGATCACCGACTGGATTTCCGCCAATATCCGTATCGCGACCGGCGCCGACAACAGCCCTGTCTCGATGAACCAGACGATGGGCGCCGACGGCACCGGCAAATATCATCTCTGGCTCGACAGGGCCTCGATCCGGCTTACGCCCACCAATGGCGTCGATATCGACTTCGGCCGCTTCGCCAATCCCTTCTGGTCGAGCGACCTCCTCTTCGACAATGACATGAACTTCGATGGCGTCGCCATCTCGGCACGCGCGCCGGTTAGCGACAGTTTCCGCGTTTTCGGCACGGCGGGCGCCTTCCCGGTGTTCAACACCAGCCTCAATTTCGGCACCCAGAACGCGCCGATCCTCATCGATCCCGATACGGGCGCGGAAATCCCGACGGGCCGGCCCTTCAAGAGCGAGGACCGCTATCTGTTCGCGGCGCAGGCCGGCGTCGAGTTCAGCCCGAGCGAACAGGTCACGCTGAGCCTCGCCGGCGGCTATTTCCACTTCGACAATGTCGAAGGGAAGGTTTCCCAGCCCTGCTATTGGGACGAGCTGGTCTGCTCGACCGATATCACCCGGCCGGCGTTCCAGCAGCACGGCAACACCATGTTCCCGATCCGCAGCGTCATTCCCAATCCGAACAATGTCCCGCAGTCGCCGGAGAACCAGTATTTCGGCCTCGCCTCGAAATTCGAGATCCTGCATGTGCGCGGCGCGGTGGACTATAGGCCCAATGACGGCTTCGGTGTCCGCCTCGAAGGTGATTTCGTCAAGAATCTGGGCTGGGACCGCTCCACGCTGCTCGCGCGCGCGGTCAATAATCTCGGTCCGCAATCCACCATTCCCGACCCTGATAACAGCAATGGCACGCTGACCGTCGATGGTCCCTATGAGGGCGGCGACATCGGTTGGCAGGCGCGTCTGACCGTCGGCTCGGTGATGAACCTCAACCTTGCCGGCGACTGGCAGGCCAAGCGCGGCGACTGGAACGCCCATGTCGCCTATCGCCGCCTGGAATCCGATGCGGTGATCGACGGCTTTGCCGACAGCGATTTCCATATCGGCGGCACCAACAACCGCGGCTGGCAGATCGGCGGCAATTACGCCATCGCCAGGAACACCATCGTCGGTTTCCGCTGGATCTCGGCTGAAGAGGTGGCCGGCGCGCCCTTCTCGGTCGATCGCGGCTTCATCGATCTGATGACGCGGTTCTGAGGAACAGGCAGCACCGCCATGTCCACCGCAACGCTCCTGATAGTAGCCGCCCGTCTGCGTTCGATCGCAAGGCCGGATGGGCGCGAGCACCCGGCTTCGTCCGCCGCACCCCTCAGCGGGCGGAGCCGGGTCACGCGGAGCGTTGCGCGCGTCGTCACTACCATCCGGCGCACCGACGCCGGTTCTCGTCCGCAGCCGTCACTCCCCGGCAAGCGGAGCCATCCACTGGCCTGTGCGGATGCGCGTTTACCCTTTGCGCGCATCCGCACCCTTGTCACCGCCAGCCTCGCCGTCATCCTCGCGCCCCTGCTGCCCGCGCAAAGCGCCACGGCGCGCGAGGGCGACGATCGGCAGGCGGAGTGGCCTACCTTGCTGGTGCTGCCGCCTGTCACCGTCGAGGCGGACGCCCTGCCCGAACCACAAGCGCAGCGCCGGATCGGCGGCACGCCAACGCCCGGTCCATGTGTCATCGTCGATATCGGCGGGACGCGCGCCGGTCATCTCGAATGCGCCACCGACCGGCTGCAAGCGGCCGCCCGCGCGGCGCAAGCCCGCAGCAATGCCGGGATCGACGCCGATGTCGCGGTCGCCGGCTCGCCCGATGTCCAGGTCGGCGTTGCCCACAGGGCCGCGACGCGCCTTCGCATGGGCGATGCGCTCGGTCGCTCGGTCCATCCCGAACGGCCCCATCGCCCAATGCCCATGCCGCGAGGGGGCCAGCCATGAGAGCCAGCCTTCCCGAAATCTTTTGCGGCCGGAGCGAACACGCCCCGGCCCCGTCCGCCACCCCTGATTTTTTCGATGCCCGTGCCGCCAGCACCCAGACTGAAGCGGCCGCCAGCTTGCCGGAGATGACCCGATGATCAAGACTTCTTCCTTTCGCCATAAGCTTCTCATCGGTGCATCGCTCAGCGCCATGCTGATCACCGGCGTCGCCGAGGCCCGGTCGGGAGGGCGCGTCTTTTCCAGCCGTGGCGGCGCCGATCCGGCTGCCGCCGCCGCGCGCGCCGCGCAGGCGCAGGCCACACGGGCCAATGAGACCAACTCGGCGAGCCAGCGCGCGATCGAGACGTTCCGCCGTGCCGCCGAAACCAGGCGGGCGGCGATGGATGCCCAGGTCCAAGCGCGCGCCGCTGCCCGCGCCGCGCAGAACCTCGTGGCCAATGGGTTGAAGCCCGGCGGCTTGCAGATCGCCGGCGATATCGCCATCGACCCCGGCCTGTGGGTCGGCGCCAACGGCCCGGTTGAGAGCGCCGGCGAAGGCGGGCGCACCAATGTCACGGTCGAGCAGACCGAACAGAAGGCCATCCTCAATTGGGACAGCTTCAACGTCGGCCGCGAAACCGATCTACGCTTCAACCAGCAAGGATCGGACTGGGTGGTGCTGAACCGCGTCCACGACGCCAGCGCCAGCCAGATTCACGGCAGCATCAATGCCAAGGGCACGGTGCTGATCCTCAATCAGAACGGCGTGTTGTTCGGCGGCACGTCCACGGTCAACGTCCGCAATCTCGTGGCCTCGGCCGCCACCATCACCGACACGCAGTTCCACGAGTATGGGCTTTATTCGTCCGGCACGACGGGGGTTGGCAACAATCTGGTCCATAATTCCAGCTTCACCGATGCGCTGGGCGACATCATGGTCGAGGCCGGGGCACGGATAAACACCACGAAACCGGCCTCCGTCGTCGAAGGTGGCGGCTATGTGCTGCTGATGGGGGCGCAGGTCACCAATGAGGGCACGATTACCACGCCGCGCGGGCAGGCTCTGCTGGCCGCCGGCAAGGATTTCGCCGTCCGCGCCGGTCAGGGCACCGATGTCAACCAATGGGCCACCACGCGCGGCAATGAACTGAGCGTCAATGCCGATGGCGGCACGGTGACGAACCGGGGCGTGATCGAAGCGGCCGAAGGCGACATCACGCTGGTCGGTAAGCATGTGGTGCAGGACGGCGTGGCCGTGGCCACTACCACGGTCAACACGCGCGGCAGCGTCCATTTGCTGACCGACCTGTCCGATGCGGAATCGACCGTCACGCTGACGGGCGACAGCCTGACCATGATCGTGCCCGATTATGACAGCGAGGCGACCGCGACCGATGCCCAGCGCGACGCGCTGACCAGCGAGCAAGTCGGGGTCGATGTCGATGGGCGGGGCTGGAACAACAAGGCCATCGGCAACCTCGTCTATACCTTGCCCGACCGGAAGGACTTGTCGCGCATCGACATCCGCACCGGCGGCACCGTGGATTTTCAGGGCGGATCACAGACCATCGCCACCGGCGGCCATGTGCTCGTCACCGGTCTGGAGCGGGTGTTCGTCGCCGATGGCGCGCAGATCGACGTATCCGGCTCGCAAGGCGTGGCGCTGTCGATGGAATCGAACAGCCTGCTGGTCAACATCCAGCCCTATGAGATGCGCGACAGCCCGCTGAACCGCGAGAATGAGGGCATCAAGAGCACCGATATCTGGGTCGATGTGCGCAGCCTGGTGCTGCTGCCCGATGGCACCGGCGGCTATGACGGCGACCGCTATTACACCGGCAACGGCTTCCTCGAAGTCGGCGGCCACCTCGGCAATGTCGAGCGCGGCATCGGCGAATGGACGGCGCAGGGCGGCACCATCACCATTTCATCGAACGAGATCATCGCGCAGCAGGGCGCGGTGTTCGACATATCGGGCGGCAGCATCGATTATCAGAGCGGCATCATCCGCTCCACCCGCGTGCTGGGCGCGGACGGCAAGCTGTATGACGTCAGCAATGTGCCCGCCGGCATGAGGGTCGTCGCCTGGGGCGACGCCTTCGTCCGCCAGCATGAGCGCTGGGGCGAGGCCTATACGCAGGTGTGGTCCAACCCGCTGTTCAGCAGCCGGGGCATCACGCGCTGGGAGGATGGCTATACCGTGGGCCGCGATGCTGGCGTGCTGACGCTGCGCGCGCCGACCGTGCTGTTCGAGGGCGAGATCGTCGCCGATGTCATCACCGGCGACCGCCAGACCGCCGACCGCCCCGGCTATCCCGACCCGGTCGAGTTCCCGCAATTCCCGCAGCGGGTGGACGGTTACAAGCTCCCCCAGAATGTCACGCCGCTGGCCGGGCAGCTTTATGTCGGGCGCGGCCAGTTGACGGGCATATTGACCAGTCAGGAGCTGAATTCGCAGCCGTTTGAAAGCAGCGTCACCATCGGCGCGGGCGCGGATGCCGCCGGATCGCTTGATGCTACCGCCGCGCTTTCCGAAGATCTGCTGAACCGGGTCGAATTTTCGGCCGCCGATCTCAACCGCTTCGGCCTTGGCGAATTGCGCATCCTCACCAGCGGTTCGCTGACCATCGAGGAAGCGCTGTCCGTGCAGGACGGCGGGGAGATGCGCCTGCGCGGGCAGGATATCGACGTGAACGCCGATCTGACCGCGCGCAGCGGGGTGATCGCGCTGTTCGGCACGCAGGACGGCAGCGCCGGTTCCGACAGCATCAGCAGCGTGACGATCGGCGACGGCGTGACGCTGGACACCAGCGGGCTGTGGGTCAATCTGCCGGCGGGCGGCGATGCGGCCGATCTTGCCCATATCGAAGGCGGCGACATCTATATCGCCAGCAATCAGGGCGACATCACGCTGGGCGCGGGCAGCCTGCTCGACGCATCGGCGGGCGGGGCGATCCTGCTCGACGGGCAGATGGTGGGCGCGGATGGCGGCGATGTGACGCTGACCGTCACCTCCCTGCCGAACAACAGCCATAACCGCGTGCAGATGGACGGGACGATCCGGTCCTATGGCAGCGAGGATGGCGTGGGCGGCACGCTGACGCTCGCCACCAGTGACGCGGTG
>JBAYPJ010000012.1:0-57698 GCA_041677785.1 Novosphingobium sp. | reverse complement strand
GGGCGCTTCGCCGCGCTGCCCTGCCATGGAGGCCGCCATGGCCATCCCGTACTGCTGTCGCGCGCCGCCTTTCCCGAAGTCGCGCGGCTGACCGGCGACGAGGGCGCCGGCCGGCTGCTCAGGCAGCGCGGCGATGTCGCCCGCGTCGACATCGCCGACGACGCCATCCTGCTCGACGTCGACAGCGCGGAGGACCTCGCGCGGCTGGAAGCCCGGAACGCGCGCTGACGGGCCCGCCGTCAGGCCCCGGCCAGTCTGCCGCGCAGGCTATCGAGCTGCGCCAGCGCTTCGTCCACTAGCGCCTTCAGCCGCCGATTCTCGCGCTCGAGCACGCCCTGGCCCCGCGCGGGCAGCGCCCCATGCAGGAACAGGCGGACGCAATAGCGGGTGTGCCGCTCGATCGCCACGTCGTCGAGCACGACGCCCCAGGCGGCGGTGCTGGCCGGGCCGCCGACGACGAGATGAAGAAAGGCCAGCGCCGCCTCGTCGGCCTCCGGCGCGGGCGCGTCCGACGGCAGCAGCCGCCGGCGGAACAGGTCGGCGAGGTAGGCCAGCGTCGGCTCGGTGCCCATGCGGGTATTGGCCGCGGCGATCTCGGGCATTGAGACCGATACCGCGTTGCTCAACCGCAGCAGGCGCATCCCGGCGGGGCTGAGGATGTTGGTGAGCAGCATCTGCGCGATCGCCAGCAGCGTCTTTTCGAGATCGTCCTGCTCGGCCGCGCGCAGTCGCTCGACGGGAACCAGCCATTCGTCGATCGCCCGCCCGAGCGCGGCCTTGAACAGCGTTTCCTTGTCCGCGTATCGCGCATAGACGGTGCGCTTGGCCATGCCCGCCGCGGATGTGATCGCGTCGATGCTGGTCCGCTCGAAGCCGTGTTCGAGGAACAGGTCGAGCGCGATGTCCAGCAGTTGCTCGTCGCTCAGCGTCGGCCGGCCGGGACGGCGCGGCGCGCGCTTTTCCGTCTTTTCCAGCTTTGCTAGGTTCATGCGCCGATCCCCTCTGCCATGCCGTGCGGCACATATTGAAACGATATAGGTGATAATTTAACGATTGAACACAAGAAAGCCTCTCGACGCATATGCTGCCTACTGCTATTGAAACGATAACGGTAACAAATTGACCGCAGCCGAGTCGCTGCGGCGAGAGGACGGGCAAGGAGGTCTGAGCATGGCGCTTTCATCGGTCGATCTGTCTCCACGCATGGGATCGCAGGTCACGATCGGCAAGGCCGATCTCATCAGCGGCAAGTACGCCGGGGAAATCCGGGCTCTGCTCGACCGGCGCGGCGTGCTCCTGTTCCGCGGCCTCGCGCCGAGCGACGACGAACTGCGCGCGATCGCCCGCACGCTGGGCGACCTGCGGATCGGCGCGTCCAAGCGCGGGGCCGACGGCAAGGTGCTGACCGAAGGCGACGAGGGCCTGCTCAAGGTCTCGCTCGACCCCGAGGTGAACCCGGAATACGCCCGGTTCCTGATCGGCAATCATCTTTGGCATATGGACGGCACCTACGAGGAAATCCCGCCTCTCGCCACGCTGTTCACACCCCACAAGCTGTCGCGGGTCGGCGGCGACACCTGCTTCGCCAACACTTATGCCGCGTTCGAGGATCTGCCCGCGGACGAGCAGGCGCGGCTCGAGAAGCTGCGCGTCGTCCACACCATGCAGGCCGCCCTGTTCCCCGCCATGCGCGACTGCACGCCCGAGGAATTCGCCGTGTGGTGCAGCTATCCGCAGCGCTCGCACCCGCTGGTCTGGCACCACCGCTCGGGCCGCAAGTCGCTCGTGCTCAGCACCTCGGGCGCCTGGATCGAAGGGATGCACCCGGCCGAAAGCCACGACCTGCTGCAGCGCCTCATGGCTCATGCGACGCAGGACAAGTACGTCTATCGCCACAAGTGGCAGCTCGGCGACCTCGTCATCTGGGACAATACCGGCGCCATGCATCGCGTCCTGCCCTTCGACAAGGAAAGCGGCCGCGAATTCCATCGCTGCACCCTGAACGGCGAGGAACCCGTCACCGCGACCAGCGACCGGCTGGTTCCGGCCTGACGACACGACGATCCGAAGCAACGAGTCCCCAGAACATTAGCCAGAAAACATTGGAGAGAACGGCAATGCAAATCGGCATCCACATGGGCTACCAGAACCTGCGCGGCGAAACCGACATGGAGTTCTTCCGCCGCGAGACGCAGCTGATGGTCGAAGCCGAGGCGATGGGCTTCGACTTCGCCGCCTGCGTCGAGCACCATTTCACCGACTACGCCGCCTGCCCCGACCCGATCCAGGCGCTGAGCTGGGTCGCGGCCAAGACCAAGACGATCAAGCTGATGCCGGCCGCGGTCATCCTGCCGTGGAACGATCCGCTGCGCGTGGTCGAGAAGACCGCGATGCTCGACAGCCTGTCCGAAGGCCGCGTCATCCTGGGCATGGGCCGCGGCGCGGCCCGCCGCGAGTTCACCGGCTTCCGCCAGGACATCGCCGATTCGCGCGAGATGTTCGACGAAGCCGCGCTGATCATCATGGACGGCCTCGCCACGGGCACGGTCAAGGCCGACACCAAGCACTACAAGCAGCCCGAGGTGGAAGTCCGCCCCCGGCCCGAGGGCTGGAGCCGCGAGCGCATGGTCATGGTCTCGATGTCGCCCTCGTCGGCCGAGGTGGCGGCCGACTACGGCCTCAAGGCACTGCGCTTCAGCCAGGGCGACTGGTCGCACTCGATGAAGGAGATCAACGCCTATCGCGCCACGTTCGAGGCCAAGCACGGCAAGAAGGCGCCGCCCTTCGTCATCTCGGACTTCGTCGTCTGCGTCGACAACGAATCGGAAGTCGCCGAATACACCGACGAGTATTTCGCCAAGCAGTTCTACCAGGTGGCGAACCACTACGAATGGGGCGGCGAGCACTTCAAGTCGATGCCCTCCTACGCCACCTACGTGGCGCTGGGCGACGCGATGAACGCCGCCGGCGGGCCGGAGAAGGCCTACAAGGACTATATCGGCGGCAATCTCATCGGCACGGTCGAACAACTCATCGAGAAGGACGCGATGCGCAAGTCGACCGTGGGCGAATACGACATCATCGCCAACTTCAGCTACGGCGGCATGCCCTACGAGCGCGTCTACGCCCAGATGAAGCGCTTTGCCGACAAGGTCATGCCGAGGCTCAAGGAAAGCGCGGCGGTTCCGGCCTGAGCCGATACGAAAAAGGGCGGGGCCAGGCCGGCTCCGCCCTCTCGGCTTCTTCTACCGGAAAACGCTCAGTCGCGCTTCTTCTCGGGCGCGACGCTGATGCGCACGGTTTCGCCCGAATTGCCCGGGAATCCGGTGAACATCGCCTCTACCAGGTTGGGCACGAGGTACTGCAGCCGGTTGGAGGTCGAGACCGCCTCGGCCTTGCCTTCGAACAGGCGCTGCCCGTCCACCCGACGATCGATCTTCAGCGCGATACCGCTGGTATAGACGGTGTAGCTTTCGACGCCGCTGTCGAACCAGGGGTCATTCCAGCCCCAACTCCACGGGCCGGGCCGATAGCCCCAGTAGTGGTACGGACGATAACCGTACCAGGACCCCCAGAACGGATCGCGGGAGAAGCCGGTGGAGCGGATGCGCTCGCGCCCCTTGTCCACGCCGTAATCGAAGCGCACCACCAGAGTAGCGTTCGCCGGCTCCGCCACCAGCGCATAGCCCTGCTGCGTCAGCTTGTCCTCGACGAGCCGCGCGTATTGCGCGAATTCGAGACCGCCGGCCTTGCCCGGATCGTCGGCGACGATGGCGAAAGACTGGCCCTCGGGCGCCGGAAGCTGCGACTGGAAGCGCGACACGTTCGCGTTGAACGGCGACGCACAGGCGGCAACGGCGAACATCAGCAGCGCGGCGGCTGCGAGCTTCATCCGGCCGAGCCGGGACTGCGAGTAGGCAATCATCGCGATCCTCCACCGGGTCATGGCCTATCTTGTTGGCGCGACCCGAAAAGTTTTGCCTTCAAGGCGTAAACGGCAACGACTGAACATCGGTTGAACATCTGGAGGCAAAACGTGCCCGGCGCAAGACGGGCCGAGCGCTACCCCCTGACGAGGCCCAGCGCGTCATAGGCCGCTTCCAGCGTCGGCGCCGCCAGCGCGCGTGCCTTTTCGGCGCCCTTGCGCAGGATCGCGTCGAGCGCCGCGCGGTCCTGCCTCAGCTCGACGAAGCGCGCGTTGATCGGCGCCAGCTTCTCGACCAGCAGCTCGCCCAGCGCCGGCTTGAACGCACCAAAGCCCTGGCCGGCGAATTGGGCCAGCACCTCGGCCACGCCCGTGCCCGCCATTGTCGCATAGATGCCGACAAGGTTCGCCGCCTCGGCCCGCCCGCCCAGCCCAGCCGCCTCGCCGGGCAGCGGCTCGGGATCGGTCCGGGCCTTGCGCACCTTCTGCATGATCGTGTCGGCATCGTCGGTCAGGTTGATGCGGCTCATGTCCGACGGGTCGGACTTGCTCATCTTGGCGCTGCCGTCGCGCAGCGACATGATCCGCGCCGCATCGGGCGGGATGATCGGATCGGGCAGGGTGAAGACCGGCTTCGCTTCGCTGGCGAAATCGTTGTTGAACTTCTGCGCGACGTCGCGTGCCAACTCCAGGTGCTGCTTCTGGTCCTCCCCCACCGGCACGTGCGTCGCCTGGTAGAGCAACACGTCGGCCGCCTGCAGCACCGGATAGGTGAACAGCGCGATCGAGGCGCCTTCGCGGTTCTTGCCGGACTTGTCCTTGAACTGCGTCATGCGGTTCAGCCAGCCCATCCGCGCGGTGCCGTTAAGCAGCCACTGCAGCTCGGCATGGGCGGGGACCTGCGCCTGGTTGAACAGCGTCGAGCGGTCGGGATCGATGCCGCAGGCGACCAGCGCCGCTACCATCTCACGCGTGTTGGCGGCAAGCTCGGCTGGCACGTGCGGCATCGAGATGGCGTGAAGATCCGCGAGGAAAAACAGGCACTCGCCACCGTGCGATTCGATGTCGTCCTGCATGCGCACCCAGTTCCGGATCGCGCCCAGGTAATTTCCGAGGTGGAGATTGCCTGTCGGCTGAATGCCGGAAACGATGCGCATGGGAATTACCGAACCTCCAGTATGTCGTCGCCCTCCGCCGCTTTCGGCGGGGGACGGCGGCGCCTTAGCTGGCCGAGCACCTGCTTGTCGACAGCCCCGATGGCGAAAGCGACAGCGAAGAACACCGCCATGCCTAGCCCGACCAGCACCGCGAGCGACCAGACCCGGTCGAAAACCCCGCCGCCATAGCGTCCGGACAGCACCGGCAAAGTGTACCACAATGCCCCCGCCATCGCCCCGGTGGCGACGAGCTGGCGCGCGACCTTTCCCCCGAGCGGCAGCGTGAAACGGAACCAGCCGCGCACATGCAGGATCGCATAAAGCAGCAGGCAGTTGAGGCTGGCCGAGGCCGCCGTCGCCGCGGCGAGACCGACGATGCCGAAGCGGCGCACCACCACCAGGTTGACCGCGATGTTGAACACCAGCGCGGCCAGCGCGGTCCAGACCGGCGTGCGCGTGTCCTCGCGCGCGAAGAAAGCGGGGTTGAGGATCTTGACGATCACGTAGGCGGGCAGCCCGGCCACCAGCGCGACGACGATCTGCGCCATGATCGCGCCGTCGCCCGCCGTGAACTTGCCGCCGACGAAGAAGGCGGTGACGAAAGCCGGCGCGCAAACCGCCAGCGCGGCGGCGGCGGGCAGCGTCAGCAGCGTCGCCATCTCGAAGGCCTGGGTCTGGAGCCTTTGCGCCTCGGCCGTCTCGCCCGAATGGATATGGCGCGCGAGCATCGGCAGGATCGCCGTGCCCAGCGCGATGCCGACGATGCCGAGTGGCATCTGGTTCAGCCGGTCGGCCAGCTTGAGCAGCGTCAGCGAGCCCTGCGGCAGCGAGGTGGCGAAGAACGTGTCGACGAACTGGCTGACCTGATAGATGCCGGCGCCGAACGTGGCCGGCAGAATCAGCATGCCGAGCCGGCGCACCTCGGGCGTCAGCCGCGGCAGCCTGACGCGGAGCCGCACGCCGGCCCGCCGTGTCGACCAGACGAGATAGAGCAGTTGCACCAGCCCGGCGACCGAGACCGAGATCGCCAGCGCATAGGCGACGACGGTATCGTCGCCATGATCGCCGCGCAGCCGGGCGCCCACGAGAATCCCCGTGATCAGCACCAGGTTGAGGAACACCGGGGCCATCGCGCCCGGCCCGAAGCGCGAGCGCGCGTTGAGCAGGCCCGACAGCATCGCCACCAGGCTGATAAGGCCGAGATAGGGAAAGGTGATCCGGCTGAGCGTGACCGACAGCTCGAACTTGCCGGGCACGCTCTGGTATTCGCTGGCCAACACCCAGACGATCGCCGGCATGGCGATCATCGCGACGGCGCTGAAGGCGAGCAGCACCCAGATGAACACCGCCAGCACATCACCGGCGAACGCCTCGGCCGCTTCCTCTCCGCCCTCCCCATGCAGCGCGCGCGAATACATCGGCACGAAGGCGACCGAAAAGGCGCCCTCGGCGAAGAGCCGGCGGAAGGTGTTGGGCAGCGTGAAGGCGAGCTGGAAGGCGTCGGCCGCCAGCCCCGCGCCGAGCACGCGCGCAAGCAGCATATCGCGCACGAAGCCGAAGACGCGGCTGAACGCGGTCAGCCCGCCGATCGTGCCGACGTTCCTGAGCAGGCTCACGGCGCCATCGCCCCAGGGCGAACGTCGCGCGTGTGCTTCGACAACCTCAAGCGTTGCCGACCGGCGCGTCTTCGTCCTGCTGCTGCGCGGCGAGCTGCTGCACATAGAGGCCGTTGAAGTCGATCGGCTCAAGCATCAGCGGCGCGAAGCCGGCGTCGCGCACGGCATCGGACAGCACGCGGCGCGCGAAGGGGAAGATGAGGCGCGGCGCTTCGGCATAAGTGAAGGCGTGCGCCTGGGCCTGGTCGATGTTGCGCATGCCGATCAGCGCGCAATAGGACAGGTCGACGATATAGGCGGTGCCGGCCTCTGCCTTGGCCGTCACCACGATCTTCATCTCGACTTCCTGGACCTCTTCGTTGATCGCCCGGGCGCCGATGTTGAACTGGATGTCGAGCTGGGGCGCGTCCTGCCACTGGAAGCTGTCGGGCGCGTTCGGGTTCTCGACCGACAGGTCCTTGACGTACTGCGAGATCAGGCCCGCACTGGGCGAGGTGTCCGCGCCGTTGCCGCCGAGATCGAGATTGGAGATGACGTTGCCTTCGTCGGCCATGGTTCGGTCTTTCTTCACGCTTGCGGAATATACGAGGGTCACTCCCCTTGGCCCGCGCGCCTAGCACCGCACGAAGGCATCAGCAATGGGAGGCGGCGTCGAACCGCTCCGCCGAAAACATCGTACGGAAAATCCGGGCTGGCGCGCGCCTTCGGAGCAGGATCGGGATTCCTGCCCCGATTTCGCCGGATGGAGCACTGCCGGCGCGGCGACGCGGCGGGAATGCCGGCCCCGTGCGACGAAAAAATGCCCGGACGGGCGGTTCGTGCGTTGTTCATTTGTCATCCCTACCTATCTGGGGTTATCATGTTCAGCCCGTCCCGTGGGCACTTGAATTGGAAAGCGTTAGCGTGACCGTCGAAATCGTCATCCTGGCCATGATCGCAGCCTTTCTGGGCTTGCGGCTCTATGCAGTTCTCGGCCGCCGCGCCGAGCACGAGGAAGAACCGATTCCCGGCCGGATCGACAACAAACCAGGCGCCAGCGCCGCGCCGGCGCCGCGCCAGCCGGTCGAGCGCCAGCAGCAGGCCCAGAACGCCGCCCTGCGCCCGCGCGACCTGCCGCCCGTGACCGCCTCGGTCGAGCGCGGGCTGCGCGCCATCGCCGCGGCCGACCGCCATTTCGACGCGCACGCCTTCATCGAAGGGGCCCACTCGGCCTATCGCATGATCCTCGAGGCGTTCTGGCGCGGCGACAAGGAAGAGCTGCGCCAGCTCTGCGACCGCGACGTCTACGAAGGTTTCGCCGGCGCGATCGACGCCCGCGTGGCCGCCGGCGAATCGCTCGAAAACCGCCTGATCCGGATCGAGGAGGCGACCATCACCGGCGCCAGCTTCGATGCGCCGATGGCGCGCATCACGGTGCGCTTCCGCGCCGACATCGCCGCCGTGACGCGCGACGCGGACGGCAACGTCATCGCCGGCTCGCTCGACGACGCGATCGAGGCGATCGACATCTGGAGCTTCAGCCGCAACGTCGGATCGGCCGATCCGGACTGGCTGCTCGACGAAACCGACGAAGGCTGATCCCTTCGTGCTGGGGCAGGCACGCAGCCTTGCGGCGCTCGCGCTGCTGATATTGCTGTCCGCCTGCGGGCAGTTGATCCCGCCCGCCCGGGGGCCGCTGCCGCCTTCGCGCCCCATCACGCAGCCGCCGATCGTCCTGCCCAACAACGCCGTCTCGGCGGGTGTCACCCGCGGCACGCCG
This sequence comes from Novosphingobium sp., assembly GCA_041677785.1. Classification (GTDB taxonomy): domain Bacteria; phylum Pseudomonadota; class Alphaproteobacteria; order Sphingomonadales; family Sphingomonadaceae; genus Novosphingobium. The sequence goes on along the minus strand of JBAYPJ010000012.1, from coordinate 49,241 downwards.
ATCGCCAGCCTGACGATCACACCCGACGACGCGGCCGGGGCGCTTTCCGCCTTCCGCACCAGTTGCGCGCGCCTGACGACGCGCACCGACAACAGCGGCCTGACGCGCGGCGCCGACTGGAAGCCGGCGTGCGATGCCGCCCCGACCTGGCGCGCAGCGGACGCGCGCGCGTTCTTCGTCCGCTATTTCGAGACCGCGCGGATCGGCGACGGTGCCGCCTTCGCCACCGGCTATTACGAGCCCGAGATCGCCGGAGCGCGCACGCGCCAGCCCGGCTTCGACGTGCCGATCTATGCGCCCCCGCCCGATCTCGTCCGCGCCCGCCCCGGCGACGCGCCGCCGCTGCCCGACGGCCGCCTGCCGCTGGGCCGCTATGACGCGAACGGCCGCTTCGTCCCCTACCACTCGCGCGCGGAGATCGAGGACGGCGCGCTGGTGGGCAAGGGGCAGCCAATCGCCTGGGCGGCCGACCCGGCGGAAGTCTATTTCCTCCAGGTGCAGGGCTCTGGCCGGCTGCGCACGCCCGACGGCAGCGTCGTGCGCCTGGGCTACGCGGCGCAGAACGGGCGGCAATCGACGCTGATCGGCTCGATCATGCGCCAGCGCGGGCTGATCGGCAACGCGCCGGGACAGTATTCGGGCTCGCTCCAGGGCATCCAGCAGTTCCTGCGCGACCGGCCGCGGGAAGGGCACGACATGCTGCGCGCCAACGAATCCTATGTGTTCTTTCGCGAGACCGTCGGCGAAGGGCCGGTCGGCGCCCTCGGCGTGCCGGTGCGTGCGCGATCGACCGTCGCGGCCGATCCCGCCTTCGTCCCGCTCGGCGCGCCGGTGTTCCTCTCGCTCGACAGCCGCGTGGCGAACGGCCTGTGGATCGCGCAGGACACCGGCGGCGCGATCAAGGGGACGAACCGCTTCGATACTTTCTGGGGCGCCGGCGCCGAGGCGCGCACCATCGCCGGTGGCATGACCGCGCGCGGCCAAGCGCTGCTGCTGCTGCCGAAGGGCACGCTCGACCGCCTCCACGCACGATGAAGCGGCCCGGCCGCAGGCTGACCGGCGAGGAAACCGCGCTCTGGACGAAAGTGACGCGGACCGTCACGCCGCTGGCCAAGGCTCCTCCCCGGCGCGGGAAGGGAGATCGCGACGCGGAGCGGCGTGGTGGAGGGGATTCGCCCCAGGCACCGCGCCCGGCCGAAAGCCCCTTACGCCAGCCTGCGGCTGGTCCCCCTCCCCCTGCGGGAGAGGAACGCAAAGCCCGTCCGCTCGTCCGCTCGCTCGATCGCCACGGGCTCGACGCCGGCTGGGACCGCAGGCTGGCGCGCGGGCTGGTAGCGCCCGATTTCACGCTCGACCTGCACGGCGCCACACTGGATGCGGCCCATGCGCGGCTCGAGCACGGCCTGACGCTGGCGCAGGCGCAAGGCGCGCGGCTGGTACTGCTGATCACCGGACGCCTGCGGCCGAGCGACGAGCGCGCCGGCCGCGGCGTCATCCGGCGCAAGTTCATGGACTGGCTCGCCGCCGGGCCGCACGCGAGCCGCATCGCCGCCGTACGCCCCGCGCACCCGCGCCACGGCGGAGCGGGCGCGGTCTATATCGTGCTCAGAAAGGCGAGGTAGTCGCGCACGCTTCGACAAGCTCAGCACGAGCGGGTCGTGTAGATTCGGCCATGCGCGACATCCGCTCATCCTGAGCCTGTCTAAGGATACGCGCTTACCTCATCCGCACTGGCCCCGGTGCAGCAGCTTGTGGTCGGCCAGCACCAATGCCATCATCGCCTCGACCACCGGCGCGCCGCGGATGCCGACGCAGGGATCGTGCCGCCCCTTGGTGCGAATCTCACTGCTGCCGCCTTCGCGCGTGATCGTCTCCACCGGCGTCAGGATCGAGCTGGTCGGCTTGAACGCCACGCGCACCACCACCGGCTGCCCGGTCGAGATACCGCCGGCGATGCCGCCCGCGTGATTCGCCAGGAACTCCGGCCCGCCGGGACCGGGGCGCATCGGATCGGCGTTCTGCTCGCCGGTCAGCCGCGCCGCGGCGAAGCCGTCGCCGATCTCGACGCCTTTCACCGCGTTGATACTCATCATCCCCGCCGCAAGGTCCGCGTCGAGCTTGCCGTAGAGCGGCGCGCCCCAGCCCGCCGGCACACCGGTGGCCACGCATTCGACTACCGCGCCCAGCGAGGAGCCGGCCAGGCGCGCGTCGTCGACCAGCTTTTCCCAGCGCCGCGCCGCCGCCGCATCAGGGCAGAAGAAGGGGTTATTACCGATCTCATCGAACGAGAACTCGTCCCGGTCGATGGCGTCGCCGCCGATCTCGACGACGTAGCCGTAGATTTTCACCTCGGGGACCACCAGCCGCGCGACGCCGCCCGCCGCTACCCGCGCCGCCGTCTCCCGTGCCGAGCTGCGGCCGCCGCCGCGATAGTCGCGAAAGCCGTACTTGGCGTCGTAGGCGTAGTCGGCATGGCCGGGGCGATAGGCCTTGGCGACCTCGGAATAGTCCTTCGAGCGCTGGTCGACGTTCTCGATCATCAGGCCGATCGGGGTGCCGGTGGTACGCTGTACGCCGTCCTGACCTTCGAAGACGCCCGAGAGGATTTTCACCGCATCCGGCTCCTGCCGCTGCGTGGTGAACTTCGACTGGCCCGGCCGCCGCGCGTCGAGGAAGGGCTGGAGGTCCGCCTCGGAAAGCGCCAGCCCCGGCGGGCAGCCGTCGACCACGGCGCCCAGCGCCGGCCCATGGCTTTCACCCCAGGTCGTGAAACGGAACAGGCGGCCGAAGCTGTTGACGCTCATGGCTGGGCTTTGTCGTGGATGGCGCGAAAAGTCCACTCCCCCCGCTCGGGCCGAGCGGCTATGTTCGCCGTTTCGAAAGGAACGAGGATTTGAGCATCACCCTCTACGGCATCCCCAACTGCGACACGGTCAAGAAGGCGCGCAAGTGGCTGGACGGCAAGGGACTGGCCTATGCCTTCCACGACTACAAGAAGCAGGGTGCCGACCCGGCCAGGCTCGGCCATTGGGTGGCGCAAGCCGGCTGGGAGAAAGTGCTGAACCGCGCCGGCACGACTTTCCGGAAGCTGCCCGAGGCCGACAAGGAAGGGCTCGATGCGGGCAAGGCCGTGCAAGTGATGGCGGCCAATCCCAGCGCGATCAAGCGGCCGATCGTCGAATATCCCGGCGGGCTGCTGGTGGGCTTCAAGGAAAGCGAGTGGGAACAGGCGCTCTGACCCGCCCCGGGGAGGATCGCCTGCTGACTCCCCCTGAAAAAGAACATATCATGAACATATGCAGCCCGATTCGCTTTCCTCCGCCCCCCTGCCCGCAGCGCCCTGCGTGCCGCTGGGCGAGGCGCGGCTGGATGCGGCACTGGGCGGCGGGCTGCGGGCGGACGGGCTGCACGAGTTCCATGCCGCCGAACCGCCCGACCTCGCCGGGACACTGGGCTTCGCGCTGCTGGTGGCATGGCTGCGGCGAAATCTGGACGGGCGGCCGCTGATCTGGGCGCGGCAGGACGGCGCGCCGGGACTGCCCTACGGCCCAGGGCTCGTCGAGCTGGGAATCGATCCGGGCGCGGTGACGCTGCTGGCGCTGGCCGACGCCAGAGCGCTGCTGCGCGCCGGGCTCGACAGCGTGCGCGACGGCGGCGCCGCGGCGGTGCTGCTGGAACTGCACGGCCGCCAGCCGCTGCTCGACCTCACCGCGACGCGCCGGCTGGCGCTGGCGGGCACGCAGAGCGCGACCATGGTGCTGCTCGCCCGCTCGGCCGCGCCGCCGCTGCCCAGCGCCGCCCACACCCGCTGGCAGGTCGCCACCGCGCCGTCGCGTCCGCTGGCGGCCGATGCCCCCGGCCATCCCGCCTTCGTCCTCACCCTGCTGCGTCGCCGCGGCGGGCGCGAGGGGCTGGCGCTCACCCTGGAGTGGAACCGTGACACCGTCTCTTTTCGCGCGCGCCCGCCGCTACCTGGTGCTCTGCCTGCCCTGGCTGCCGGCGGAGCGCCTGATCCGCAGCGGCAGCGCGCCGGCTGACCCACCTTTCGCGCTGATCGAGAAACAACGCGGCGCGCTGCGCATCGCGGCGCTGAGCCCCGCAGCCGCGCGGCTGGGGCTGGAAGTGGGCCAGGCGCTGGCGGACGCGCGCGGCTGCGTGCCCGAGCTTGCCGCCTTCCCGCACGATCCGCTGGCCGACGCCGCGCTGCTGGCGCGGCTGGCGCGGCTGTGCGGCGACTACACGCCCAGCGTGCAGTGCGATCCGCCCACGGGCCTGCTGCTCGACGTGACCGGCTGCGCGCATCTCCACGGCGGCGAGGACGCCCTGCGCGACGGGCTGGTGGCCCGGATCGCGGCCGAGCGCCTGTGCGCCCGCGCCGGCCTGGCGGCGACACCGCAAGGCGCCCGCGCGCTCGCCCGCTTCGGCGGCAAGGACCTCGCTGCCCTGCCCCTCGCCGCGCTCGACGCCGACGCGGACACCACGCACGCGCTCACGCGCGCCGGCTTCCGCCGCATCGGCGATCTGGCCCGCGTCCCACGCGCCGCGCTCGCCGCGCGGTTCGGCAGCGCGCTGACCACCGCCCTCGCGCGGCTGCTGGGGGAGGAGGACGCGCATATCGTCCCCGAACGCCGGCGCGAGCGGATATTCACCGAACAGCGCTTCGCCGAGCCGATCGGCCGCACCGACGACGTGCTCGACGTCATCGAGAGCCTGCTCGAACGCATCGCAGCGCCGCTCGCCGAGCGCGGCGAAGGCGGACGGCGCTTCCGCGCGCGGCTGCACCGCAGCGACGGACATGTCGCCACGCTCGAGATCGAGACCGGAGCGCCGACACGCGACCCCGCGCTCGTCTTGCGCCTGTTGCGCGAACGCATCGACAGCCTTGTCGACCCGCTCGATCCGGGCTTCGGCTACGACAGCGTCGACCTGACTGTCCCGCACTGCGAAACGCTGCCCGAGCGGCAGGAGGGTCTGGAGGCGGAGCCGCGCCGCCCCGACGACCTCGGCCCGCTGCTCGATCGACTGGCCGTGCGACATGGGGCTTCGGGCGTGCGGCGCTTTGCCGCAGGCGACAGCCATATCCCCGAACGCGCCGGAAAACTGCGCTCCCGGCGCGACAAAAATGAAACCTTAACTTGGCTTGAGGTATCTAAAAACGAACCTGCGCTGCGGCCGCTGCTCCTGTTCGATCCCCCGCAGCCGGTGCACGTGATCGATTCCGTTCCCGACGGGCCACCGCGCCGCTTCACCTGGAAGGGCAAGCCCCACCGCATCCTGCGCCACGAGGGGCCCGAGCGGATCGCCGCCGAATGGTGGCGGCGGCGCGACGGGCACGCGGACAACCCCGGCCTCACCCGCGACTACTACCGCGTCGAGGACGAGGCCGGCCGCCGCTTCTGGCTGTTCCGCCACGGCCTCTACGGCCGGGAGGCGAAGCATCCGGATTGGTACGTGCACGGCCTGTTCGCATGAGCGCGGAGTTTCCCACTCCCGCTTTCGCCGAGTTGGGGGCAGCGACCAGCTATTCGTTCCTCCACGGCGCCTCGCTCCCATCGGACATGGTCGGCCGGGCGCTCGAACTCGGCATGACCGGCATCGGCATCGCCGACCGCAACACCGTCGCCGGCGTGGTGCGCGCGCATGTCGCACTGCAGGAGGCCCGCGAGGAAGCCGCCGCGAAAGGCCTGGCGCCGCCCGACTTCCGCCTCGCCGTCGGCGCGCGGCTGGTCTTCGTCGACGGCACGCCCGACATCCTCGCCTATCCGGCGACGCGCCATGGCTGGGGCCGGCTCACCCGACTGCTCTCGCGCGGCAACCTGCGCGCGCTGAAGGGCGACTGCATCCTGGGGCTGGAGGACCTCCTGACCTTCCACCAGGACCTGCTGCTGATCGTCCTGCCCGAATCGACCTCCACGCCGCAGCGGCCGCATCCCAGGCCGGCGCCCTACTTCGACGACGAGCCGGTTTCGCCCCTGACGCTGGTGCAGCCGCCGGGCCTGCCGCCCCTGCTGGAGCGGCTGGCGCGGGTCGCGCCGGAGCGCGTCTGGCTGGGCGCGACGATGGCGCGCGGCGGCCGCGACGCCCGCCGCCTCGACCGGCTGCAAGCCATTGCCAAGGCGGCGCGGGTGCCGCTCATCGCCACCAACGACGCGCTCTATGCCGCGCCCAGCAGCCGTCAGCTCCACGATCTGCTTACCTGCATCCGCGAGGGCACGACCATCGCCGAAGCCGGCCGGCGGCTCGAAGCCAACGGCGAGCGGCACCTGAAAGACCCGGCCGAGATGGCCCGCCTCTTCGCCGCCTGCCCCGCAGCGCTGGCCGAAACGCAGCGCTTCCTCTCGGGGATCGCCTTCACGCTCGACGACCTGCGCTACGAATACCCGCACGAGCCGGTGCCTCCCGGCTGGAAGCCGCTGGCCTATCTGATCCATCTGGTCATGCGAGCGGCGTTCCGGCGCTATGGCCATCCCCTGCCCCCCAAGGTGCGCGGGCTGCTGCGGGAGGAATTCGACCTGATCCGCAAGCAGAACTACGCCTGCTACTTCCTCACGGTCTACGATCTGGTGCGCTTCGCCCGCAGCCGGACACCGCCGATCCTGTGCCAGGGGCGCGGCAGCGCGGCCAATTCGATCGTCTGCTTCCTGCTGGGCGTCACCTCGGTCGATCCCGACAAGTACGACCTGCTCTTCTCCCGCTTCGTCTCGGACGAACGCGCCGAGCCGCCCGACATCGACGTCGATTTCGAGCACGAGCGGCGCGAGGAGGTTATGCAGTACGTCTTCGAGCGCTACGGCCGCCATCGCGCCGGCATCGCCGCCACGGTGATCCACTACCGCGCGCGCAGCGCGGTGCGCGAGATCGGCAAGGCGCTGGGGATTTCCGAGGACGTCACCGCGCGCCTCGCCGGCACCGTCTGGGGCAGCCACGCCTCCCGATACGAACGCAAGCGCATGGTCGAGGCCGGATTCGACCCGGACAATGCCGAGATCGGCCGGCTGGGCCACTTCGTCCAGCAGATCCTCAGGTTCCCGCGCCACCTCTCGCAGCATGTCGGCGGCTTCGTGCTGACCGAGGATCGGCTCGACGAGACGGTGCCGGTCCACCATGCGGCAATGGACGACCGCACCTTCATCGAATGGGACAAGGACGACATCGACGCGCTGGGCCTGATGAAGGTCGACGTGCTGGCGCTCGGCATGCTGACCTGCCTCGCCAAGAGCTTCGCGCTGATGAAGCAGCACGGCCTTGGCGAGCAAACGCTGGAGATCGACATCGATTCCGAGGACGAGGCCGTTTACGACATGCTCGGCAAGGGCGACAGCCTCGGCGTATTCCAGGTGGAAAGCCGCGCGCAGATGAACATGCTGCCGCGGCTGAAGCCGGCGAACCTCTACGACCTCACCGTGCAGGTGGCGATCGTTCGCCCCGGTCCGATCGAAGGCGACATGGTCCATCCCTACCTGCGCCGCCGCTGCGGCGAGGAGAAGGTGGAATATCCGTCACCCGCTCCGCCGCATGATCACGACGAACTTCGGAAACTGCTGCGCTACACCTACGGCGTGCCGATCTTCCAGGAGCAGGCGATGAAGCTCGCCATCGTCGCGGCGGGCTTCACTCCGTCCGAGGCCAATCAGTTGCGCCGGGCGATGGCGACCTTCCGCAACGTCGGGACGATCCACAAGTTCGAGAGGATGATGGTCGATGGCATGGTCGCGCGCGGCTATGAAGCCGAGTTCGCCCAGCGCTGCTACGATCAGATCAAGGGCTTCGGCTCCTACGGCTTTCCCGAAAGCCACGCGCTATCCTTCGCCCGGCTGGTCTACGTTTCAGCCTGGCTCAAGTGCCACCATCCGGCGGTGTTCACCTGCGCGCTGCTCAACTCGCAGCCGATGGGCTTCTACGCGCCCGCGCAGCTCGTGCGCGACGCGCGCGAGCATGGGGTCGAGGTGCGGCCCGTCGACGTGAACCATTCGCGCTGGGACTGCACGCTCGAACGGCGCGCGGACGGCGCGCTGGCGCTGCGGCTGGGCCTGCGGCAGGTCGGCGGGTTCCGCGAGGAATGGGCCGGGGCGATCGCCGCCGCCGCGCCTTTCGCCGGTGTCGAGGAGCTGGCGCGACGAGCGAACCTGCCGCAGCGCGGGCTGAGGCTGCTGGCGGACGCCGATGCGTTCTGCTCGATCGCGCTCGACCGCCGTGCGGCCTTGTGGGAGGCGCGGCGCACGCCGCCCGACGCGCTGCCGCTGTTCGCCTATGCGCAAGCGCGCGAACTGGGCGAGGAACCCGCGCTGGCGCTGCCCGCGATGACGCTGGGCGAGCACGTAGCGGCCGATTACCAGATCACGCGCCTCTCGCTGAAGGAGCACCCGATGGCGATCCTGCGACCGGTCTTCGCACGCGAGAAGATCTCGTCCTGCGCCGGCTTGCGCGAAGCCAGGGCCGGCGCGCGGGTGACGGTCGCGGGCGTGGTGCTGGTCCGCCAGCGGCCGGGCAAGGGCAACGCGATCTTCGTGACGCTGGAGGACGAGACCGGCATCGCCAACGTGATCCTGTGGGCGCGCCAGTTCGAGCGCTTCCGCCGCGAGGTCATGGCCGCGCGGCTGATGCAGGTGGATGGCGAGTTGCAGCGCAGCCGCGAAGGCGTGATCCACGTCCTTGCCCATCGCATCGTCGACCGCACCGACGTGCTCGGCGGGCTGTCGGAACTGGACGATACCGATCCGCCGCTTTCCCCCGCCGACGCCTTCCTCCACCCGCAGCACCCGCGCGGGCGCGAAGCCCCGGCACGGACAGGCCAGCATCCGCGCAACGTGCGGCTGCTGCCAAGGTCGCGGGATTTCCATTGAAGCTCCCCTCCCGCTTGCGGGAGAGGGACGGGGCTCAGCTCCCCAGCGCGACCACGCCGCCGGTCGAGCCGAAGCCGCCTTCGCCGCGCGCCGTCTCGTCCAGGTCCTCGACCTCCAGCCAGCACGCGCGCACCACCGGCGCCAGCACGAGCTGGGCCACGCGGTCGCCCCGGCGCACCGCGAAGGGCTCCGCGCCATGGTTGATCAGGATGACCCTGAGTTCGCCGCGATAGTCGGAATCGATCGTGCCGGGCGCGTTCGGCACCGAGATGCCGTGCTTGAGCGCCAGCCCCGAGCGGGGCCGCACCTGGACTTCGTAGCCGGGCGGGATGGCGAGCGCGAGCCCGGTCGCAACCGCATGGCGCGTGCCGGGGGCCAGCGTCACGTACTCGGCGGCGAGCACGTCCATGCCGGCCGCGCCCTCGGTGGCGTAGGCGGGCAGGTCCAGCCCCTCGGCATGGGGCAGGCGCTTGACCGGTACCGGAATGTCATTCGGAGAGTGCAAGGGCGATCCTTTCGGCGATGGCCCCCCCTACCTCGTCCTTGGACATCTGCGGAAGGTCCTCGATGCCCTTCTCGGTGACGATATGCACGGTATTCGTCTCGCCGCCCATCACGTCGCCCGAGACATCGTTGGCGACGATCCAGTCGACGCCCTTGCGCTTGCGCTTGTCGCGGGCGTTGTTGAGCACGTTCTCGGTCTCGGCGGCGAAGCCGATCAGCAGTTTCGGCCGCTTGGGATGGGCTGAGATGGTGGCAAGGATGTCGGGATTCTCGGTCAGCAGCAGCGCCGGCGGGGCCGATCCGCGTTTCTTGATCTTCTCCTGCGCGACGTTCTGCGTTCGCCAGTCGGCCACGGCGGCGACCATCACGCCGACGTCGGCGGGCAGCGCCGCCTTCACCGCGTTGCCCATCTCCACCGCCGTCTCGACATCGACGCGATCGACGCCGGGCGGCGTCGGCAGGTTCACCGGCCCGGAGACCAGCGTGACCCGCGCGCCCAGCGCGGCGGCGGCGGCGGCGATGGCGTAGCCCTGCTTGCCCGACGAGCGGTTGGCGATGTAGCGGACCGGGTCGATCGGCTCGTGCGTCGGCCCGGCGGTGACGATGACGTGCCGGCCGTGGAGCGGGCGATGCGCGGGATCGTCATCGAACTCCGGCTGCCCCTCAAGCGGATCGGCGGCCAGTGGATCGGTAAGGAATGGATCGGAAACGAACGGTTGGGGCGCCATCGCATCGCCGTGGTGCGAGACGATGTGGTTGATCGCCTCGGCATCGGTCGGCGGCGCGGCGCGGGCCTTGCCCTTCTTCGAAAGCAGCGGCCCGCCGAGATCGAGCGGCGGCGCCTCTTCCGCCGGCAGCGGTTCGAGAAACGCCGGATCGCCGAACGCCTCGGCCGCGAATGCCACGTATTCGGCATCCTCGAGCGGCGCCTCGCCGAGAGTGAGCGGCGCCTTCTTTTTCGTGCGCACGATCATCGCGGCCGAAAGACCGCCAAGACCCTCATCCTCGGGCTGCGTCTCGATCTGCGCGGCCGGGATCGGCTGCGGCGCGGCGAGGCCGAAATGGGCCGCGATCCGCGCCCAGATCGCCTCGGGCTCGGGCAGGCGGCCGGCGCCGTACTCGCCGCAGGCCATGGCGCCCTCGTTGGGCTCCATCACGTCGACCCCCGCGGCGCGCAGCGTCTCAACGTTGCGCACGGTGGCGGCGTGCTGCCACATGCGCACGTTCATCGCCGGCACCGCCATGACCGGCTTGTCGGTGGCGAGCAGCAGCGTCGTCGCGAGATCGTCGGCGATGCCGGCGGCCATCTTGGCGAGCATGTTGGCGGTCGCCGGGCAGACCACGACGAGATCGGCCTGCCGCGAAAGCTGGATGTGCCCCATCTCGACCTCGTTCCTGAGGTCCCACAGCGTGGTGTGCACCGGATTCTCGCTTAGCGCGGCCAGCGCCATGGCGGTGACGAACTTCGCGCCGCCGTCGGTCAGCACGCACGTCACCTCGCCGCCGCCCTTGCGGATCAGGCGGACGAGTTCGCAGGACTTGTAGGCGGCGATCCCGCCCCCCACGACCAGCAGGATGCGCGGCGTTCCCATACCCGTGCCTTTTGCATGCACTATGGTTACCACGCAATTACTTTGCGAAGGCCGGTTCCGGCTGGCGCCCGGGAAACGCCGCGAGCGCCAGCGATCCCAGCGCGCGCGGGGCGAAGGCCAGGCCGATGAACATGGCCGGCGCGATCATCGCGCCCCAGTAGAAGTTGTCGGGCCGCCCCGCGACCATGAAGAAGAAGCCATAGCCCAGATAGAGCAGCGTGCCGAAGCTCCCTGCCGGCGACCGCCAGCCCGCCCAGCCCGCGATCATCAGGATGACCGCGGGTCCCGCCAGCCAGTGCGGCAGGAAGCGCAGGTTGCTGGACAGGACGATGTTCGACAGCCAGCCCGAAAGCCCGCGCATAGCCAACCACGACGGGCCTTGCGGGTCGCTCGGCAGCGCCTGCGCGGCCACCAGGTGGAGATGCACGGCGAGCACGGCGAGGAAAGCGGCGGCCAGCGCGCTCCAGGCCGCGCCCTCCCGCCAGTCGCGCTGCCAGAAGGCCATGGCGCCCATCAGCAGGATGAACGGCAGCGCGTGCTCGCGGATGGCGACGGCGAGCGCGGCAACCGCGAGCGATGCCCCCCAGCGCCCGGGCCGGTGCAGGCCGAATGCCAGCGCGAGCAGCATGCCGGCCCAGAGTTCGTGCAGCACGAAGTAATAGCGGTTGAGCCCCAGCGATGTCCCGACGAAGAGGAAGGCCAGGGTGCGCGCCCACTTGCGCTCACCACCCGGCTCCCCCCCCAGCCGCCGCCGCCAGGCGAACATGACTGTGGCAAGCAGGGCCAGAGAGGCCGCGATCTGCCCACCCTCGCCCAGCCAGGCGTCGATGTAGGCAAGCGTCGGCAGCCGCACGGCAAGGCCGGGTCGCACGGGATAATCGGCTTGGCGATGCTCGGCGGCGATGAAGTCGTAATAGTTCTCACCCTGGCGGATGCGTTCGATGGCGCGATCGTAAAGCGCAAGGTCGTCATCGCGCGGGCGCTTCACGCCCGGCGCCTCGGCGCCAGCGATGGTCTCGACAAACGATGCCGTCTTCACCGTGCTCTTGCCGGCGCCGATCGGTACGAGCGCGGCGGCGACCAGCATCAACGCCAATACCAGCAGCGCCAGCCGGGCACGGAATTGCGGCCAATGGGCAAAGCGATCCCACGCCGGCGCCGCGGCGCCGCCTATCCCAGCCCTGTCAGATGCATCCCGACCCATGCCAGCGCCCCCCCAGCGAGCGCGGCCGTCATATAACCCACCCAATGGTTACGGTGGCGTTTACGCGCCCACATCACCTCCACCTCGGGCAGCGGCGCCTGCTCGGGCGCACCGCCCTTGGCGGGGAAGCGTTCCTCGATGCGGCGGATCAGCGCCGGCAGGCGCAGCAGGGTTTCCGCGTCCTCGCGCAGGCGGTCGGCGATCGCGGCCTCGGGGCCCAGTTCGTCGCGGATCCAGCTCTGCACGAAAGGCGCGGCGACATCCCACATGTTGATCTCGGGGTGCAGCGCCGTCGCCAGCCCCTCGACCATCACCATGGTCTTCTGCAGCAGCAGCAGGTGCGGCTGGGTCTGCATGTCGAAGTCGCGGGTGATGGCGAACAGCCCGTCAAGCATCTGTCCGACCGAAAGCTCGCTCACCGGCTTGCCGCGCATCGGCTCGCCGACCGCGCGCAGAGCGGTGGCGAACTCCTCGACCGAGTGGTAGCTCGGCACGTATTGCGCCTCGAAATGGATCTCGGCGACGCGGCGATAGTCGCCGGTGGTCAGGCCATAGAGGATCTCGGCCAGCCACTGCCGCGCGCGCCGGTCGATCCGCCCCATGATGCCGAAGTCGATCGCCACGATCGTCCCGTCGGCCTGCACGAACAGGTTGCCCTGGTGCATGTCGGCATGGAAGAAGCCGGCACTGATCGCCTGGCGCAGGAAAGTGAGCACCAGCCGCCGGGCCAGTTCGGACAGGTCATGGCCCTGCGCGCGAAGCTGGTCGATCTCGCTGATCTTGACGCCGTCGATCCATTCGACGGTCATCACCCGGCCGTTGGTACGGTCCCAGTCGATCGCCGGGACGCGGTAGCCATCCTGCCCCTTGACCGCCTCAGCCAGCTCGGAAGCGGAGGCCGCCTCGCGCCGCAGGTCCAACTCGCGGATGGTCCAGCGCTTGAAGTTGGCGATCACCGCGCGCGGGCGCAGCCGCGCCGCCTCGCTGCCCAGCGCCTCGAGATGCGCGGCGGCCCACTCGTAAGTGTCGATATCGCGGGTGAATTTCTCGCGGATGCCGGGGCGCAGCACCTTGATCGCCACTTGGCGGCCATCGGTGGTGACGGCGCGATGGACCTGCGCGATCGAGGCGGAGCCGACCGCCTCGGGCTCGATCTGCGCGAACAGCGCATCGACCGGCACACCGAAGCTGCTTTCGATCTCCTCGCGAATCAGGTCGAACGAGACCGGCGGCAGGCTGTCCTGCAGGCTGAGCAGGTTGCGCGCGGCTTCCTCGCCAACGAGGTCCGGCCGCGTCGCCAGCGTCTGGCCCAGCTTGATCGCGGCCGGGCCGATCGCCCGGAAGGCCGCGGCGTAATCAGGCACGCGCGGCTGCACCGTGCCGAAGCGCGCCAGCCGGCAGAGGCGGCGCACCGGCGCGGGCGTGTTCTGCCCTTCCTCGACGATCCGCAGCGCCCCGTGCCGCGCCAGCACGCGGCCCCAGCGCAGCAGGCGGGCGATATGGGTGGCGGGAGTGGTCATGCGATGCGGCAGGTGAAGACGCGCAGGCGCGGCGTATTTCGAGGTTCGCGCAGCAAGCGCGGAGGACGCGGAGAAATTTCACGCGCCACAGGCTTTCTCTTCGAACGAGTCCACGTGATCTGCGATGCGGCAGACAGGGGGCTTCGCCGCGAGCACGATCTCGTTGCGTCCTCTGCGCTTGCTGCGCGAACCAGGTTCAAATCTTCCACCCCGAATGGATCGCCACCAGCCCGCCCAGGATCGGCTCTACCCGCGTCTGGGTAAAGCCGGCGGCGCGGATCATGCCTTCGAACTCGCGCATTGGCGGAAAGCGGCGGATCGATTCGATCAGGTAGCGATAGCTTTCCGCATCGCCCGCGATCGCCTGGCCGATCCTGGGGACGAGCCGGTGCGAATAGAGATCGTAGGCTTCCTTGAAGCCCGGCCATTCGGTGGTCGAGAATTCCAGGCAGAAGAACCGCCCGCCGTGCCTGAGCACGCGGAAGGCTTCGGCCAGCGCCTTGTCGATATGCGTCACGTTGCGGATGCCGAAGGCGATCGTGTAGACGTCGAACATCCTGTCGGGAAAGGCCAGTTCCTCGGCGTTCTGGCGCGACCAGACCAGACCGTCGATGCCGCGCTTGAGCGCGCGCTCGACGCCGACGTCGAGCATGTCCTGGTTGATGTCGGAAACGGTGACTTCCGCTCCCGCATCGGCCAGGCGGAAGGCGATGTCGCCGGTGCCGCCCGCCATGTCGAGGATCGCCTCGCCCGGCCGCGGCTTCACCCGGCGCACGAAGCGGTCCTTCCACAGCCGATGCATGCCGGCGGACATGGCATCGTTCATCACATCGTACTTGCCCGCGACGCTGGAGAAGATGGCACGGACCCGGGCGGCCTTTTCTTCCGCGGGAATGTCCTCGTAGCCGAAGGATGCCTGTTCACTCATAAGGCGCGCCTTAGGGGAGTTTGCGCGCTCGGCAAAGCTTGTTAGCAGCCGCATGTCCGCCTGCCGGCGCCGCAAGGACGAACCGGAGGGCTCGCCCGCATCAACCCCAAGGATTCCGATGCCCGAACTGCCCGAAGTCGAAACCACCGTGCGCGGCCTTGCCCGTTTTCTCGAAGGCGAGCGGATCGCGCGCGTCGCGGTCAACCGGCCGGACCTGCGCCGCCCCTTCCCGCCGGGCCTGGTCCAGACGCTGACCGGCGCGCGCGTCACCGCCATGGGCCGGCGCGCCAAGTACGGCCTCATCCACACCGACCGCGAACAGACCATGGTGTTCCACCTCGGCATGTCGGGCCGCTGGCGGATCGAGCCCGACACGCCCGACAGGCACGACCATCTGGTGCTGGAGACCGCCTCGGGTCACGTCCTCGCACTCAACGACACGCGGCGGTTCGGCTCGGTCGACCTGCTCGACACCGCCGCGCTCGACGCCTGGCCGCCTTTCGCCGCGATGGGTCCGGAGCCGCTGGGCGACGGCCTCACTCCGGGCCACCTCCAGCGCGCCTTTGCCGGGCGCGTGGCGCCGGTGAAGCCGCTGCTGCTCGACCAGCGCATCGTCGCCGGGCTCGGCAACATCTACGTGTGCGAGGCGCTGCACCGCGCGCGCATCCGTCCCGACAAGGAAGCCGGCCGGGTCTCGCGCCCCGCGCTGGGGCGGCTGGTGCCCGCGATCAAGGCCGTCCTCACCGAATCGATCGAGGCCGGCGGCTCGACGATCCGCGATTATGCCCAGCCCAACGGCGAGCTTGGCTATTTCGCCGCCTCCTGGCGGGTCTACGGCCGCGAGGGCGAGCCTTGCGCCTGTGGCGGCGCGGTCGCCCGCTTCGCCCAGGGCGGACGCAGCACCTTCTGGTGCCCGCGGTGCCAGCAGTGACGCGCATGCGGAATGCTTGACGATTCGCCGCCTCGCCGCTAAGGGCCGCCCTTCTTGCGGGGCGGTTTCGGCCGGCACCTCGCAATCTTGCACGAGATCGAACCATTGACAGGGCTGCTCGTGGCAGCCGGATGAAGGATAAATATGGCCAACACGCCGCAAGCCCGCAAGCGCATCCGCCGCAACGAGAAGCGCGCCCTGATCAACGGCGACCGCCTGAGCCGTATCCGCACCTTCATCAAGAAGGTAGAGACCGCGATCGCCGGCGGCGACAAGAGCGTCGCGGCCGCCGCGCTCAAGGAAGCGCAGCCCGAACTGGCGCGCGGCGTGGCCCGCGGCGTGCTTCACAAGAACACCGCATCGCGCAAGCTGTCGCGTCTGACGAAGCGCGTCTCCGCGCTCTGATACGCTGTTGCGATTCGCTCGCGAATGAACTCGCGAGCGGGACGAAAAAGGAACATGGTCGGCGTCGCGACGCCGGCCATTTTTCTTGCCCGGCGGGGGCTCGTGATCGCCGCTGCGATGAAGTGATTGAAATCCGGCGATTCGGCAAACGATCCCTAAAATTCATCTGGTAAATCAGCGTCTTATTAAGAGCGATCGCGAAGGCCGCAGCCTACCGATGTCAAGGGACATTATTTCATTTTTTTTGCAGCCCCCGCCTTGCTCTTCCCGCCAACTGCTCCATAAATCCCTCGTCCGGTCGCGGCGTGTCCGCCCGGGGGGAACTACTGACAGAAGCGATAGGGCGCCGCGTCAAGGCGGCGCAGCGAGAGGGTTTCGTGCGCGTGCGATCTCTGACGGGTCCGTGTGCGTTGTTTATGGGTCGATCATTTTGGATAGGGAGGGCCGGGTGACGGTTTCTTCGACGGGGGGGCGCGTGTCTGCGACGCCTGGCAAGGGTAAGGTTTGCGACGCGAAGATGGAACAGGATCGGGAAGCTCTGGATCTCGCGGCGGACTGGGCTGACATCAACCAGGGCCTGCGCAAGGATCTGGGCCAGCAGCTCCACAGCCAATGGATCAAGCCGATCCAGCTCGGCTCCTTCTGCAAGGAGACCGGCACGCTCGACCTGTTCCTGCCGACCGAATTTTCCGCCAACTGGGTGGCCGACCGCTTCGCCGACCGGCTGTCGCTGGCATGGAAGATCGCGCGACCCGACGTGCGCAACGTCCGTATCTCGGTGCACCCGGGCCGGCGCCCGCTGCCCGAACTGCGCCTGGGCAGCGGCGGCGCCGGCGGCAATGCCCGCCGGCCGGCCAACGACGGCGCGCAGGCGCTGCACGATTCCGGCGCGGCCGGGCTCGGCGGGCAGGAATTCGGCGCGCTCGTCCAGGGCTCGGTCGGGCTCGACCCTTCGCTGACCTTCGCCAACTTCGTCACCGGCAGCGCCAACGTCCTCGCCTGCAACGCGGCGCAGCGCATGGCGGCGATGGAAGCGCCACAGTTCTCGCCGCTTTACCTCAAGGCCGCGACCGGACAGGGCAAGACCCACCTGCTCCACGCGATCGGCCACGCCTATCTCGCCGCGCACCCGCGCGCGCGCATCTTCTACTGCTCGGCCGAGCGCTTCATGGTCGAGTTCGTCCAGGCGCTGCGCCAGAACCAGATGATCGAGTTCAAGGCACGCCTGCGCGGTTTCGACCTGCTGCTGGTGGACGACATCCAGTTCATCATCGGCAAGGCGAGCGCGCAGGAAGAACTGCTCTACACGATCGACGCGCTGCTGGCCGAGGGCAAGCGGCTGGTCTTCGCCGCCGACCGCGCGCCGCAGGCGCTGGACGGCGTCGAGCAGCGGCTGTTGTCACGCCTGTCGATGGGCCTCGTCGCCGATATCCTGCCGGCGGACATCGAGCTGCGCCGCTCGATCCTTGAGCACCGCCTCGCCCGCTTCGCGCCGAGCGACGTGCCGGCCGACGTGATCGAATTCCTCGCGCGCACGATCAATCGCAACGTGCGCGAGCTTGTCGGCGGGCTCAACAAGCTGATCGCCTACGCCCAGCTCACCGGCCAGGCCGTTTCGCTCCAGCTCGCCGAGGAACAGCTCACCGACATCCTCTCGGCCAACCGCAGGCGCATCACGATCGACGAGATCCAGCGCACCGTCTGCCAGTTCTATCGCGTCGACCGCACCGAGATGGCGTCCAAGCGCCGCGCCCGGGCCGTCGTCCGGCCGCGGCAGGTGGCGATGTACCTCGCCAAGGTGCTGACGCCGCGCTCGTATCCCGAGATCGGCCGCAAGTTCGGCGGCCGCGACCACTCGACGGTGATCCACGCCGTCCGCCTGATCGAGGACCTGCGCACCCGCGACGCCGACATGGACGGCGACGTGCGCAGCTTGCTGCGGCAGCTCGAAAGCTGATCGCCGGCGGCTGCCTGCTTGCGGGCAGCCGCGATTCGGGACAGGCTTCGACAAGCCCGGAATGAGCGGGTAAGGGCGTGGAAACGCTCTCACTCCCGCTCGTCCCGAGCCTGTCGAAGGACGCGCGCGCAAGGCCGCCCCATATGCTCCCGTCCGATCGTCTCGACCGCTTTGCCCGCCATATCGTCCTGCCCGAAGTGGGGGGCGCCGGGCAGGTGGCTCTGGCGAACTCGCACGTCGTCCTGATGGGCTGCGGGGGGATCGGCAGCCCGGCGCTCCAGTATCTCGCCGCCGCGGGCGTGGGCCGGCTGACCCTGGTCGACAGCGACGTCGTCGAGCAGAGCAACCTGCAGCGCCAGACCATCTTCTCGCCCGCCGACATCGGCCGCGCCAAGGCCGAGGCGGCGGCGGACTGGGTGCGGCGGTTCGATCCCGCCATCAAGGTGCGTGCGGTGGTCGAGAGGGTGGAGACCGACAACGCCGCACGCCTTCCGGAAGGCGCCAACCTCATACTCGACGGCTGTGACAACTTCGCGACTCGGCTCACGGTGTCGGACGCCTGCGTCGCGGCCGGCGTGCCGCTGTCCAGCGCGGCGGTAGGCCGCTTCCAGGGGCAGATCGCCAACTTCGCCGGGCACCTGCCGGGCGAAGCCTGCTACCGCTGCTTCGTCGGCGACGCCTTCGACGCCGAGGACTGCGACACCTGCGCCGCCGACGGCGTGCTCGGCGCGATGGCGGGGACGGTGGGCTGCTTCGGCGCGATGCACGCGATTCGGGTGCTGCTGTCCGGCCACGCCGCGCTCGGCGATCCCCAATGGGGCAAGCTTCAGCTCTTCGACGGGCTGGCGCCGAGCCTCAGGACGCTGCGGATCGCCAAGGACCCGGAGTGCAAGGGCTGCGCGTCATGACGCCAGCATCTCCTCCACCCAGGCCGGCACGGTCTCGCTCGCCGGGCCGAGCCGACTCTCGTGGAACCAGCGCGAGCCCTGCGAGGGTTCGAGGTTGAGTTCCAGGGTCCGCGCGCCCAGGTCGTGCGCGCTGCGCACGAAGCCCGCCGCCGGATAGACCGCGCCCGAGGTACCGATCGAGACGAACAGGTCCGCCCGGCGCAGCGCCGCGTGGATCTCGTCCATCCGGTAGGGCATCTCGCCGAACCAGACGACGTCCGGGCGCAGCGCCGGTTCGCCGCAGGCAGGGCACGGCGGCCGGTCGATCAGCCGCCCGCGCCAGGGCGACCGCGCATCGCAGGCTGTGCACCAGGCGTTGAGGTGCTCCCCGTGCATGTGCAGCACACGCCGCGCGCCGCCGCGCTCGTGCAGGTCGTCGATGTTCTGCGTGACGATCAGCAGTTCGCCCGGCCACTCGGCATCGAGCCGGCCCAGCGCGACGTGCGCGGCATTGGACTGCCTGTCCTGAATGGCGGCGCGGCGCATATCGTAGAAGGACAGCACGAGATCGGGATCGCGCGCGAAAGCCTCGGGCGTGGCGACGTCCTCGACTCTGAATTGCTCCCATAGTCCGCCTTTGTCGCGGAACGTGTCGATGCCGCTTTCAGCGGAAACGCCTGCGCCGGTGAGGATGACGATGTTGCGAATGGCGCGCATGTTCGAACCTTCTCGTCACCCTGAACTTGTTTCAGGGCCCATTGTGCCCCAAGGACGGCTCCGTGTCTGGGGCACGATGGTTGCTGAAACAAGTTCGGCATGACGATCGGTCTGGAGGGAACGTGGCGCGTATCGGAATCATCGGCAGCGAGGGACGGATGGGGCAGGCGATCGCCGCGGCCATCGCGGCGGCGGGCGAGACGCTCTCGGGCGGGATCGACGCTCCGGAAAGGGGCGGCGGCGACCCGCTCACACTGGCGAAGACAAGCGACGTGCTGGTCGACTTCTCCTCGCCGGCCGCGCTCGAAGCCAATCTCGATGCGGCCATGGCCGCGGGCGTGCCTATCGTCATCGGCACCACCGGGCTTGAGGAGCGCCACCACTGGCTCTGCGATCACGCCGCCGAGACGGTTGCCGTGCTCCAGACCGGCAACACCTCGCTCGGCGTCACCCTGCTCGCGCATCTGGTGCGCGAGGCGGCGAGCCGGCTGGGCGAGGACTGGGACATCGAGATCGTCGAGACGCACCACCGCATGAAGGTGGACGCCCCCTCGGGCACCGCGCTGCTGCTCGGGCAGGCGGCGGCGCAGGGGCGCGGCATCGACCTCGCCGCCAACAGCGAACGCGGCCGCGACGGCATCACCGGCCAACGCGGCATCGGCACGATCGGCTTCGCGGCGCTGCGCGGCGGCACGGTCGCGGGCGACCACACTGTCCACTTCCTCTCGGACAACGAGCGCCTGTCGCTCTCCCACCTTGCCGAGAACCGCGCCATCTTCGCCAAGGGCGCGGTCCGCGCGGCGCAGTGGCTGCTGGGCAAGCCCAAGGGCCGCTACACGATGGCGCAAGTCCTGGACCTGTGAAGAAGGCCGATATTTTCGAGTTCTTCCGGCGTCTGGCGGAAGCCAACCCCGCGCCCGAGACCGAGCTGGAATACGGCAACGTCTATCAGCTCCTCGTCGCGGTGGTGCTGTCCGCGCAGGCGACCGACGTGGGCGTCAACAAGGCGACGCGCGCGCTGTTCCGCGAGGTGACGACGCCCGAGCAGATGATCGCGCTGGGCGAGGAAGGCCTGAAACGGCACATCCGGACGATCGGGCTGTTCAACTCCAAGGCGAAGAACGTCATCGCCCTGTCCGAAATCCTGGTCCGCGACTTCGGCGGCGAGGTGCCGGCCAACCGCGACGTGCTGACCACGTTGCCCGGTGTCGGCCGCAAGACGGCGAACGTGGTGATGAACTCCGCCTTCGGCGCCGAGACCTTCGCCGTCGACACGCACATCTTCCGCGTCTGCAACCGCACCGGCCTCGCCCCCGGCAAAACGCCGCTGGCGGTGGAGAAGGGGCTGGAGAAGAAGGTGCCCGGCCCGTTCCGCATCGGCGCGCACCACTGGCTGATCCTGCACGGCCGCTACATCTGCAAGGCGCGCACGCCCGAATGCTGGCGCTGCCCGGTGGTTGATTTGTGCGCCTACAAACCCAAGATCATGGAACGCGGCGCCAAACCCGCCGCACGGGAGAAAAAGAGCGGACGACCGCGCCAATAGAGGAGGTTGCCTTGAAACCCAGCCTGGCCCTGATGTTCGTCGCCCCCATGGCCCTTGCCGCCTGCAACCAGGAACGCCCCGCCGAGCGTCCCGCCGTCTCCCCCGCCGCGCGCGTGGTGGGAGGACCGGCAAGCTGCATCCCCTTGTCGCAGTTTCGCGAAACCCGGGTGCGCGACGACTGGACGATCGACTTCATCGGCGCCGGCGGCAAGGCCTGGCGCAACACGCTTTCCAGCCGCTGCCCGGGCCTGAAGGCGCAGAACGCCATCACCTACAAGACGTCGCTGAGCCAGCTCTGCAGCACCGACATCGTCTATGTGCTCGAGACCGCCGGCGGTCTGCATCGCGGGCCGGCCTGCAACCTCGGCCCGTTCGTGCCGGTCAGGCTGGAGAAGTAGCCTCTTCGCTGCGGGCCGAGATCACCGTGGCGGCGACGAGATCGCCGACCACGTTCAGCGTCGTGCGGCACATGTCCAGGAAGCGGTCGACGCCGAGGATCAGGCCGATACCCTGCGCCGGCACGCCCACCGCGGTGAGGATGAGCGCGATCACCGGCAGCGAGCCTGCGGGCACGCCGGCGGTGCCGACGCCCGCCAGGATGCAGATCAGCATCACATAGAGCTGCTGCGTCAGGGTCAGTTCCACGCCGAAGAACTGCGCCAGGAACAGCACGGTCACGCCTTCGAACATGGCGGTACCGTTCTGGTTCGCCGTCGCCCCGATGGTCAGCACGAAGCGCGCGATGCGCGGCGGCAGCTTCAGCCGCGTGTCGGCGACCCGCAGCGTGGTGGGCAGGGTTGCGTTGGACGAGGCGGTGGCGAAGGCCATGACGCTCGCCTCCTGCGTCTCGCGGAAGAAGGCGATCGGGCTCTTGCGCGCGAACAGCGCCAGCAGCGCCGGGAACACGCCAAACATCTGGATGCCGAGCGCCAGCAGCACCACGCCGACATAGGCGGCCAACTTGGCGATCAGGTCCCAGCCGAACTGTGCGGCCAGGTTGAACATGAAGCAGAAGATGGCGATCGGCGCGAGCTGGATGACGAGGCCGATGAGCCGCATCGACACCTCGAACACGCCTTCGAACACCGTCTTGACCGCCTCGGTGCGCGGGCTCTGTACCAGCAGCAGGCCGATGCCGAAGAACAACGCGAAGAACATCACCGCAAGGACGTCGTTCTCGCTCATCGCGGTGACGGGGTTCGACGGGATGATGCCGACGATAGCCTCGACACCAGTTTTCGCCTCGCTCGATTTCTGGATGATGCCGGCCGCGTTCTGGCTGGCGTCGCCCATCATCTGCCGCGCGGCGACCGGATCGACCCCCGCGCCCGGCTGCAGCAGGTTCACCACTACGAGGCTCACCGCCACGGCAATGCCCGAGACGACCACCGTATAGACCAGCGTCCGGATGCCCACCGCCCTCAGCATGCGGACCTCGCCCATCTCGGCGATGCCGACGACCAGCGCGGAAAACAGCAGCGGCAGCACCAGCATGAACAGCAGCCGCAGGAACACCTGCCCGATCGGCTGCGTCACATAGGCGATCAGCCCGTCGACCCAGCCCGCGTCGGGGGCGCCGGCATAGATCGCGAGGCCCAGCGCCAGCCCGCTCACGAAGCCGATCAGCATACGCCACTGCAGGCGGCCGTGCCCGGCGGTGACGGGGGCTTGGGCGGTGGTTTCGGTCATGCGGCGATCCCGTCGGCGATGGTTCAGGCCCCGAGCGCCGCTTGCGCGATCCGCCGGTAGATGCGCGCCAGCACCTCGAGATCGGCGATCGCCACCGCCTCGTCGCGCTTGTGCATAGTGGCGTTGGACAGGCCGAATTCGATCACCGGGCACAGCGCGCGCAGGAAGCGCGCATCGGACGTGCCGCCGCTGGTCGAGGCTTCGGGAGTGAGGCCGGTCTCGGCCCGAACGGCACCGGCAACCAGTTGCGAAAACTCCCCGGGCAGCGTCAGGAACGCCTCGCCCGAGACCACCGCCCGCGCCGTGCCGCCGTGGCGCGCCGCGATTGCGGCCACCCGCTCGGCCAGGCCCGCGCCGGTGTGCCGGTCGTTGAACCGGATCGAGATGCGCGCGCTCGCCCGGGCCGGGATGACGTTGGTCGCCGGGTTGCCGATGGCGATGTCGGTGATCTCGAGGTTCGAGGGCTGGAACCAGTCGGTCCCCTCGTCGAGCACCAGCGCGTCGAGTTCGGCCAGCAGCGCGACGAGGCGCGGAGCGGGGTTGTCGGCCAGATGCGGATAGGCGACGTGCCCTTCGGCGCCCGCCACCCCGAGCCAGATATTGACCGAGCCGCGCCGACCGATCTTCATCGTATCGCCCAGCCGCGCGACCGAGGTGGGCTCGCCGACGAGGCACAGGTCGGGGATCGCGCCGACCGCGCGCATGTGGTCGATCAGCGCCAGCGTGCCGTACTTCGCGGGGCCTTCCTCATCGCCGGTGATGACGAAGCTCAGCGTCCCGGCCTCGGCCAGCACCTCGCGCACCGCGGCGACCATCGCGGCGATCGCGCCTTTCATGTCGACCGCGCCGCGCCCGTGGAGCAGTCCGCCCCGCTGCTCCGGCGCGAAAGGCGCGGACGTCCAGCCCTCGCCCGGCGGGACGACGTCGAGATGGCCGGCGAAGGCGAAATGGCGGCTTCCCGGCGGCCCCTGGCGGATGGCGAAGAGATTTTCGACCGGCCCGTCCGGCACCTCCCCGCTCACCGCGCGGTGCACGGCGAAGCCCAATGGCGCCAGTTGCGCTTCCAGGCAATCGAACACCAGCCCCGCCGCGGGAGTCACGCTCGGGCAGGCGATCAGGGCTTCGGTCAGGTCGAGGACGGTTTCGGCGACGTGCATGTGTGTGACCACGCATATGGGCTATGGCCGCGCGAGACAAGGAAGGAGGCGGCCTTCGTGCCCGGCTCGTCCGGCGCGCAATTCCAGAAGCCTTCCGACCAGAGGCCTTCCGAATCGCCGGATGATCCATCCGGCGCAAAATCACGCTATGCCCCGACCGGCACCTCGTACTGCTCGATCACCCATTCCTCGCCTTCGGCCGCCTCGATCCACTGCTGCAGCCACTCGTGCTGCCAGATCGCTTCCATGTAGGCCGCGGCGAAGCCCGGCGGCGACACGCCGTAAGTGATGAACCGGCTGACCACCGGCGCATAGATGATGTCGGCCGCGCAGAAGCTGCCGAACAGGTAGGGCCCGCCCTTGCCGAAGCGCGCCCGCGCCTCGGCCCAGAGCGAGAGGATGCGGACGATGTCGCCCCGCGCCTCCTCGCCGATCTGCCAATTCGCGAAGCGGCGGCGGATGTTCATCGGGCATTCCCGGCGCAGCCCGAAATAGGACGAGTGCATCTCGGCCACCATCGAGCGGGCCATCGCGCGGGCGTCGTCGGCCTTGGGCCAGAACCGGTCGCGGCCCACCTTGTCGGCCAGGTATTCGATGATCGCCAGGCTGTCCCACACCACCGCGTCGCCGTCCCACAGCACCGGCACCTTGCCGTGCGAGGGCGTGATCTCGCCGATCTGGGTCTTCTGCGCCTCCCAGTCCTCGCCGTGGAGCGGGACCTGGATCTCCTCGAACGCGAGGCCGGATTGCCTGGCCGCCAGCCAGCCGCGCAGGCTCCAGCTCGAATAGTTCTTGTTGCCGATGATGAGTTTCATGACGGCAACGCTAGTCATTCAGGCAAGGTGAGTCGAGAATGAACACCGGCGGCCACTACAGCTCCGCATCCGCCAGAACCGCCGCGCGCAGGGCATCGATCCCCAGCTTGAGTTCCGAGGACGTCACCAGCACTTCGGGGAAGGCGGCGGGGTGCTTGCGCGCCTCCGCCTCGGTCGCCGCGAGCACCGCGGCAAGGTCGGTCGCCTTGATCTTGTCGGCCTTCGTCAGGACGAGCCGGTAGCCGACCGCCGCCTGGTCCAGCATCGCCATCATCTCGATGTCGACCGGCTTCACGCCGTGACGCGAATCGATCAGCACCAGCGTGCGCTTGAGCACCTGCCGGCCGCGCAGGAAGTCGCGCACCAGCCGGCGCCACTGCTCGACCACCTTGGGTGGCGCCTTGGCGAAGCCGTAGCCGGGCATATCGACCAGCCGCAGCACGGTGGGATCGCCCACCTCGAAGAAATTGAGCTCCTGCGTGCGGCCGGGCGTCACCGAGGTGCGCGCGATCGCGCGGCGCCCGGTCAAGGCGTTCAGCAGCGAGGACTTGCCGACGTTGGAACGGCCGGCGAAGGCGATCTCGGGCACGTCCGGATCGGGCAGAAACTTGAGCGCCGGCGCGCTCTTGAGGAACTCGACACGGCCCGAGAACAGGCGGCCGGCGCGCTGGGCGAGATCTTCCCCCCCGCTCACTTCTTGGCGCGCGCGGCAGCGCGCTGCGTATCGGCCGCGTCCTTTCCTGCCTGCGCCTTCAACTGCGGATGCCGGCTGTAGAGGTATTTCTGCTGCGCGATCGTCAGGATGTTCGAGGTGATCCAGTAGAGCAGCAGGCCCGCGGCGAACGGCGCCATGACGAACATCATCACCCAGGGCATGATCGCGAACATCTGCTGCTGGATGGGGTCCATCGCCGCGGGATTCAGCCGGAACTGCAGCCACATGGTGATGCCCAGCAGCAGCGCCAGGATACCGATCGCCAGGAACGATGGCGGCGTGAAGGGCAGCAGGCCGAACAGGTTGAGGATGTGCAGCGGGTCGGGCGCGGACAGGTCCTTGATCCACAGCACGAACGGCTGGTGACGCATCTCGATCGCCAGGATCAGCACCTTGTAGAGCGCGAAGAAGATCGGGATCTGCAGGAAGATCGGCAGGCAGCCGGCCAGCGGGTTGACGCCCTCCTGCTTGTAGAGCGCCATGATCTCCTGCTGCTGTTTCTGCTTGTCGTCCTTGTAGCGCTCCTGGATCGCCTTCATCTTCGGCTGGATCGCGCGCATCGCCGCCATGGAGGCAAACTGGCGCTGAGCGATCGGGAACATCACGCCGCGCACGATGACCGTCAGCAGGATAATGGCGACGCCGAAGTTGCCCACCGTCTTGAACAGTGCCAGCAGCAGCATGAAGAGCGGCTTCTCGAACCAGCGGAACCAGCCCCAGTCGATCGCCAGCCCGAAGTGGGGAATGCCCGCATCCTCATAGCGGTCGAGCACGTCGCTTTCCTTGGCGCCGGCGAACAGCCGCGTGGTGCGCGTCAATTCCTGGCCCGGCGCGACTGCGATCGGGCGATAGAGCAGGTCGGCGCGATAGAAGCCGCCGCCCATGGCGCGGAAGTCGCTGGTGGCCGGCACCCGGTCGGGGATCAGCGCGGAAAGCCAGTAGACGTCGGTGAAGCCCAGCCAGTCGGTCTTGCCCGGATTGGCGATGGAGCCCGCCTCGCGCACGTCGTCGTAGTTGACGTTGAAATGCACCGACCGGTCGAACGCGCCGAGCGGGCCGGAATGGACGTTGAAGCTGTCGACGCTGGCGGTCTTGTCGGTGCGGTTGATCAGCGCGAAGGGACGCACGATGACCGGCGCGGCGCCCCGGTTGACCACCCGCTGCGTCGCCGTGATCATGTAGTCACCGTCGATCGCGAACGTGATCGTGAATACCTGACCGTCGGGGTTGCTCCAGGTGAGCGTGACCGGGCTCGCCGGCGTCAGCCTGGCTCCGGCCGGAGCCGACCAGACGGTCGCCGCCCCCGGCAGCGCGATGCCATCGCCCACCCAGCCGAACTGCGCGAAGTGCTGCGCCGGCGTCCCGGCGGGCGAAAAGATGCGCGCCGGGCCGCTATCCTTGTCGATCGTCGCGGTGTGGCGCTTGGTGGTCAGGTCGTCGACCATTGCGCCGGTGAGGTTGATCGAGCCGGCAAGGCCCGGCGCGTCAACCGGAATGCGGCCGGGCGCGGCTAGCGCGGTCCTGAGGTCCCGCGCCTCCGCCGCCATGTCGGCCGCGTTGGTGAGCCCGCCTTCGCGGGTCGGCTTGCCGCTTTGCGGCGCGTCGGCGCTGACGGAGGCGTCGGCCGGGGCGCTCGCCACCGACGTGGGCTTGTTCGCGTGCGGATAAAAATAGCGGACCCCGGCATCCCAGCCGAAGAGGATCAGCGCGGTCAGTACGACCGCTATGATGATATTACGCTGATTGTCCACGAAGGGTCCCTATTCTCTATCCAGCTACTCAGGGCACAGGGTCATAGCCGTGTCCCCCCCAGGGGTGGCAGCGCAATAGACGCTTCAATGCCAGCCAGCCACCCTTAATCGCACCGTACTTGCGCAGTGCCTCGATCGCATACTGCGAGCAGGAAGGCGCATAGCGGCAGGTCGGCGGCAGCACCCGCGAAGGGCCGATCTGCCATGCGCGGGCGATGAGGATGAGGAGTCGGGCGATCACGACGAGATCCTCCCCTGGAACGGGAGGGGGATCGGATGGAAACACCCCGTCACCGCCTGGGCCTCCGCCGCGGCGCATCGCCCTTGCCGGCCTTGGCCCGCTCCAGCGCGGCGAGAAGCTCGTCGCGCAGCGCGGCGAAGTCGCGCTCGATGCCGCCTTCGCGGCCGATCAGGACGTGGTCGGTGTCCGACATGCCGTGCTCGGGCAGGATGTCGCGCAGCAGCGCGCGGAAGCGCCGCTTCATGCGGTTGCGCACGACGGCGTTGCCGATCCGCTTGGTGACGGTGATGCCATAGCGCTGCCCTGCGCCGCCGTTGGGGCGGGCGAGCAGAACGAAGCCGGGGCGGGAAACACGAAGGCCGCGATTGGCGGCGAGAAAATCGGCGCGCCGCGTCAGGACCGCCGGCCGACCCGATCGGACGGGCGCCGGCCGGTCTGGAACCGGATCGATCAGGCCGAAAGCTTCTTGCGGCCGCGGGCGCGCCGGGCACGCAGCACCTTGCGGCCGCCGACCGTGGCCGTGCGGGCGCGAAAGCCGTGACGGCGGGCGCGGACAAGGCGGCTGGGCTGGAACGTGCGCTTCATCGCAAAACCTCGAAAAATCACGAACGAGAAAGGCCGCCGGCAAAGGCGACCGTCTCAACAGAGCGGGGCCGTTACGGCACGGCGGACGACGAGTCAAGCTCGGCAGGCCAGTTGACGGGTTGCGCCGGACCCGCTTCCGGCGATCTCGCTCCGCCGGCTTCGGGACCGGCGAACGCGACCTCTTCGACCGCCATCCCCCGGGCCAGCCGTCACGCGCCGGCGGTTGGGCGGCGAGCAGGCAGACGGGGGACTGGAAGGACCGAGATCCGGCGCGATCCCGCTTCTGCCCCGCTTCCCTTTACCCGGACGCTGACAGGCAGCGTTAAGGCCTCTTTACCACGCGCGAACGCTCCGATCCCGAGCCATTCTCCCGACCCGCCCCGACCGCCCTCTCGACAGTGCCGCGCCGCTGCGCCATCACGGCGCGGGGCTTTGCAGGGGGAAACGCTTGGTCGCGCTGGTATCGACGGTAGCCTATCTCGGGCTGGAGGCGCGCGCGATCGAGGTCCAGTGCCAGATCGCGGCCGGGTTGCCGCGCTTCCACGTCGTCGGCCTCCCCGACAAGGCGGTGAACGAAAGCCGCCAGCGCGTGCAGGCCGCTCTGGCCGCGATGGGGCTGTCACTGCCGCCCAAGGTGATCACGATCAACCTTTCGCCGGCCGACCTGCCCAAGGAGGGTTCGCACTACGACCTGCCGATCGCGCTCGCCCTGCTCGCCGCAATGGGCGTGACCGACGCCGAGCTGCTGGCCGACTACGTCGCGGTGGGGGAACTGGCGCTTGACGGCCGGATCATCGGCTCGCCCGGCGTGCTGCTGGCCGCGCTGCACGCGCTGGGCGAGGACAAGGGGCTGATCTGCCCAGCCGCGCAAGGCTCCGAGGCGCGCTGGGCGAGCGGCGTGCCGGTGCTCGCCGCGCCAGATCTCGTCAGCCTGCTCAACCATCTCAAGGGCTATCAGGTGCTGCCTCCGCCCGCCCCCGGCGAGGCGGCGGCGCCGCCGCGCGGGCCCGATCTGGCACAGGTCAAGGGCCAGGAAGTGGCCAAGCGCGCGCTGGAGATCGCCGCGGCCGGGGGACACAACCTGCTGATGATCGGCCCGCCCGGCGCCGGCAAATCACTGCTGGCGAGTTGCCTGCCCGGCATCCTGCCCGAGCTGGCCCCGGCCGAGGCGCTTGAGGTCTCGATGGTCGCCTCGGTCGCCGGCACGCTCGAGGACGGACGTATCAGCCGCGCCCGCCCCTACCGCGCGCCGCACCATTCAGCCTCGATGGCGGCGCTTACCGGCGGCGGGATGAAGGTGCGCCCGGGCGAGGTCAGCCTCGCGCATCTCGGCGTGCTGTTCCTCGACGAGCTGCCCGAGTTCCAGCGCGCGGTGCTCGATTCGCTGCGCCAGCCGCTGGAGACGGGCGAGGTGACGGTGGCGCGGGCCAACGCGCATGTCACCTTCCCGGCGCGCGTCCAGCTCATTGCCGCGATGAACCCGTGCCGCTGCGGCCATCTGGGCGATCCGGCGCTCGCCTGCAGCCGCGCGCCGCGCTGCGCCGCCGACTACCAGGGCAAGGTCTCGGGCCCGCTGCTCGACCGGATCGACCTGCATGTCGAGGTCGATCCGGTGAGCGCCGCCGACCTCGCGCTGCCGCCACCGGCCGAAGGCTCGACCGAAGTCTCCGCGCGCGTTGCCGCCGCCCGCGCGATCCAGACCGCCCGGCGCGAGGCCACCGGCGCCCGCACCAACGCCGAACTCGACGGCGCCGCGCTGGAGGCGCACGCCACGCCCGATGAGGCCGGGCGCAAGCTGCTGTTGCAGGCGGCCGAGGCCATGCGCCTCTCCGCGCGCGGCTATACCCGCATGCTGCGCGTGGCGCGCACGATCGCCGATCTGGCCGGGGTGGAGACGGTGGGGCGCATTCACATCGCCGAGGCGCTCAGCTACCGCCGCCAGGCGCCGCGGGCGTAGGCCGTCCCGGGTCGAGCCCGGGACGACGCGACCGGCCCTAGCTGGGCTTCGCGTCCGGCGCGGTTTCCTCGTGGATGCGCTGGCGCGCCTTGTCGGCGCCTTCCTCTATCCGGTCGCCAGCCCGGCTCGCGGCCTCCGCCGCCTTGTCGGCCGCGCGATCGAGCGCCGCCGCGCCCCGGTCGGCGGCCTCCCCGGCGGCGCGGGCTGCGTCGCCTGCCGCGTCGCTGGCGGTCATGCCGATGTCCTCGGCGGCGGATTGCGCAGTTTGCTCCGCGTTTTCCCGGGTCTGCTCGCTGCAGCCCGCCAGGGCCAGGCCGGCAGCCGCGGTGACGGTGACGATCAGCATCTTTCGCATCGATACCCTCCGACTATGACGTTTACGGACAATGATCCGGCGCGGCGCGGGTTCCCGGGGGCCTATCCCGCCGCCCGCAGCACCGGGATGACTTCGCGGGTGAACAGCCCGGCCGCTTCGCCCCAGGCGGCCGGATAGAAGCCCGGCCCCACCACGACGAACCGCTCCAGCCCCGCCGCACGCAGCGCCAGCAGCCGCTCGGTGCAGTGGTCGGGCGAGCCGACGATGGCGAAGCGCCGGACGAACTCGGGGGTCATGCCGCCGCCGACGATGCGGTCCTTGGCGTCGTGCACGCCGTGCTTGGTCATGTCGTAGCCAGTTTTGATCGCGTCCATGTTCTCGGCCATGGCCGCGTCGGCGGGGCCCACGGTCTTGCCCTGGATAACCTGGAAGCGCGCCAGCGGCGGCGCCATGTGCATGGCGACCTCCATCGCAGTGTCCGCGTCGGGATGGCACACGACGACGACCTGCGCGCCGTAGGAGCGCGCCTCGGGCTGAGCCGCGCGGGCAAGGCCCAGCGCCCATTCGACCCGCTCGACCTCCGCGCCAACGCTGAAGGTCACGCGCTCGGCGATGCGCGCGGCCATGGCGATCACCCTGGGGCCGGTGGCGGCGACGTCGAGCGGTACTTTGGGCAACCCTTCCGGCAACCAGCGCAGCCGCACACCCTCGGGCCGCGCACCGAGCGACAACCCTTCGTGCGATGGCGCCGCGCCCGCGGTCGAGCCGCTGTCGGCGAAGGACACTTCCCGGCCGCCGAGCAGCGCCTGCAGCGTCGCCAGTGCCTTCTCGAACCAGGCAAGCGTGACCGGCGCGTAGCCGAGATAGGCCAGCGCCGAATCGCCACGGCCGATGCCCATGACCGCGCGGCCTTGCGAGATCGTCTGGATCGTCGCGATGCTGGCGGCCGAGACGGCGAGGTTGCGGGTGAAGGGATTGGTCACGCCGGGCGAGAGGCGGAGCCGCTCGGTCCAGGCCGCCCAGGCGCCCATCTGGGCATAAGGATCGGCCGAGAGCGACTGCGAATCCATGAACATCTGGCCGTCCCAGCCCTCGGCCTCGACGCTGCGCGCCAGTTCGGGCATCGCCCCGGTGTTCGAGCCGCCGGCCCGCCAGATCTCCAGCATCGCCTCTCTCCCTTCGTCGGCCAGTGCAGCCGGTTATGGCGCGGGAGTCAAACGCCGTCCGCCGTAAAGTCGGCGTCGAGCTGGCGCAGCACTTCGGCGATCACCGCGGGGTCGCTGGCAAAACCGAGGTGGTTGCAGCGCAGGGCCACCGCCCGGTCGCGTTCGCCGGGCCAGCCGCAGGCCGAGCGCGGCGCGACGACGCCGTCGCGCGGGCTCCATAGCGCGATCGTCGGCACCGGCGGCTTGGCGGCGAAATCGCACTCGATCGGCGGCGCATCGACCGTGTGGCCGGTAATGAGCTGGTAAGCGCGCCAGGCATTATTGGCGCGGCGATCGCCCGAAAAGGGCGTGCCCATGGTGATCACGCGGCCGACCGCATCGGGCTGGCGCCGCGCGATCTCACGCGCGAAGAGGCCGCCCAGGCTCCAGCCGATCAGCGCCACGGGCTGCTTGTGCCGCCGCGCCATGGCTCCGACGCGGCGCATCAGGAAGACGAAGTTTTCCGGCGTCGGCCCAAGGTTGAGGCCCAACCCCCAGTCCTCGGCCGCGTGCCCAGCCGCCGCCAGTGCCTCCCGCATCCGCCGCATCCTGCCGGGGTGGGCGCCGAAGCCGGGCAACAGCATGACCGGTTGGGGGCGACTGGCAAGATGCTCGCGAACCTCGCCGGACAGCGCCCGCCCCGCAAGCGCGCCGATCTCGCCCAGCAGAAGCCTGAACGGCGGCCCGCTGACGCCGGTGGGACGCGGCTGACGGGCCAGCGCCGCGCGACGGGCAAGCTCCTGGCCGACTCCGCGCAGACTGGCCATCATCGTCGTCATGCCCTTCGTGTAACCGCGAAAAAATTACACCGGCTGAACGCATGAGCGCGGCCTGCTACCGCATCATTTGTCCTCGCTGCCCGTGCAATCGCCGACACGGCGGGAGGCAACCGTCATTTCCATCGCCATCGGCATGCCGGGCTCCATCTCGCCTTCGGACCTGACCTTGATGTCATAAGCCGTCTCACTGTAGCTGCCCGCCATGCTCATCTTGATCGCGGTGCTGTCCTGCGTGCAGGTCATCACCGCGTCGATCTTTCCGCCGGTCATCGCGAAGCGATCGTACTTGCAGTTCTCCGCCCCCTTCTGGAAGAAATCGGCGTTCGGGTTTGCCGCCTGTTCGGGCGTCAGGCAGGTCGTGGCGGTGCGGGCGGCGCCCATCTGCTGGTTCATCGCCTCGCGCGCCTCGGGCGGCAGGCCCGGCATGTCGATCTTGGCCAGCTTCATGGTCGATTCCCACCGGCCCGGTAGCGGCTTGATGTCGCTGGCGGCGACCTTCCGGGCGACCGACTCCACACTTTCGTCCTTGGCGACGACCGTGTCCTTCTTGCACGCGGCAAGCGACAGCGCGGCAAGCGCGGAGAGGGAAGCGAGGGCAAGCGGACGGAACGAGCTCATGTCGGGATAGTCTCCAAGAAGCGGCAGGACGGGGTAGCAGCCGGGTCCGCCCCTGCCAAAGCGTTTCGCCCGGCGACGAATGGTCCCTAGCGCGCCTTGTACGAGGGATCGCTGCGGTCGCGGCGGCCGGGCGTGACGTCGGGGCGCGGCTCGATGACGACGACGGCATCGCTGCGCACCCAGTCGAGCACCAGTTCGCGGTGGACGATCCGCCAGTCGCCGTCGCGGCATTCCAGCCGGTCGATATAGCGCACGGAGGTGACGAAATCGCGCTCGGGGCCGAGTTCGTCGGCGGCGAGCCGGTGCGTCGCCACCGTATAGTGCTCGGCCCAGGCGCTGTCGCCGGACACCTCGACAAGCTGGTTGCCGGTGTTGTGCGTCGTCGCCACGAAGCCCGGAAGCTGCTGTCGCGCGCCCGCAATGAACTCGTCGACCGTGCCGCCGAAGAAGCCGTATTGGGTGGTGGCGTCGGGATGGAAGCAGCTTCGCAGCAAGTCGAAGTCCATGCGGTCGCAGGCGCGGCAATAGCGGATCTGGACGTCCCGGATCGCCGCCTCCGCAAGCACTTCCTCGATGGTCTTTTTCATACTTCCCCTCCTGCCTCCCGGCGAATGTCAGGCCTGGCCGCGCGCCGGCCCGCGCGGCACGTCGCGGAACGGCACGCCCTTGTCGCCCGAGGGCTCGCGCGGCATGCCCAGCACCCGCTCGCTGACGACGTTGCGAGCGATTTCGGTGGTGCCGCCGCCGATGCACGAGACCTGTCGCATGAGGAAATTCATGCCCTGCGCCCCCGTCTCGTCCTCATCTTCCTCGGTCCAGGCGGCGGCCGACGAACCGGCCAGCTCGAAGGCGATCGTCGCCTGCCGGACGCTGGCCAGGCCGCGGAACAGGCGGTCGATCGCCGAATTGTCGGTGTTGCCCTTGCCCGAGGCGGCGGCAGCGGCGAGCCGGCGTTGCAGCTCGTGCGTGACAATGCCCAGCGCGCGCGCCTCGCCGATCAGCTCGTGCGCCGCCGGATCGTCGATCCGTCCCGCCCGGCGCGCGATCGACACGGTCGTCGGGCCCTTGGCCTTGGGCCGGTTGAGGCCGACCGGCATCGTCACGTAGGGCGAATTGTGCCCCACGCGCTCGTGATACATCCAGCGCGTGCCGACAGTCCAGCCGGCGTCGATCTCGCCCATACGGTCACTGTCGGGGATGCGGACGTCGGAGAAGAACTCCTGGCAGGCTTCCGATTCGCCGCTCAGCCGTTCGATGCGGTGGATCTCGATGCCGGGCTGGTGCAGCGGCAGCAGGAACACGGTGAGGCCCTGGTGCTTGGGCACGTCCCAGTTGGTCCGCGCGAGACACATGCCCCAGTCGGCCCACCACGCGCGCGATGTCCAGACTTTCGAGCCGTTGAGGATCCAGTCGTCGCCCTGCCGCACCGCCGCGGTGGTCGCCCCGGCGACGTCGGAGCCGCCGCCCGGCTCGGACAGCATCTGCACCCAGACTTCCTCGCCCTTGAGGATCGCCGGGATGTGCCGCGCCTTCTGCTCGGGCGTGCCGAACTCCAGCAGCACCGCGGCGCAGGGCGAGAAGGTCGGCACCGCGAAGCGCGAGGGGTATTCGTGGCCGACCAGTTCCTCGTTGAAGGCGCGGTTGTGCTCGGGAGTCAGGCCCTGCCCGCCGTACTCGCGCGGGAAGCAGATGCCGGCGAACCCGGCGTCGAACAGCTCGCGCTGCAACGCCCGGTCGCGCGCGACCGCCCGGTCCTCCTCCTCGTCGCTCTCGCAGTGCTGGCTGAGATCCCAGGGCTGGATCGGGCCGAGGCTGGCCTTGATCCAGGCGCGTGCGCGCAGCCGGAAATCCTCGACGCTTTCGATGGCCTCGCTCACGCGGCGTTCTCCTTGGCGATCTGGAGGGCGGCGAGCAGCCGCCGGTGCTCGGCGGGCGTGCCGTAGAGCAGGCTGTCGAGCGTGACCCGGCGCAGGAAGAAATGCAGGTCGTGCTCATAGGTGACGCCGATGCCGCCGTGGAGTTGGACGCATTCCTGCGCCAGTTCGGGACCCTGCACGCCGATGTAGGAACGGGCCGCACTGGCCGTCTCGACGGCAAGCTCGGTCCGATCGGCCACCGCCTCGGCGGCGGCGTCGGCGACGGCGTGGCTCGCCTCCAGCCACGACTTCATGTCGGCGAAGCGGTGCTTGAGCGCCTGGTACGAGGCCAGCGCGCGGCCGAAAGTATAGCGGTCGAACGCCCAGTCGACGGTCATCGCGAAGGCGATGTCCATCGCCCCCACCGATTCGGCGGCGAGGATCACCGCTGCGTTCTCGATCTGGCGCGCGACCGAGCCGTCGGCGCGCGCGAACTCGCCCACCAGCGCGCTCGCCGGGGCGCGCACGCCGTCGAACGAGACGCGCGCGAAGCGGCGGGTGACGTCCATGCCCTTGAGCGCACGCGTCTCGATCCCCGCCGTGCCGGCGGGCACCAGCACCTGCGTCATCCCGCCCTCGCTGCGCCCGGTGACGAGGAACCAGCCGGCCTGCAGCGCCGATTCGACCGGGCGGACGGTGCCGTCGATCACCACGTCGGCGCCTTCCCGGCGGATCGTCACGGCCGCCTCGCCCGGCCCCTGCCAGGGCGCCGCGCCGAGGCAGCTCGCCGCGATCGCCGCACCGCCGATGATCTCGCCCAGCGCGCCGCGCTGCAAATCGCCCGCCTGACCCGAAAGCGCGGCGGCGACCACGTTGCAGTCGAGCAGCGGCCCCGGCGCGGCGTGACGGCCGAACTCGTAGGCGATCAGCGCCAGGTCCACCGCGCCGCGGCCGCTGACGCTGCCGCCGCCGTCCTCCTCGCCGACCAGCAGCATGGTCCAGCCCAGTTCCGCGCCGGCCTTCCAGTAGTCCGCATCGAAGCCGGCGGGATCGTTGCGCAGGTCCTTGCGCTGGCGGCTCAGCGGCACCCGGTCGCCCAGAAAGCGCGCGGTCGTATCCCTGAGCAGTTCCTGATCGGAAGTCAGCACATGCCACATCGTCCGGTATCCTCCCGGCACGAGGGCTAATTGCCGCTGAGGCAATTGGCAATGAAAGGAAGCGCCGGCGCGGCGATGGACCTTTGCCTCACGCCCTCAGGGCCATGACGACCGACAAGCCGAACCGCTCCGCAACCGGCGCCCCGGACGGACGCGCGAAGGCACGATTATCCACAATTTTCATTGTTCGCGCCGCCGGATAAGTGCATAATTCCACAAGGCACTCCGGTTATGCCGAGTCGCCTTGAGACTGCAGGCGCCACCCCCCAAAACCTGCAGCGAGCTGGACGGATCGGGCGACCTCGGTCGCCCGTTCTGTAGGGGAAATCCGGGGCTGCCGGGCCCTTCAGCCCGCCAGCAGACCGACCTTGCGCAGAGCATCGGCGACGCGGTCGACATAATCGACATGCGCATCGATCGTCGCGAGGCCCTGGCCCATCGTCGAGACCGCCGCATGCGTGCCGCCCGCGTCCCGCCAGCGCAGTGCCCGTTCGACCACGGCCTGCGGGGTCTTCGCCGTCAGCATGTTGCATTGCAGGCCGAAGTCGGCCGCCGCGCGGCCTTCCGCGCCGAGGAACGTCCGCAGCCGCGCCAGCAGCGCATCCGGATCCGACGCACCGTCGACGAAGATGAAGCCATCGGCGATCCGGGCCGCGCGGGACAGCGCCGGGTCGGAGAAACCGCCCATCCAGATCGGCACGCGCCGGCGCGGCCGGGGGTTGAGCGTAGCGCGGTCGATCCGGTCGAAGCGCCCGGCGAAATCGACCACGGGCTCGCTCCACAGCGCGCGCAGCAGGCCGACCTGCTCCTCCACCCGCTTGCCGCGCGTGCGAAAATCCTGGCCCAGCGCATCGTATTCGACATAGTTCCAGCCGATCCCCACGCCCAGCCGCAGCCGCCCAGCCGACAGCAGGTCGACATCGGCGGCCTGGCGGGCGGCCAGCGCCGTCTGGCGCTGCGGCAGGATGAGGATGCCGGTGACCAGTTCGATGCGCCGGGTGATCGCCGCGAGATAGCCGAACATCACGAAGGGATCGTGAAACGGGTGCTGATCGGTATAGGGGCCGTTCAGCGCTGGCTCGCGCTCGCCGTGCGCGCCGACGACGTGGTCGTAGGCGAGCAGGTGATCGAAGCCGCGATCCTCGACCGCGAGCCCGATCCGGCGCACCGCTTCGGGGTCGCCCTGCAGTTCGGTCTGGGGATAGATCACGCCGATCTTCATCGAAAGCTCCTCGGTTCTGGGGGCTGGAGGCGGCGACCGGGCGGCCACAATCCGTACCGGCCGCGGATGCGCTTCGCTCCTATCAGCGCCCGCACGCGGCGCAAGAGCAGGCATATGCGCGGACAATATCGCATTCCGCCCCCAATCCACCGCCTTATCCACAGGCTTGAGCCGGTCGGAGCCTTGAATCCAGCCGATTTGCTCCGCCATGTCGCGGTCATCGGGAAGTGCCCTTCGCGGGGCCGATCCGAGGGCCGGTTTCCCTTGCGGGCCATGCCGGTCGCGCTGGTTTTTGCCGAAACGGTTCAGTTGTTGAATCGGGGTACTGGAACTGGCGGGCGTCCTCGTCTAGCGGCGCCCGCATCTATCAACGAAGGAATGGATCTTCATGAACAACAATGACATCGCCGAAGCGCTGGCGGCCGATCACGGTCTGACCAAGGCCGATGCCCGCAAGCTGGTCGACAGCGTGTTCGCCACGATCACCACGGCGGCGAGCAAGGGCGAGGAAATCTCGCTGAACGGCTTCGGCAAGTTCAAGGTCAAGGCATCGCCCGCGCGTGAAGGCCGCAACCCGGCGACCGGTGCCGCCATGCAGATCCCGGCTTCGAAGAAGCTCACCTTTGCCGCCGCCAAGGCCGTCAAGGACAAGCTCAACGGCTGAGCCGTCGCCGCGCCCCGGCAAGGAGCGCGGCAGCCGATACGAGAAGGGCCTGGTTCAGCCGCGCTGGACCAGGCCCTTATCGTTTTGCGGCAGGGCGTCGTCGCTCGTTCAGGGAGCGGGCCGATGTCAGGTACGAGGCTTCGGCAGGCTCCGGAACGGATGTATTTAAGAGTGCACCGGCGAACCGGCGGTGTTTCGCCGAGCGCCTCAATCATCTAGGAGCGTCGCGTCATGCCTTCGTCACATCGCTCCAGCTTCCTCTTTCGCCCCAGCCTGTCCCTTCTCCTGCTCGGGATATTGCTGGCGACGCTCTGGCTGACAGGGGGGGCCTCACGCGCCGAGGTGCTGGGACAGGTCGTGGTCAGGACAGTCTCGTGGATAGTCCTGATCGTCGCTATCCTGTTCGGCCCTCGCCCTTCCCTCAACGGCGCGAAGCCGGTCCTGATATTGCTGGGCCTGGCCGCCGCGCTGGCGCTGGTGCAGCTCATTCCGCTGCCCCCCGCCGTCTGGCAGTCGCTTCCCGGGCGCGGTCCGCTGGCGGAAGCGGCCCTGGCGAGCGGACAGGTTCAGCCGTGGCGGCCATGGTCGATCGTGCCCGGGGCCACGTTCAATGCCGCCTCTTCCCTCGTCGTTCCGTTCGCCACGCTGCTGCTGCTGCTCCAACTAAAGCCGGATGAGCGCCTGCTGCTGCCCGCCTTGCTCCTGGGCTTCGTCACCGTCTCGATGCTGGTAGGATTGCTTCAGTTTTCGGGCGCCGTTCTCAACAATGTCTTCGTCAACGATACCCCGGGCGCGGTCGCCGGCACATTCGCCAACCGCAATCACTTCGCCCTGTTTCTGGCGATAGGCTGCCTGCTGGCGCCGGTCTGGAGCTTTGCGGGCGAGAAGCAGCCGCGCTGGCGCACGCTCGTCGCCTGGGGACTGGTCCTGCTGTTCCTGCTGACCATCCTGGGAAGCGGGTCCCGCGCCGGCCTGGGGGTGGGATTGGCAGCCGTGCTGCTCGGCTTGCTCATGTCGCGAAAGGCGATGCAAAGAGCGCTGGCCCGCTATCCGCGCTGGGTCTTTCCCGCCGTGATCGCCGGCATCGTCGCGCTTTTCGTGCTGTTGAGTTTTCTATCCAACCGGGCCGTCTCGATAGATCGTGTTTTCGCCCTCGACGCGACGCAGGATATGCGCAGCCGCGGGTTGCCGGTCGTGCTGGGATTGCTCGGCGATCTGTTTCCCTTCGGCGCCGGCCTCGGCAGCTTCGATCCGATATTCCGCGCCTACGAGCCTTTCGATCTACTCAAGCCGACCTACTTCAATCACGCGCACAACGACTTTCTGGAAGTTGTGCTCGACGCCGGCCTGCCGGGCCTGCTGCTGCTGGTTGCGGCGTTCGGCTGGTGGGCCTGGGCGAGCGTTCGCGCCTGGTGGGCGGGGCCGCACAGGCGCCAGGCGCTCCCCCGGCTCGGTTCGGCGATACTGTTTCTCGTGGCTATTGCCAGCATCGTCGACTATCCGGCGCGCACGCCGATGATGATGGCGGTCATAGTGATCGCGGCGACCTGGCTCAGCGGTCATTCACAAGCGGAGAAGTCGTCAGCTTTACCGAAGTCTGACTAGCATCTATAGCCGCCCCCGCTCTTCAGTAGATGGAAGTGTCCCCCAGCCGCATGCGCAAGATCTATCCTGCCCTGATCCTCGCGATCGCTCTGACCGCATGCGGTCGCCACGAACCACTGGTATCCACCCAGCGACTGACCGTCGTTCAAGACAGCGCGACCCTGCCCGAGCCCGAACGGACAGACCTTACCGCGGCCGACAGGCCCGCGCTGATCGGCCCGCTCGACACGATCGAGGTCGATGTCTTCAACGTCCCTGATCTCAGCCGGGAGTTGCAGGTCGACGCCAGCGGACGCATCTCGATGCCGCTCATCGGCACGATCGATGCCCGCGGCAAGACCGCCAGCGAACTGGCCGACGCCATCGAGGACGCGCTGCGCGGCCGTTATGTCCGCAATCCCGAGGTGACGATCAACATCAAGAGCTCGGTCAGCCAGGTCGTCACCGTCGATGGCCAGGTGGTGGAGCCCGGCCTCTACCCCGTCACCAACCAGATGACGCTGATGCGCGCGGTCGCCTCGGCCAAGGGCATGACCGAGTTCGCGCGGGAAGAGGATGTCGTGATCCTGCGCACCGTGGGCGGACGCAAGATGGCGGGCCTCTACAACATGAGCGCGATCCGCCGCGGAGCCTACGACGACCCTCCGATCTACGCCAACGACGTGATCGTCGTCGGCGATTCGCCGCAACGCCGCCTGTTCCGCGACGTCGTTTCGCTGGCCCCGCTCCTCGCGGCGCCGCTGATCGCGATCGTACAATAATACCGGACCACCATGAACATCATCACACCCAATCCGCTTGATGGCATGCCGGCCCCGGTCCAGCAGCTTCCCAACACGCAGACCGCGAGCACCGAGAGCATGCCGCTCATTCGGGAATATCTGCGCATCGCGCTGCGCTGGCGCTACGTCATCATCGGCGCGACGGCCGCCTTCGTGTTGCTCGGCCTCATCGCCACGCTGCTGATGACGCCCAAATACACCGCAACCGCCACGATCGAGATTTCGCGCGAATCGAGCAAGGTTACGGATTTCCAGGGCGTCGAACGCGAAACCAGCGTCGCCGACCAGGAATTCTACCAGACGCAATACGGCCTGCTGAAATCGCGCACCCTGTCGGAACGCGTCGCAAATCAGCTGCGTCTCGTCGACGATCCGAAGTTCTACGAACTTTTCGGATTTTCCAAGGACACGCCCGAATTCCAGCTCGTGAACGGGCGTTACCCCGCCGCTGGACGCGCCCAGCGCCAGCGCGTGGCCGGCGAAATCCTGCTCGACAACCTATCGATCAACCCGACCCGGCTGTCGCGCCTGGTCGCGGTAGACTTCACCAGCCCGGATGCCGCTTTCTCGGCCCGTATCGCCAATGCCTGGGCCGATAATTTCATCCAGACCAATCTCGAACGCAAGGTGCAGGCGACCTCCTATGGCCGCAACCTGCTCGAACGCCAGCTTGCGCTGCAGAAGGAGCGGCTGGACGAATCGCAGCGCCAGCTCGTCAACTATGCCTCGCGGCAGCAGATCATCAATCTGCCGGCGCAGTCGGGCAACGGCACGACAACGTCGGAACGCTCGATCGTCGCCGACGACCTCGCTGCACTCAATACGGCGCTGAGCGAGGCGACCGCCGCCCGCATCCAGGCCGAGGCCCGCTATCGGCAGGCCGGCAACGCCGGCGCCTCGACCGAGGCGCTGCGCAACCAGGCCATCAACAACCTGCGCCAGAAGCGCGCCGAACTCGCCGCCGAGTATCAGCGGCTCATGGTCCAGTTCGAGCCCGAGTATCCCACGGCCAAGGCGATCAAGTCGCAGATCGACCAGCTCGACCGGTCGATCGCACGCGAGGAAGGCCGGGTTTCGGGTTCTCTCGAAGCCGACTACCGCGAAGCACGCGACCGCGAGAGCGCGTTGCAGGCGAAGGTCGACCAGCTCAAGGCAAGCTATCTCGACCTGCGCCGCCGCAGCATCCAGTACAACATCTACCAGCAGGAGGTGGACACCAACCGCGCGCTCTACGACGGCCTGCTCCAACGCTTCAAGGAGATCGGCGTCGCCGGCGGCGTGGGCGTGAACAACATCTCGGTGGTCGACGCCGCCGACGTCCCGCAGAAGCCCTCCAGCCCGCGCCTCGTCCTCAACCTGCTGATCGCGCTGCTCGCGGGCCTCGGCACCGGCGCGCTGCTGGCCTTCGCGCTCGAGCAGATGGACGAGGCGATCACCGATCCGGCCGAGGTCCAGCGCCGGCTCGGTCTGCCGCTGTTGGGCTCGGTTCCCAAGCTCGAGGGCGACACGCCGAAGGAAGCCCTGCTGGATCGCAAGTCGGACCTGTTCGACGCCTATCTGGCGGTGCAGACAAACCTCGGCTTCACGACCGAACACGGCGTGCCACGGACCTTCGCGGTCACCTCGACGCGGCCGGCGGAAGGCAAGTCGACCACGGCACTCGCGCTCGCCACGACGCTGGCGCGCGCGCGCCGCAAGGTCATCCTGGTCGACGGCGACATGCGCTCGCCTTCGGTCCATCACCTGGGCGGCGTCGATCACGACCACGGCCTCAGCAACTTCCTCACCGGACAGGACAATATCGAGGCGCTCACCTTCCCAATGGACGATCTCGGCTTCACCGCGATGTCGGCCGGCCCGATCCCGCCGAACGCGGCCGAACTGCTCACCGGCGATCGCCTGGCGGTGCTGATCGAACGCCTGCTGCAGGAATACGATCACGTCATCATCGATTCGCCGCCGGTCATGGGCCTGGCTGACGCGCCGCTGATCGCAAACCGGGTCGAGGGCGTGATCTATGCGGTGGAATCGCACAGCATCCGCTCGACCCTGGCGCGCACGGCGATCGATCGCCTCGTCAGCGCCAATGCGCGCATCTTCGGG
Source organism: Novosphingobium sp. (assembly GCA_041677785.1). GTDB lineage: Bacteria > Pseudomonadota > Alphaproteobacteria > Sphingomonadales > Sphingomonadaceae > Novosphingobium. The sequence goes on along the minus strand of JBAYPJ010000012.1, from coordinate 6,990 downwards.
GCGGTTCTGACCAAGTTCGAGGCGCGCAAGGCACACTACGGCTATGGCTATGGCTACACCTACGGCTACAGCTACGGCCGTGAAAACGCCAAGGCCTAAACCCGCGATGCGGCGGCGCGGCAGCCGGCGGCGGTCGTCCGGGGAATGGGTAGTGCGCGGCGCCCTGGCGGCGGCGGCGGCGGTGGCCGGATACTTCGGCGTCACGCATTCGCTGGCGCAAGCGGTGATGAAGCGGGACGCAGCATTCGCTCACGGCCTTGCGCCGTGGGACGGCCGCATCACCGCGGCCCGGGCGATATCGCTCGCCGAAGCGGCCACGCTTCCCGCCGATCGCCGGCCCGCCGATGCATTGGCGCGCCTGGCCCTCCGCCAGGACCCAACCGCGGTGGCCGCGGTCTCCACGCTGGGCATCAGCGCACAGCTCCGTGGCGACACCGAAGGCGCGCGCCGCCTGTTCACTTATGCCGAGAAACTCTCGCGCCGCGATCTCCCGACGCAGCTCTGGGCCATCGAGGATGCGGTGGAGCGCAACGACATCCCGGGCGCGTTGCGGCATTACGACATCGCGCTGCGCTCCAAGCGGCAAAGCTGGGATTTGTTGTTTCCGGTGCTCGCGGCCGCCAGCGCCGATCCGCAAGTTCGCACCGAACTCGTGAAGACGCTCGCGGCGAAGCCGCTGTGGGCAGACGGCTTCATCCCCTACGTCGCCGCCAACGGCACCGACCCGCGCTCGACCGCCGCGCTGTTCCTCGGCGCCCGCGGCGCCGGCCTGGCAATTCCCGAAAATGCGCACGCCCGCGTGATCAACGCATTACTGAGCGATGACTCCGCGGAGGACGCCTGGCGCTATTACGCCGCAGTGCGGCGCGGCGTCGATCGCCACCGCTCGCGCGACCCCCACTTTACCCATGCCACAGAAGTGCCGACGGCATTCGACTGGACGCCGATCAGCGGAGTTGGCCTGACCACCTCCATCCAGCAGGGCGAGAACGGCGGGATTTTCGATTTCATGGCGCCCGCAAGTGTCGGCGGGCCCCTTCTCCAGCAGGTCCAGATGCTGCCGCCGGGCACCTACGACATCGAGGGACATGGCAGCGGCATCGACGTGGAGCCGGCGGCGCGACCCTATTGGGCGCTGGTATGCCGCAGCGACGACCGCGAGCTTGGCCGCGTGGTGCTTCCCAACTCGGCGCAAGGGAACGGCAGCTTCGCCGGCAGCTTCACCGTTCCCGCCGGCTGCCCCGTGCAGGCCCTCAGGCTCGTGGCGCGCGCCTCGCAAGGCATTGCGGGCCTGTCCGGCCAGATCGACCGCATCCAGCTGAGGCCGGCACGGTGAGCGGAATGCGGCGCGCCCTCCTTCTTTTCCTCGCACCCGGGCTCTTCGCGGCGGCGCCGGCGCTCGCCCAGAACCGCGGCGCGCTGCCCGAACCGGAGGACTGGCAACAACAACAGCAGCAGCAACAGCAGCAAGCGCCCGCGCAAACACCCCAGACTCGCCCCGCCGAGGCCGGGCACGTGGCCGATTCAGCAGTGGGGCGCGTCGGCCAGCGCCAGACGCGGCAGGATATGCCCAACCTGCAACCGATGGGCCGCATCTCCAACCGCATCAACAACCGCGTCCAGTCACGCATCCGCAACCGGATCGATCGCAACTACGACCCCCAGGCCAACGCCACTTCGCCCTTCGCCGTGGCCGAAGAACAGACACGCAGCACCAACCGCCGCCGCTGATATCTTCGGGTCTTACTGCCGTAACACCGTCGCCTCCATGCGCCTGAACTCGGTTTGCCAATGCGGCGCGCGGGATCGAACGCCGGCACCACCCCTATTCGGCTCGACGAAATCGAAGGCCCCGGCTATGCGAGTGATTCGCAAGAGCACATTTACGATCGGCGGGATTATCCGAATTGACCAGCCAAGCGATTACACCCCGCACGTTCGGAACTGTCTTGCCGGATAGGTCCAGACCATCGGGAAAGGTCATTCCGCCCCCAGCGTCCGTCATGGTCCGGGGGCTCGTCGAAATGGTGCCGCAGAAGCAACGTGCGCCTGCCAGGATCGCCGTAACCGAACCACAAGCCGAATGTAGCCAAAGGAGAATCTACCCGTGAAGCCTCGTTTTTTCGCCCTTGCCTTGCTGGGCTCCATCTTTGCCACGGCCTGCTCCGGAGGCGGCGAAAATACCGGCAGCGGGGAGGTGAATCTTTACTCCGCGCGCCACTACGACAGCGATTTGCCGCTGTATGAGCGGTTTGCCAAGGAAACCGGGATCAAGATCAACCGTATCGAGGGTAATGCCGACCAACTCATCGCGCGCATGAAAAGCGAAGGCGCCAACAGCCCCGCGGACCTTTTCATCACAGCCGACGCCGGCGCCTTGTGGCGCGCGCAGCAGGCCGGGCTGTTCCAGCCGATCCAGTCCGACACCTTGAACGCACGTATCCCGACCAATCTTCGCGAGCCGGGAGGCGAGTGGTATGGCTTTACGCGGCGGGCGCGGATCGTCGCCTATGACAGCGCGAAAGTCCGGCCCGAGGAAGTCGACGATTACGCGAAACTCGCCGGCCCGCGCTTCAAGGGCAAGATCTGCGTGCGATCTTCCGACAGCATCTACAATCTCTCGCTGGTCGGCGCGGTCATCGAAGCCCTGGGCAAGGAGCGTGCGGACCAGTGGGTCCGAGGGATAGTCGCCAATATGGCGCGGCCGCCGGAAGGAGGCGATCGCGACCAGATCCGCGCTGTCGGCGCGGGGGTGTGCGAGGTCGCGCTGACCAACAGCTATTACTATATCCGCATGGCCAATGGCGACAACGCAGCCGACCGCAAGGTGACGGAGCGCGTGAAACTTGCCTTCCCCAGCCTTGGCGGCCAGGGCGCGCATGTCAATATTTCGGGCGGAGGCGTCATCGCCAACGCGCCAAACAAGGACAATGCGATCAAGCTGCTGGAGTTCCTCGCATCGGCCGACGCGCAGCGTCACATTTCCGCGAACAACAACGAGTTCCCGGCTTCCCCCGATGTCGTCCCGCCGCCGCCGGTTGACGCTTATGCGGATTTCACCGCGAATCCGATGAGCGCCGCGGCGTTCGCGGCGCGGCAACCTGAAGCGCAATCGCTGATGAGCGCGGCGGGGTGGCGATAACGGCCCACCTCGGCGCGCCGCGCCGGCGTATCTCCGTTCCCGCCGCGCTGGCGGCGTTCGCCGGACTGGCGGCCATGCTGCCGCTGGCCGGCGTCGCCGCCGCGGCGCTGTTCGGTGACACGGCCGACATCGCCGCGCGCGACGTGGCGCGTTATGCGGCGACGTCGGCCTGGCTCGCGTTGCTGGTCGGGATCGTCACGGCGATTCTCGGCTCGCTCGCGGCATGGCTGATCGTCATGTGCCGCTTTCCGGGCCGCAACATGTTCGCCTGGGCCCTGGCGCTGCCCCTCGCGGCGCCGGCTTTCGCGCTTGCCTACGCCTATGCGGACATGTTCGACGTCGCCGGACCGCTGCGGATCTGGATGCGCGCGTCGCTCGGCTTCGACCTGCCGTTCGGGATGCGCGGGCTGGGCGGCGCGGTGTTCGTGCTATCCTGCGCGTTCTATCCATACGTCTACCTCGCGATGCGGGCGGCCTTTCTCAACCAGTCGGTGAACGTGCTCGAAGCGGCGCGAACGCTGGGCTGCAGCGGCTGGCGTGCCTTCGGCCGCGTGGCATTGCCGATGGCAAGACCCGCGCTGGCGGCGGGTGTCGCGCTCGCGGTGATGGAAACCCTTGCCGATTATGGCGCGGTGCAATTCCTCAGCGTGCAGACGCTGACCACCGGAGTGGTGCGCGCATGGTCGGTCTATGGTTCGACCGTCAGTGCCGCGCGTTTCGCGCTGCCGCTGCTGGCCACCGCCGCCTTGCTGTTGTGGATCGAACGGCGCGGCCGCAAGGGAAGCACGCATGAGGCGGGAAATGCCCGCTGGCGCGCCCTCGGCCTGAAAACCCTGTCCGGCGTTCCCGCCTGGCTGGCGACGGGGTTCTGCCTGCTGCTGCTCACCGCCGGCCTGCTGCTGCCCGTCGGATGGCTGCTCGCGCATGCGCTGGATACCCGGCCGGACTGGCCGCGCCTGCTGCGTGCCAGCACGCATAGCCTTGGCCTTGGCACTGCGGGCGCTTTCGTCACGGTCACCCTTGCGGCGATGCTGGCGCTTGGCGGGCGCCGGCTGCCGATGGCGGCGCGACTGGCGAGCCTGGGCTATGCGACACCCGGCGCGGTGATGGCGATCGGCCTGCTCGCTCCGGCCGGCGTGATATGGAACCTGATGCCCGGCTCCGGTTACGGGGTCGCGATCGCTCTACTCATCTACGCCTATGCGGCCCGCCTGATGGCAGCGGCGCTGGAGCCGATCGACGCCGGCCTCACCCGCGTGACGCCTTCGATGATCCACGCCGCGCGCAGCTTGGGCCGAAGCGAAATCGGCGGCGCGCTGGCGGTGGAACTGCCCATCGTGCGGGGCGCCATGCTGACCGCCGGCCTCATCGTCTTCATCGACGTGCTCAAGGAACTGCCGGCGACCTTGATCCTGCGGCCGTTCAATTTCGATACGCTGGCAGTGACGGCCAACAATTACGCACTCGACGAAAGGCTGGAGCAGGCGGGCGTGCCTTCGGTCATGATCGTGCTGCTGGTGTTGCCCGCCGTCATCTGGCTGACGCGCAAGATTGCCCTTTCGCGGCCGGGCTTCTAGGCGGGAAGCCATGTCCCCGCCCGCCCTTTCCGTTCGCGAGGTCTCGCGTTTCTATGGTGGTCGCGCAGCGGTCGCGGACGCCAGCCTCGATCTGCGCGCCGGCCGGATCACTTGCCTGCTGGGGCCGTCGGGATGCGGCAAGAGCACGCTGCTGCGCCTGATGGCCGGGCTGGAACCCATCGACGCTGGAGAGATCGCGATCGACGGCAAGGTGGTATCGACGCCCACGGGCATCGTTCCGCCCGAGGATCGCGGGATCGGCCTCGTATTTCAGGACTTCGCGCTGTTTCCCCATCTGAATGTAACCGACAATATCGGCTTCGGCCTGAAAGCCGTCTCCGCCGAGAGCCGGCGCCAGCAGGTCGCCGCGTTGCTGACGCGCTTCCAGCTCGAACATCTGGCGGGAAGCTGGCCTCACATGCTTTCCGGCGGCGAACAACAGAGGGTTGCGATCGCGCGGGCTCTTGCCAGGGCACCGGCCGCCCTGCTGCTCGACGAACCGTTCTCCGGCCTCGACGGGCATCTGCGAAGCGCGGTGCGGCAATCCGTGCTGGCCGATCTGCGCGCCGCCGCAGCCGCCGTGCTGATCGTTACGCACGATCCGGAAGAGGCCATGCTGATAGCCGACGATCTCCTGCTGATGGCCCAGGGACGTATCCTTCAAGCCGGCAGCCCCGAGGACTGCTATCTGCGGCCGGCCTCCATCGCCGCCGCCCGACTGCTCGGCGAAGCCTCTGTTCTGCCGGCACGGATTGAAGGCGGCGCGGCGCACACGCCTTTCGGGATCGTCCCGGCGCGCGGCCTTCCCGATGGCCAGGCAAGCGCGATGGTGCGGCCGGAAGCCGTGCGCATCGCCGAGAACGGCGCATCGGCGATGGTGTGCGACGTACGTTTCGGGGGGGCGTTCCATCTCGTCACCTTCCTGTCGGAAGGCACTGCCCTGACCGCGCGGACAACAGGATCGCCCCCGCCGACCGGAGCCCTGGTGAAAGTGGCGCTCGATCCCGCGCGGACCGTCATTTACGCCGATGCGCTTGCAGGTCGCCAGTCGCACGAGCCGATCCGGCATTTCGAAAGCGAGAGTCAGGCGTAATCGGGCTCATGCCCGTTTCATGTCGAACGGCAGCGTCCATTGTGGCCGCTTTCTGCCGCGCCCGCGGCTGCTGATACCGGACCGCGCGACAGCGCGTCCGCCAAGGCGCCAAGAGACACCCTGGCGGACTTGTGAACCCGGTCCCGTAAATTCAGCCTGCGTCGCGGAAGCGGGTTCAGGCGCTGTCGGCAAGCACCTCGCCGGGATTGTCGGGAGATGCGGCAAGGCCCACTTTGCCGTCATTGATATTGGCGGATGTGACCGAGACTTCCTCGACCAACGCTGTATCGGCATCGGCGCCGACGTTCTGGCCCCGAGCGCTGCAGGAGGCGTGGCCAAAACCACGCCCGCAGTTCTCTCTTTCGTTCGAAAATGGCGCACCCGAGAGGATTCGAACCTCTGGCCTCTGCCTTCGGAGGGCAAACCTCCGCACTTTTCTCGTGCTTCCTGTTGTTTGCCGCAGCTTTCCTGAGTAGGAGAAAACCGCCGTTTGGGCCGCATTTGGAAGGGCAGCGGACAAGCCGGAATTTTCCCGAGTTTGCCACCGCGTGCTTCCTATATGCTTCCTGTTGCGGAAATTTGCCTTCAAAAAGGAAGCGGGAATGGCAAGGCTCACGAAAACGATGGTGGAAGGGCTGGCGCCCGGCGAACCCGACTATTTCGTTTGGGATGACCTCTTGCCCGGCTTTGGCGTGCGCGTCTGGCCGAGCGGCAAGAAAGTCTTTGTCGCCCAATACCGTAGCGGCCGCCGAACGCGCCGGATCAAGATCGGACTCGTCGGCGCCCTGAACGTGGAAGAGGGCAGGAAGCAGGCCAAGGTGATCCTCGGCGACGTGGCGCGCGGCGAAGACCCGCAAGAAGATCGGATCACCAAACGCAAGTCCCTGACCGTCTCCGAATTGTGCGACAACTATCTTGCTGCTTCCTGTAAGGGCCTGATCATGGGCAAGGGCGGCCGCCCCAAGAAGGAATCGACGCTCTACACTGATCGCGGGCGCATCGAACGGCATATCAAACCGCTCCTGGGAAACCGCCTTGTGATCGAACTAGCATCGTCCGACGTGGCGAAATTCATCCGTGACGTGACGGCCGGGAAAACGGCAACCGAAGTGAAGACCGACAAATTCCGTGGCAAGGCCGTCGTGGATGGTGGCGCCGGAACTGCCGCCCGCACCGCT
>JBAYPJ010000011.1:0-58028 GCA_041677785.1 Novosphingobium sp. | reverse complement strand
GCTGCCCGAGCGGCTCGACGCCGGCTACATCGCCGAGGACGGCGAGAAGCACCGGCCGATCATGCTCCACCGCGCGATCTTCGGGTCCTACGAGCGCTTCATCGGCATCCTGATCGAACACTACGCCGGCAAGCTGCCGATCTGGCTGGCGCCGGTGCAGGCGGTGGTGGCGACAATCGTTTCCGACGCGGACGGCTATGCCGGCGAAGTCGCGCGGCAACTGGAAGCGGCGGGTATCCGGGTCGAGACCGACCTCAGAAACGAGAAGATCAACTACAAGGTGCGCGAGCATTCGCTGGCCAAGGTCCCGCACCTGTTCGTCGTCGGCAAGCGCGAGGCCGAGGAAGGCACCGTCGCCATCCGCACGCTGGGCGAGGAGCGGCAGCGGTTCCTGCCGCTGGGCGAGGCGATCGCCTTGCTGAAGGCCGAGGCGACCCCACCGGACTTGCGCTGATTTGCACGTCGTCCCGGATCGCGCCCGGGACGGCGGGTTCAGAACGGCAGGATCAGAGCGGCAGGGCGCGGCCGGCGAGGATCAGCGCCAGCGCGCAGCCGCAGACGACCAGCGCGCGCAGTGCCTCGGCATGGCGTGCGGTGCGGGCAGCACGGGCAAGGGCGACGATTCGGGCCATGGCGCGATGATGCGCCGGGCCGCTTGCCGAAAGGTTAAACGACGTTCCCTTATGCCCTGGGCATCTGCTGGCTGGCGCAATGGAAGCCGCCGCCGCCCGCGAGCACCGCGTCGGCGGGCAGGCCGATCGTGTCACGGTCGGGAAACAGCGCCGCCACCGCCGCCACGCCCTCGGCATCGTGCGCCGTGCCGAAGGTGGGGACCACCACCAGCCGGGTCGTGATCGCGAAGTTCATGTAGCTTGCCGGCTCGACCCTCCCGCCACGCTCGACACGGCCGGGCGAAGGCACCTCGCGCACCGTGACGCCGAAGGCCTCGGCCCGCGCGCGCGCGTCGGCATAGATCGCGGCGTTGGGATCGTCGGCCCCCGTCGCGCGCGGCAGCGCCAACACGCCGGGCGCGACGAAGCGCGCGAGGTTGTCGACATGGCCGTCGGTGTGGTCGTTGACCAGCCCCTCGCCCAGCCACAGCACGCGCGCGAAGCCGAGGTCGGCCCAGAGCCGCGCCTCGATCTCCGCGCGCGACAGCGCCGGGTTGCGGTTGGGGTTAAGCAGGCACTGCTCGGTCGTCGCGACGATCCCCGCGCCGTCGGCATCGATCGCGCCGCCTTCGAGAACCCAGTCGCAGGTATCGACCTCCAGCCCGGCATCGCCCGCCAGTTCGGCGCCGATCGTCCGGTCGCCCGCCATCAGATACTTGCCGCCCCAGCCGTTGAAACCGAAGCGCCGCGCGCGGCGACCGCCCTTGCCGTCGATCATGACCAGCGGCCCGGTATCGCGCAGCCAGACGTCGCCGTAGACGCGGCGTTCGAGCGTGACATCGGCGCTGACCAGTGCCCTTGCGCGCGCCTCGTTGGCCTCGTCGCGCACGATCAGGCGCACCGCCTGCCCGCTGTCCGCCACCGCGCTGGCGAAAGCCGCGATCTGCGCCTGCGCGGCTTCGAGGAAGCCGGGCCATTCCTCGGCAAAGTGGGGAAAGCCGATCCACAACCAGTCCTGCGGATGCCATTCGGGGGGGAAATGCAAGCTCATCGCGGCGCCTCTACCGCGCCAACCCGCTTGCGGGAAGCGCCGTGACGCGCCATGCCGCGCGGATGACCGCACCCGACTGGACCGGAGCGCTGGCCCGCGCCGAAGCCCACGCCCCTTTCCTCGCGCGGGCAATGCATCGCCTGCCCACCCTCGTCGACCTGCTGGCGACGGGCGAGGGCGAAACGGCGCTGGCCTGGGCCAAGGCGCAGGGCGAGGGTATCGCCGACACCGGCGTTGCGCTGCGGCGCGAGCGGCTGGCGCTGGCGCTGGCGCTGGCGATCGGCGACCTGGCCGGCGCCTTCCCGGTGGCGCGCGTCACCGCCGAGCTGTCGGACTTCGCCGACCGGGCGATGGACGCCGCCATCGCCGACGCCATCCGCCGCCGCGTTCCCGATGCCGAACCCGCCGGCTTCCTCGCGCTGGCGCTGGGCAAACACGGCGCGCGCGAACTGAACTACAGCTCGGACATCGACCCGATCCTGCTCTACGATCCCGCGCTGCTGCCCCGCCGCGAGCGCGACGAGCCCGGCGAGGCGGCCGAGCGCGTCGCCCGTGCGCTGATGGAGACGCTCGCCCGGACGACCGACGAAGGCTATGTGTTCCGCGTCGACCTGCGGCTGCGGCCCGCCTCGGAAGTCAGCCCGCTGGCCATCCCGATCGAAGCGGCGCTGACGCACTACGAAAGCTCCGCCCTCGCGTGGGAACGCGCCGCCTTCATCCGCGCCCGTCCCTGCGCCGGCGACCTCGCCGCGGGCGAGGCATTCCTCGCCGCGATCCGGCCGTTCGTCTGGCGCAAGAGCCTGGATTTCGGGGCGATCGCCGAGATCGGCCGGCTGACCGCGCAGATCCGCTCCAACACCCGGCAGGCCTGGACCGTGGGGCCGAACTTCGACCTCAAGAAGGGCCGCGGCGGCATCCGCGAGATCGAGTTCTATGCCCAGACGCACCAGCTCATCCATGGCGGGCGCAACCCGGCGCTGCGCCTGCGCGGCACCCGCGCTGCGCTCGACGCGCTGGCCGACGCGGGGATCATCCCGGCCGGCGATGCGCTGCTACTGGGCGAAAGCTACGACCGTCTGCGCACGCTGGAGCACCGGCTGCAGATGGTGGCCGACCAGCAGACGCACGCACTGCCGTCCGACCCGGCGGCGATCGAGGGCGTCGCCCTGCTGGAAGGCCTGCCCGGCGGCGACGCGCTGATCGGCGAGATCGCCCGCATCACGGAAGGGGTGGGGGAACGCTACGACGCGCTGATCGCCAGCACCGGCAACGGCACGCCGGGCCTGCCCGCCGGCAGCGCGTCGCTGACCGAGGAGCTGGGACGGCTGGGCTTTGCCGATGCGGAGGAGTTCGCCCAGCGGATCGAGGGCTGGCGCTCGGGCAAGCTGCGGGCGCTTCGCAGCGACGCGGCGCGCATGGCCTTCGACGCGATACAGCCGCGCCTGCTCGCCGCGCTGGCCGCCGCGCCCGAGCCCGAGCGCGCCTTCCTGCGCTGGGAGCAGCTCCTGGCCAACCTGCCGAGCGCGATCAACCTGTTCAACCTGCTGGAAGCGCGGCCGGCGCTGGTCGACCTGCTGGCGCGCATCCTCAGCCTCGCACCGCCGCTCGCCGACGAGCTGGCGCGCCGCGCCGATCTGCTGGACCCGCTGATCGACGCCAGCGCCTTCGCCCTGCCGGGCGATGTCGACACGCTCGTGGCCGAGTTCACGCTGGGCGAAAGCGACGACGACTACGAGCGGGTACTGGACCGCGTTCGCCGGCGGGTGGGGGAAAAGCGCTTCGCCCTGGGCGTCCAGCTCGTCGAAGGGGCCACCGATCCGCTGGATATCTCCGCCGGCCTCGCCCGCGTCGCCGAAGCGGCGATCCGCGTGCTGGCCGACGCGACGACGGCCGAGTTCGAGCGCAACCACGGGCGCGTGCCCGACAGCGAGCTTGTCGTCCTCGGCCTCGGGCGCATGGGCGGCGGGGCGCTGACGCACGCCTCGGACCTCGATCTCGTCTATCTCTTCACCGGCGATTTCCAGGCCGAATCGGACGGCCGCCGGCCGCTCGCGGCGACGCCCTACTACAACCGGCTGTGCCAGCGCGTGACCGGCGCGCTCAGCGTGCCGACCGCGGAGGGCGCGCTCTACGAGGTCGACACGCGGCTGCGGCCCTCGGGCGCCCAGGGACCGCTGGCAGTGAGCCTCGACAGCTTCGAGCGCTACCAGAAGGAGCAAGCCTGGACCTGGGAGCACATGGCACTGTGCCGCGCACGGCCGCTCTACGGCTCGGCGCAGGCGCGCGAGGCGCTGTCCGCGATCATCCACGCCGTGCTGACTGCGCCGCGCGATCCGGCCAGGCTGCGCGCGGAGGTGCTGGAGATGCGCACCACCATGGCGCAGCACAAGCCGGGAGCGGGGCCGCTTGACGTCAAGCTGGCGCGCGGCGGGCTCGTCGACGTGGAGTTCATCGTCCACTACCTGCAATTGCGCGAGGGCAAGGCGCTGTTCCCGCGGCTGGGGGAAGCGATCCCGGCGCTGGTGGCGGAGGGCCTGCTTCCCGATGCGATGATCGCGGCGCACGGCACGCTGGGCCGGCTGCTGATCACGGCACGCCTGCTGGCGCCCGATGCGCAGGAGCCACCGGCGGCGGCGCGCGGCGTGCTTGCCAAGGCCTGCGGTTGCGGCGATTGGGAAGCGGTGCTGGCCAGCCTGCGCCAGGCGCGCGGCGAAGTCGCCGCGGTCTGGCGCGAACTGTTCGGCGAAAACCTGGAGATCATGCCATGACCACATCGACGAGCGCGCGGCCCGGCGTTGGCGACGTTCTGCCCGACATCGCGCTGGAGACGCCCGACGGCCGCAGCGTCAAGCCTTCCGACTTCCGGGGACGCAAGCTCGTCGTGTTCTTCTATCCCAAGGACGACACCCCCGGCTGCACCACCGAGAACAAGGATTTCTCCGCGCTTGCCGATGCGTTCGACTCGGCCGGCACGGCGCTGCTCGGCGTCAGCAAGGACCCCCCGAAGAAGCATCAGAAGTTCATCGAAAAGCATGCCCTGGCCGTGCCGCTCGCCAGCGACGCGCAGGAGGGCGGGCTGTCCGACGCGCTCGGCATCTGGACCGAGAAGCAGAACTACGGCCGCACCTACATGGGCATGGTGCGCACGACCTACCTCGTCGCAGCGGACGGCACGATCGCCCGCGTCTGGAACAAGGTGAAGGTCAAAGGCCACGCCGACGAGGTGCTGGCGGCAGCGCAGGCGCTTTGAGCGCAACGGTCGCTTCGGCCATTCGTGCGGCGCTGCTGACCGGCGATCCGCGCGCCAAGGCGATGGCGACGCGCGCGGTGGCGCGCGACTGGCGGCTGGGTCGGCTGACCTTCGTGTTCGACGCGGCGATGCCGGACCGCCCGGCGCGGCCCGCCACGCCCGAGCTGCTGCCGCCCAACCGCATGCCCAAGCGCGGGCGCGGCCAATCCGAGCGCGGGCGGATCGCGCTCTACCATGCGCTGGCCCACATCGAATTCGTCGCGATCGACCTCGCGCTCGACATGGCGGGACGCTTCGGCGCGGAGCGGGGACGCGGCTTCATGGACGATTTCCTGTCGGTCGCGGCGGACGAGGCGATGCATTTCGCGCTGCTCGAGCGCCGGCTGCGCGCGCTGGGCAGCCATTACGGCGCGCTGCCCGCGCACGAGGGGTTGTGGGACGCGGCGCACGAGACGCGGCACGACGTCGTCGCCCGGCTCGCCATCGTGCCGATGGTGCTGGAAGCGCGCGGGCTCGACGTCACGCCGCTGACGATCGAACGCCTGCGCGCCGCGGGCGACGAGCGGGGCGTACGCCTGCTCGAACGAATCCTTGACGATGAAATTCGGCACGTCCGGTTCGGCGCAAGCCATTTCTCGCAAGTCTGTGCGCAGCGCGGCCAGGCGGTGGAAAACCAGTGGATTCTGCTGGTGAAGCGCCACTTTCGCGGCGCCGTTAAACCACCGTTCAACGACTCAGCGCGTGCGACAGCCGGTTTATCGCGCAGCCTTTACGCTGTGCTTGCTTAGTTAACTTTTGGCCGTCTACCACCTGCCTCGCGAGTTGGCGGGGGGTTCCGACCATCTCCAAAAACAGACCTCGGCGCCTTGGCGGCGGGGGAGAACACGGTCGCGGTTGCCTGCAGTGCGGCCGGTCAAGCAAGGTATTCCGAGTGGTCCTTTCTGGTTTCTTCGCCACGGTGCGCGCGGTTACGGGTTCGGTTTTCGCCGCCGCCGCCATGGTCTTCGGTGCCAGCCCGGCGCTCGCCAACAGCAGCGCCAACTCCGATATCGCCGCTCCCCTGCGCGCCGCCCAGGCCGCGAAGCCGGCGGCCGGGGGTTCGGAAGAACAGTTCCGCCAGCTCTTCGCCAACTGGCAGGCGATCGAACGCCAGCAGGCGCCGGCCGCCGGCCTCGCCGCGGCCTCGCGCACCACGCCGGCCGCTTCGGCTTTCGGCCTCGGCACGCTCGGCCGCCCCAGCGTCGCCATTCCCTCGCGCATGCCGGTCGAAGGCGTGCGCCTGAGCAGCGACTTCGGCATGCGCGTTCATCCCGTCGTCGGCGGCCGCCGCGCGCACAAGGGCATCGATCTGGCCGCGCCGGTCGGCACGCCGATCTACGCGACGGCCGACGGTGTCGTCAGCCGCGCCGACTGGTTCAGCAGCTACGGCCTCTATGTCTCGATCGAGCATGGCGGCAGCATCGAGACCCGCTATGGCCACATGTCGCGCCTCAACGTCGCGGCGGGCCAGGAAGTCCGCAAGGGCGACATCATCGGCTTCGTGGGCAGCACCGGCCGCTCGACCGGCCCGCACCTGCACTACGAAGTGCGGGTCGAAGGCGTCGCGGTTAACCCGGTGCCCTACATGCAGATCGCCGCGAATTCCTGAGAGATTCCGTCGTGAGACGGTAACGACAACCAGGCCCGATAAGATAACGGGGTAGAACACAAGGGACCAGGAGAGGATGCATCAAGGGGCGGCGCCAAGGCGCCGCCTTTTCTTTGCCCGTCCGGCGCGCCGGACGATTTGCGATCCGCAGCGGGACCCTCCCTCTTGCCTGAATGGCGCAGAAGCACCGCGCCGAGCGATCTCACGCGAAGCCGCAAAGGCGGCGTTCCGGCAGCAAAGCCGTCGCTCCTGCCTTGGCGCGCGCCATGGGTAACGGGGCCAATGGCCGGGCCGGACAGGGCAGCTTTGCATAAGGTTCAGGAGGATGTCGTGCCGTCCAGCGCCGCCCTGACCTTCGCCGCCAGTTCGCTCCTGGTATAAGGTTTCGTCAGCAGCGCGGCGGCGTCGAGCCGCCAGCCGCCCTGGGCCAGCGTGTCGGGCGCGTAGCCGGAGGTGTAGAGGACGCGGACGCCGGGCCAGCGCTGGCCGGCGATCCGGCCCAGTTCCAGCCCGTCCACGCCGCCGGGCATGACCACGTCGGTAAGCAGGAGGTCGATGTCGTCCCGCGCTTCCAGCACGGCGAGCGCGTCCGCCCCGCTGCCGGCGACGGTGACGTGGTACCCCAGCTTCCGCAGCTTGCTCTCGAGATGCTCGCGCACCAGCGGGTGATCCTCGACGAGGAGGATGTGCTCATGGCCGCGCCGCAGCGGCCGCGCCTGCGGATCGGGCCTGGCCGTCGGCCGCAGGCGGCGATCGGCCGCCGGCAGGTAAAGGTGGAACCTGGTCCCCTTGCCGAGCCGGGAGATAACCTTGACGTGGCCGTTCGACTGGTTGACGAAACCGTGGACCATGCTGAGTCCCAGGCCCGAACCCTTGCCGATTTCCTTGGTGGTGAAGAACGGATCGAAGATGCGCGAAAGGGCGTCGGGGGCGATGCCGGTGCCGGTGTCGCTCACGGTGATCATCACATATTCGCCGGCCCGCGCATCGGGATTGCGTTTGATGTAGGACGGGCCGAGCGTCGCGTTCGCCGTCTCGATCAGCAGCTTGCCGCCGCCCGGCATGGCGTCGCGTGCATTGAGGCACAGGTTGAGGATGGCGGTCTCGGTCTGCAGCGGATCGGCGAAGGCCTTGCGCAGGTTCTTCGACGCGCAGATCGAGAATTCCAGACCCGTTCCCAGCGTCCGCTCGATCAGCGGCGCCGCGGCGGCGATCCTCTCGTTCAGGTCGAAGGCCTGCGGCGCGAGCGTCTGGCGGCGGGCGAAGGCGAGGAGTTGGCCGGTCAGCTCGGCGCAGCGTTCTCCCGCCTGGAGAGCCAGCTCCATGAGCTGGCGCTGCTCCGGATCGTCGAGTTCCAGCGCCACCGCTTCGCAGCTTCCCAGCATCACCGTCAGCAGGTTGTTGAAGTCATGCGCCACGCCCCCGGTCAGCTGGCCGATCGCATCCATGCGCTGGGCGTGATGAACGCGCGCTTCCATCGCGTTGTATTCGGACATGTCGCGGCCGACGCAGTGGCGCACGCCCGCCTCCTCGACCCAGGTCGCCGACCACGACATCGGCATGATCGTGCCGTCGGGGAGCAGGTGGTTGGTGCGCACCGCCTGCCGAACCGGCTGCCTGGCGACCGGGTCGTAGAGCTGCAGCGTCGGGCCGCGCTCCTCGGGGACGATGAGATCGAGGAACGACCGGCCGATCAGCGCCTCGCGCGGAAGGCGCCACAGGTCCCGGCAGTTCTCGCTGATCTCGAGGAAGCGGCCTTCGGCGTCGAGCGTGCAGATGATGTCGGTCGAGGTTTCGATGATGTTGCGCAGTCGCTCGCGCGCCTGCACCGCCTCGCCTTCCGCCAATTTGGCCGCCTGCTCGCTCTGCTGCAGCCGGACGGCGCGGGCCTCGGCCCCGGCCAGCGCGGCCGCAAGCTCTTCGGTCAGGGCGTTCTGCCGCGCGCGCGCGATCGCCAGCGGGAAAGTGGTGAGCTGGCAGACGCAGAGGAACACCGCAAGATAGATGCCGGCGGAATAGGAAGCATAGCCCGCGCGCGTAAGGATCGTCTCCGTGCCGAGGTGCCGGTAGGCGAAGTAGGAGACCACGATCGTGGCCAGGACGTTGGCGAGCCCGCCACCCTGCAGCCCATAGAGCCAGGCGATCAGCATCAGCACCGGCATCACGGCGAAAGTGCCCGGCAGCGAGGTCGGGCCGAAGGAGAGGAACAGGATGGCGATCTCGATCGCCAGAAGCAGCAGCAGGACGGCGGTGCCGCGCAAGTCCAGCCGGATGTGCCGGAGGCCCACACGCGACGTCAGCGCCAGCAGCGGCACGCCGAGCACCAGCATGCTGAGGCCCGACATCATGAGCCACCGCAGCAGGCTGCCGACGGTCAGCTCGACCCCGCCGGGGGTCAGCAGCGAGCAAGGCCTGCACCGCCACCGCCAGCGCGGCGACGCCGCCGGTTATCGCGACGAGCCTGGTGGCGCCGCGAAACGTCGTCAGCTTGAGACCCTGGCCGAGCTTGCGGCGCGCGACATAGGCCGTCGCGGTGAACTGCCCGGCGCTGGCCAGCGTGCGCACCAAAAGCGGCAGGCCCGAGTCTCCGGTCAGCAGCCCCGCGGCGGCGATGCCCAACGCGCTGGAGGCGATCAGCGCCGGCCACAGCCGACCGGGCGCCCGTATCAGGGCGGCGAAGGCGATGCCGTTGGCGTACCAGACCAACGCGTTGCCGTCGCTGCCGCGCGGAACCTGCATGCAGAAAACGGAAACGATGAACATGGCCACGCCCAGACCCAGGGCGAAGGCGGCGCCGCGCCGATCGCTCACGAGCGTGCGGGGATCGCGGCTGACGGATGGCGGGATCACGGCGCGAACGCATCCTCGAATCGAATGAGCGCGCCCTGCGCGCGATCACGCATGGGACCCGGCTCTGCGCGACGATATCTTGCCATGTCGCAACGGGTCACTGCCATTTCGGACCGGGCCGCGCCACCCCGAATTTCCGCGCGGAGCACGCGCCGGCAACGGGGACGCTACCGCACCCCGGCCAGCGCCTTCTGCCGGCGCCGCTGGACCGAGCTGCCGAGGCCGATCGCCTCGCGATACTTGGCGACGGTGCGGCGGGCGAGGTCGAAGCCCTTGGCGCGCAGCAGCTCGACCAGCGCGTCGTCGGACAGGATCGCCTTGGGGTCCTCGGCTTCGATCAGCGCGCGGATCGCCGCCTTTACCGCCTCGGCCGAGACCGCGCCCTCGCCATCCGCTGCCGCGACGCCCGAGGTGAAGAAATACTTCAGCTCGAAGATGCCGCGCTCGCACTGCAGGTACTTGTTCGAGGTGACGCGGCTGACGGTCGATTCGTGCATGGAGATCGCCTCCGCCACGGTGCGCAGCGTCAGCGGCTTCAGCCGCGAGACGCCGTGGCGGAAGAAACCGTCCTGCTGGCGGACGATTTCGGCCGCGACCTTGAGGATGGTCTTCTGCCGCTGGTCCAGCGCCTTGATCAGCCAGTTGGCGTCGGCCAGCTTCTCCGAGAGCCAGCCCTTCGACGGCTTGTCGGTGCACGACCCGCGCAGCTCGACGTAGTAGCTGCGGTTGACGATCAGCCGCGGCAGCGTCGCCTGGTTGAGCGAGATGTCCCAGCCGCCATCGGCGCGCGCGGCGATGAGGATATCCGGCGTAACCGGCGCGCCCAGGCCGCCGCCGAACCGGAGGCCCGGCTTGGGATCGTAGCCCCGAAGCTCCGCGAGCATGTCGGCGAAGTCCTCGTCGTCGACACCGCAGATGCGCTTGAGCCGCGCGAAATCCCCGCGCGCGACGAGATCCAGGTTTTCGATCAGCCGCGCCATGGCCGGATCGTGGCGGTCCGCCTCCTGCGCCTGCAGCGCGATGCATTCGCCAAGCGTGCGGGCACCGACGCCGGTGGGGTCGAGCGTCTGCAGCAGCGCGAGGCCAGCCTCGATCTCGGCCAGCGGCAGGCCGAGGTCGTCGGCGACGTCGCGCAGCGGCACCGGCAGATAGCCCGCCTCGTCGAGCTGGCCGGCAAGGTAGCGGACGATGCCGGCCAGCCGCGGGTCGGACGTGACGGCGCCGATCTGCGCGTCGAGATGCTCGACCAGCGTCTCTTCGCCGCCGCCGCGCTCCTCGATCGAAGGCCCGTCCTCGCCGGGCGCAAAGCGCAGATCGCCGCCCCAGTCGCCTCCCCAATCGGCCTGCTCGCCTTCGCCGGTGTGACGGTCGCGGTCGAGCGCGGCGGGGTCGATGTCGAGCGGGCGGTCGTCGTCGGCACGGCCCTCGCCGATCAGCCGGTCGACTGGAGAGCTTTCCAGCGTCGTGGCGCGGCGCGCCTCCTCGGGCAGCTCGACCGCCTCGGCCGCCGCCGGCGCGCTCTCGCCCACTTCGAGCAGAGGATTGGCCTCGATCGCCTCGCCGATGAAGGCCTCGATCTCCAGGTTCGACAGCGCCAGCAGCTTGACCGCCTGCTGGAGCTGCGGCGTCATCACCAGCGACTGGGTCTGGCGCAGGTCCAGGCGGGGGCCGAGGGCCATCGCGGTCAGTCGCCAGGATAGCGCGCGTGCTTCGACAGGTTCAGCACGAACGGGGTTCGGGAATTCCCCAGTTTACCAATATCCGCTCGTCCTGAGCCTGTCGAAGGACGCGCGAGAACGGTTCCGGTCACAAGGTGAAGCCCTCGCCCAGGTAGAGCCGCCGCACGTTCTCGTCGGCGACGAGCGCCTCGGGGCTGCCGGTGAAAAGAACCTGGCCGCCGTAGATGATGCAGGCGCGGTCGACGATGTCGAGCGTCTCGCGCACGTTATGATCGGTGATGAGCACGCCGATGCCGCGCGTCTTGAGGTCCTTCACCAGATGCCGGATGTCGGCGATCGACAAGGGGTCGATGCCGGCGAAGGGTTCGTCGAACAGCATGATCGACGGCCTGGCGGCAAGCGCCCGCGCGATTTCGCAGCGCCGTCGCTCACCGCCCGAAAGCGCCATGGCGGGGCTGGTGCGCAGGCGGGTCAGGCTGAATTCGTCGAGCAGCCGGTCCAGCTCCTGCGCGCGCAGGTCCCTGTCGGGCTCCACCATCTCAAGCACGCAGCTGATGTTCTGTTCCACCGTCATGCCGCGGAAGATCGAGGTTTCCTGCGGCAGGTAGCCAAGCCCCAGGATCGCGCGCCGGTACATCGGCAGGCTGGTGATATCGACACCGTCGAGCAGGATGCGGCCCGCGTCCGGCCGGACCAGCCCCATCACCGAATAGAAGCAGGTGGTCTTGCCGGCGCCGTTGGGGCCGAGCAGGCCCAGCACTTCGCCCCGCGCCACCGAGAGCGAGATGTCGGTCAGCACCGCGCGCTTGTCGTAGCTCTTGGCGATCGAGACGACCTCAAGCCCGCCCTGCGGGAGAGAGGGTGCCGCGCCCTGGTCTTGCGCCGCGGCGGCTTCGGCCGATGCGATCTGCCTCATGTCGGTCATGCCCTGCGCGATGTAGGCGGCGCGCCGGGGATGGGCAAGCGCCCTTTGCACGGTTTGGCAGGTTTTATGCATGGTCAGGCAGAACCCCGGCGGAGCGTAAGTTAACCCGCTTGATCGGCCGGCGAATCGATGATTAACTGTTCGCTAGAGAACATAGAGAGGATTGCGAATGGCGAAGGTGTGGCAGCGCGGCCGGCTCGCGCCGCAGGCGGCGGTCCATCCGGCTCGTTCCCGCCCGGTCGACTGGCGCCGCCGGATGAGCGACAACATCGCCTATGCCCTCCTGGTCTACACCGGCCTGCAGATTTTCGTGACGATGGGCGCTCTCAAGTCCGACGGTGCCTCGCTGCTGCCCTACCTCGCGCTGGTGGTGCTGGTCGGCGCGATCATCCCCGCCTGCCGCCGGTTCGAGCGGCGCTGGAACCGGCTGAGCGAGGCCCAGGCCCACGATCCCGCCATGGCTGCCTACTTCCGCCGCGACCGCATCGCGCTGTGGCTGCTGGCGATCGGCCTGCCGTTCGCGCTGACCGGCCTGTTCAAGCTTCTGGCGTTGCTCTTCACCTGACGTTGCCCTTCCCGCAAGGGACGATTAGAGCGCCACTCCTGTGCGCATCGTCAGCGTGTGAAGGAGTATGCCATGCTCAGCCTTGAAGCCGCCCGGGAACGCGCGCTGGCATTGCTCGACCGCGCGCGCCGTGCCGGCGCCGACGCGGGCGACGCGGTCTATTCCGCCGACGCATCCGAAAGCATCCAGGTGCGGCTCGGCAAGCTGGAGGACGTCGAACGCTCGGAAAGCGAGCACATCGGCCTGCGCGTCTTCATCGGCAGGCGCTCCGCCTCGATCGGCTCGAGCGATCTCGGCGACGCCGCGCTCGACGAACTGGCCGCACGCGCCGTCGCCATGGCCCGTTCTGCGCCCGAGGACCCCTATGCCGGTCTGGCGCCCCAGGACCTGCTGACCCGCGGCCCCTTCCCCGCGCTCGACATGGAAGACCCGGCCGAGCCGAGCCCGCAGGCGTTGCGCGAGCTGGCCGAAGCGGCGGAGGACGCGGCGCGCGCCGTGCCCGGCGTGACCAATTCCGAAGGCGGCGGCGCCAGCGCCGGGCGCGGGCTTTTCGCGCTGGCCACCAGCCACGGCTTCTCCGGCGCCTATACCAGCACCAGCCGCGGCCTGTCCGCCAGCGTCGTCGCCGGCGAGGGCGCGGGTATGCAGCGCGACTATGGCTGGCGCTCGGCCCGCCATGCGGCTGATCTGCCGAGCGCCGGGGAGATCGGCGAGATCGCCGGCACGCGCGCGGTCGCCCGGCTCAATCCCGGCCGGCTCAAGAGCGGGCCGATGTCGGTGGTGTTCGATCCACGCGTCGGCGGCTCGCTCGTCAGCCACCTGATCAACGCCATGGCCGGCGCCTCGATCGCGCGCCGCGCCAGCTTCCTGCTCGACCGCCTGGGCGAGCAGCTCTTCGACAGCGGCATCACGGTGGTCGAGGACCCGCTGCGCCCGCGCGGGCTGCGCTCGCGTCCGTTCGACGGCGAAGGGCTGGCAACCGCCCGCCGCAACCTCGTCGACGGCGGCCGGATCACCAGCTGGCTGCTGGAAAGCGCCTCGGCTCGTCAGCTCGGCCTCACGCCCACGGGCCATGCGGCGCGCGGGCACGGCGGCGCGCCCGGCGTCGCGGTGGGCAACATCCATCTGGCGGCGGGGACGGCCAGCCCGTCCGCGCTGATGGCGGACATCAAGGACGGGGTCTATGTGACCGAACTGATCGGCCACGGCATCAACGGTGTCACCGGCGACTACAGCCGGGGCGCCTCGGGCTTCCGCATCGTCGACGGCGAGCGGGCCGGGCCGGTCGCGGAGTTCACCATCGCGGGCAACCTGATCGACATGTTCGCCGCGCTGACCCCGGCCGACGACCTCGAATGGTTCCGTCCGATCAATGTGCCGACGATCCGCGTGGACGGGATGACGATAGCCGGGGACTGAAGGCGCCCGCCGGCCGGCTGGGCACGAGCGGAGTCGGCAGCGGAGGCGTTCCCACTCGGAACGGAGGCAGTCCGGCTCAGGCCGAAGCCTTCGCCCCCTTCGCCCGCGCGATCGCTTCCACGACGATCTGGCGCGCCTCGGCGGCATCGCCCCACTTGCCGATGCGCACCCACTTCTCGGCCTCCAGGTCCTTGTAGTGGGTGAAGAAGTGCTCGATCTGCTGGAGCACGATCGAGGGCAGGTCCTGCCGCTCGCCGACGTCCGAATAATAGGGGAAGGTCGAATCGACCGGCACGCAGATCAGCTTCTCGTCGCCGCCGTGCTCGTCTTCCAGGTTCAGCACGCCGATCGGCCGGGCGCGGACGACGCAGCCGGGCACGAAAGGCGAGCGGGCGATCACCAGCGCGTCAAGCGGGTCTCCGTCGGGCGAGAGCGTGTGCGGCACGAAGCCGTAGTTCGCCGGATAGCGCATCGGCGTGTGCAGGATGCGGTCGACGAACAGGGCGCCCGATTGCTTGTCGAACTCGTACTTCACCGGCTCGCCGCCGACGGGCACTTCGATGATGACGTTCAGGCTCTCGGGCGGGTTGTCACCCACGGGGATCATGTCGATACGCATGGCCGCGCCCCTAGCCGGGCTCATGCTGCGCCGCAACAGCAATCCTGCGGAAAAGCGTGGGTCTACCCGCTGATCGCGTTGATCGTGAAAGCGATGACGCCGATGCTGTAGACATACGCGGCTAGGCTGTGCAGCACCGTGATCCCGCGGATGCGCCTGGACGTGATGTCGCAGTCGGACGTCTGGAACGTCATGCCCAGCGTGAAGGCGAAGTAGACGAAATCGCCATAGGCGGGTTCCGGCGTGCCGGGGAACGCGATGCCGCCGGCGTCCCCGCCGTCCTTCCCGGGCAGGTACCAGTCGTGCGCATAGTGCAGCGCATAGACGCTATTGGCGAAAAGCCAGATCAGCACCAGCGTCGCCACCAGCCTGGCCGCCGCCGCCATGTCTCCCGCGCGCGCGGCCGGAAGCTCGCCGGCGATCGCCGCCATGACCACCACCGTCAGCAGCGAGGTGACGACCAGCACCAGCACCCGGTTGGCGTCGTTGGCGTCGGCATGGCGGCGGATCACCTGGGCGCCGCGTTCGCGCAGCAGCGGGATCAGCGACAGCACGAATATGGCCGCCGCCAGATCGAAGGCCATCGCCAGCGAATTGGCCCAGTCCGGCGGATGGAACGCCGCTTCGTAGGCGAAGAAGCCCCCCGCGAGCAGCGCGAGGAACAGCAGGAAGCGCGGCGGGGCGAGGCGGCGGCCGAGGTTCAGCGCCGTCATGCCGCCCCCTCCCGTTACCGCGCTTGCGGTCGGCGCGGCGCGAGCAGCCGGTCGAGCGGCGCCTCGCCCTTGCCGCTGCGCTCCAGCCACGGCCAGCGCAGGCCACCGGCATAGGGAACCGGCACCGTCAGGAAACGATCGCCGCGCTGGACCAGCATCTCGATCGTCTGCGCCGGGTCCCTGGCCTGGGCGATCGCCTGCTTGAGCCGCTCCGGATCGTAGGCGCGTCCGTTCACCGCCACCACCTTCGCGCCGCTGACCACGCCGGCGTTGAAAGCCGGGCCGTCCCAGCGGGTGGCGATGACCCTGCCCTCGCGATCGAGCGTCAGCCCCAGCGAATGGGTAAGACTGAGGCTTTTGGTATAGCCCATCCGCGCCGCGTCGTAGGGGTTGGGCGTGTCCTTCCAGACAAGGCGATAACCGCCGCGCTCGATCCCGGCGAGCGGCGCGGGCTGGCCGGTTCCGGCGATGCGCGTCTGGAGGAACGTCGCCCAGTCGTAGGCATGGACGGCACTCAGCGCGGCGACCACGTCCGCCGCCTCGTAGGTGCGCACCCGCTCGCCGCCGTCGCGCCAGGAAAAGAAGGCGCGGGCGAAATCGTCGAGGCCCTTGCGGCCGGACGTACCCGCGCGGATGATCTGGTCCGCCTCCAGCCAGATCAGCGCGCCCTCGTTGTAATAGTCTTCGCTGCGCGTCAGCGAGGCATAGGGCCTGGGCTTGCGCGCGGCGACCACGGGATCGAACGTGGTATCCTCAACCGAGCGCCAACCGCGCCCCGGCAGCTCGCTGTAGCCGCCCGCCTGGGCGGCCAGCATGCCGAGCACCATGGCCTTGCTCTGCACGCCCGAGCGCGCGGCGAGGACGAAGCCCCAGAACTGCGTCTGGCCTTCGTAGACCCACAGCAGGTCGCCCTGCATGGGCGTGCGGTAATCGGGCGTCCATAGCCGGGCCGGGCGCAGGTACTTGCCGTTCCAGCTATGCGCGAACTCGTGCGGCAGCACGTTGCGGTCCCAGTCGAATAGGTTCCAGTCGACGAGCGTGCGGGGTTCCAGCTGGTTCTCGCTCGAACGCAGGTGCTCTAGCCCGATGCCGCCCATCCGCTCGGTCAGCGCGACGAGGAAGGTATAGCGGTCGAAGGCCGGGCGACCGAACACCGTCAGCGATTCGTCCACCAGCGCCGCGATCCTCGCGATGTTGGCCGGCGCGGCGGCGAGCAGTTCGGGCTCGTCGGCGACGGCGTCCAGCGTCACGCCGTGGCCCAGGTTCCACGTGCGGAAATGGGCGCCGGCGAAAATCGGCGAATCGACCAGCGTTTCGTAGTCGGTCTCGTCCCAGCTCACGCGGTTGCCCGCCGCCACCGCCTGGCCGTCGAGCGCCGTCGCGGCGGTCCAGCCGGCGGGGAAAGTCACGCCGGGCTTCACGCGGATGCGACGGACATAGTGCCCGGCGGGATAGAGGCTCATCTTCTCCCACTGCAGGTTGAGCATCTCCGCCGTCATCGTGATCCGCCCTTCCGAACGCTGCAGCGGCGAGGTGTGGACGAAGCTGGCGACAAGCGCGCGCGCGCCTTGCGAAGCATCATTGACCGGCAGTTCGACGTGGAAGGCATAGACTTCGGCCGGGTCGCGCCGCCAGGCCACGGGCCGGCCGTCGACGGTGAACTTCAGGTCGGCCAGTTCCGCCAGCGGCCCGCGCGGGCCGTGCTGGCCGGGCAGCCATTGTGGGTAAAGCAGCGTGATGCGCCGCGTGCCCGGCGCCAGCGGGATCGTCTCGGTGACGCGGAACACGCCGCGCTGCGTATCCGCCGCGTCGATATCGAGCCGGATGGTGCCACCGGGATAGGGCACATCCTGCGGATCGGGCACCGCCGGCGCAATAGGCACGGCGGCCGGCAGGTTCTGGGCGACGGCGGACGGGGGCAGGGCGGCAAGCAGCGCTGCGGCGGTCATCAGGCTCCTCATTGGTGCGATCATGCCGCCAAGCGCGCGCGCGGGCAACCGAGCGGCACTCTTTTCCCCGGCGCCCAATCGGTCTAAGCGCGCGCCCATGACCACACCGCAGGCCATCAGGGGCACACAGGACATCTTCGGCGCCGACGCCGAGGCATTCGCGCACGTCGTCGAGACTTTCGAGCGGGTGCGCAAGCTCTACCGCTTCCGCCGCGCGGAAATGCCCGTGTTCGAGAAGACCGCGGTATTCTCGCGCTCGCTGGGCGAGACCACCGACGTCGTCTCCAAGGAGATGTATTCGTTCGAGGATCGCGGCGGCGAATCGCTGACGCTGCGGCCCGAGTTCACCGCCGGCATCGCGCGCGCCTACCTGACGAACGGCTGGCAGCAGTTTACACCACTCAAAGTTGCCGCACATGGGCCGCTGTTCCGCTACGAGCGGCCGCAGAAGGGGCGTTACCGCCAGTTCCACCAGATCGACGCCGAGATCATCGGCGCAGGCGAGCCGCAGGCCGATGTCGAGCTGCTGACGATGGCCGATCAGCTCCTCAAGGAGCTGGGCGTTGCGGACGGCGTCACGCTGCAGCTCAACACGCTGGGCGACGCACCCAGCCGCGAGGCGTGGCGGCAGGCGCTGGTCGCCTATTTCCAGGACCACCGCGCCGCGCTGAGCGAGGACAGCCAGGACCGGCTGGAGCGCAACCCGCTGCGCATTCTCGATTCCAAGGACCCGCGCGACAAGCCGTTCACGGCCGACGCGCCGAAGATCGACGATTTCCTGTCGGGCGAGGCGCAGGATTTCTTCGGCAAGGTCTGCGCCGGGCTCGACGCCGCCGGGGTCGCCTGGACCCGCGCCCCGGCGCTGGTGCGCGGGCTCGACTACTATCGCCACACCGCCTTCGAATTCGTCACCGACCGGCTTGGCGCGCAGGGCACGGTGCTCGGCGGCGGGCGCTACGACGGGCTGATCGAGACGCTCGGCGGCCCGCACACCCCGGCGGTCGGCTGGGCCGCGGGGATCGAGCGGCTGGCGATGCTGGTGGGGGACGCGGGGGGGATCGCCCAAGCCAGGACCGATGTGATCGTGGTCGTCGAAGACGACGCGGCCATGGAAGCCGGCGTCGCGCATGTCTCAAGGCTGCGCCGAAACGGCATCAGCGCCGAACTGTTGGCCAGCGGGTCTCCGCGCAAACGCTTTGACAAGGCCGTGAAGCAGGCTCCTCTGGCCATCTATGCCCTGTCGATCCGCGACGGCAATGTGCAGTTTCGCGTCAAGGGCGAGGACGATCTGGCTGTCGAACGCGCCTTGGCCGGCCAGACGCTGCCCGAGGCCCGATGACCGTCTCCGACGCCCGCCTCGCCCAGATCGGCGCGCGCTTTGCCGAGCTGGAGGCGCGGCTTGCCTCGGGCACGCTCGAAGGGCCCGGCTTCGTCGCCGCCAGCCGCGACTATGCCGAGCTTGAGCCAGTGGCGCGCGCCGCGCGCGTTGTCGCCGCGATGCGCGAGGAACTCGCCGGCCTGCTGCAGCTCGACGAGGCCGATCCCGAGATGCGCGCGCTCGCCGAGGAGGAAATCGAGCGCATCCGCGACGAGCTGCCGCAGGCCGAGCACCGCCTCGCCGTGGCCATGCTGCCGCGCGATTCAGCGGATTCGCGGCCGGCGATGCTGGAAATCCGCGCCGGCACCGGCGGCGACGAGGCGGCGCTGTTCGCCGCCGACCTGTTCCGCATGTACGAACGCTACGCCGCCGAGCAGGGCTGGCGGGTCGAGGTGATCAGCGCCAACGCCTCGGACATCGGCGGCTTCAAGGAGATCGTCGCCAACGTCGCCGGCAGCGGCGTCTTCGCCAGGCTGAAGTTCGAAAGCGGCGTCCACCGCGTCCAGCGCGTGCCGGTGACCGAAAGCGGCGGGCGCATCCACACTTCGGCCGCCACCGTCGCCGTGCTGCCCGAGCCCGACGAGGTGGACGTGGCGATCGACGACAAGGACCTAAAGATCGACATCTACCGGGCGAGCGGCGCCGGCGGGCAGCACGTCAACACCACCGATTCGGCCGTGCGCATCACCCACCTGCCGAGCGGCATCGTCGTCACCCAGCAGGACGAGCGCAGCCAGCACAAGAACAAGGCCAAGGCGATGCAGGTGCTGCGCACCCGGCTCTACGAGAAGATGCGCGACGAGGCGCAGGGCGCGGAAGCGGAAGCGCGCAAGGCCATGGTCGGCTCGGGCGACCGCTCCGAACGCATCCGCACCTACAACTTCCCGCAGGGGCGCGTCACCGACCACCGCATCAACCTGACGCTCCACCGCCTGCCCGAAATCCTCGAAGGTCCGGGCCTGGGCGAACTGATCGACGCGCTGACCGCCGAGGACCAGGCCAAGCGGCTGGCGGCGATGGATGGCTAGGCGCCCGGCGGCCACCCCCCCCCAGCCCCCTCCTCTGAAGAGGAGGGGGAGCAGGTCGCGCGATCCGGAGGTCCCCTCTTCGTCAGAGGAGGGGTTTGGGGGTGGTGAAGGCCCCACGCGAAAGGCCCTGCTCGAACGCGCCGCGGCCATGCGCGGCAATCCGACGGAACCGGAAAGAAGGCTCTGGACAGCGCTGCGGGACGGCCGGTTCGACGGGTTCAAGTTCCGGCGGCAGGCGGTTCTCGGCAATCGGATCGTCGATTTTTTCTGCCCGGCGAAAGGGCTGATCGTCGAGGTCGACGGACAGACGCACGATCCCGAGACGGATGCGCGGCGCGATCGGGCCGTGGAAAGGGATTTCGGCTTCAAGACGTTCCGGGTGAAGAATCTGGATGTGATGACCAATCTCGACGGCGTGCTGATCGCGTTGGGGGAGAGGCTGGCGGGGCTGCCGGATCGCTGGGCCGGGCGCCCCGCCGCCACCACCCCCCGGCCCCCTCCTCTGAAGAGGAGGGGGAGCAGGTCGCGCGACGCCGAAGCCCCCTCCTCTTCAGAGGAGGGGGTTGGGGGTGGTGGCCTCGTGGCGCAAGCCTTGCGCGACGCGGCGCTGCGGCTTGGCGCGACGTCCGATACGCCCCGCCTCGACGCCGAGCTGCTGATGGCCGAGGCGCTGGGCGTTTCGCGCTCCGAACTGCTGCTGCGGCACATGGACCGGCCCGTGCCCGGCGCTTTCGCGGCGCTGTTCGAACGGCGGGCCGAGCACGAGCCCATCGCCTATATCCTCGGCCGCCAGGAGTTCTTCGGGCTGGAGCTGCGCGTCACGCCCGCCGTGCTGATCCCGCGCGGCGACAGCGAGGCGCTGGTCGAGGCGGCGCTGGCGGCGCGGCCCGATGCCACGCGCGTGCTCGATTGCGGCACCGGCTCGGGCGCGCTGCTGCTGGCGGTGCTGAGCTGGCTGCCGGACGCGCGCGGGATCGGCATCGATCGGTCGGCGGCGGCGCTTGCCGTCGCGCGCGACAACGCCGCGCGGCTTGGCCTCGCAGACCGGGCGCGGATGATCGCAGCCGACTGGGACGCACCGGACTGGGACGGGCCGCTGGGGGAACCGTTCGACCTGATCCTGGCCAATCCGCCCTATGTCGAGGACGCCGCGGACCTCGCCCCGTCGGTCCATGCGCATGAGCCGCACGGCGCGCTCTTCGCCGGGCCGGAGGGGCTGGACGCCTATCGCGTGCTGATCCCGCAGCTTCCACATCTGCTCGCCCCCGCCGGCGTCGCGCTGATAGAGATCGGCGCGGCGCAGGCCGAAGCGGTGGCCGCGATCGCCGCCGGGGCCGGATTCGCGGCGCGGCTTCACCGCGATCTCGGCGGCCGCCCGCGCGTGCTGGAACTTTCGCGGGTGCAATAATTTTCGCTTGCATTTGCGTTTGCCGTGCTTATCTGCGCTTTGTGTAACTAGCCGATGGATGCACGCTTCCCATCCGGCCGGTTCAACTCCTACATTTGCATAGGGCTTGCGGTCAGATGTCGTTCGCCACGCGCAGATGTCGGGGCCACGTGGCCCACTATGCCCCGTGGCTGTGAGGCGTGCGATATGCCATCCGAGCATGTGCCGGAAATAGGCCAGGGGCTGTTGAGGAAGATCACCCTTGAACAATAATCGTGGGAATAACCGCCGGCGTGGCCGGGGTAACAGTCGTCAGCAGGGCGGGCAGCAGGTCAACCGCATCGACAGCCGTGCGCGCGGCAACGCGCCACAGCTTCTCGAGAAGTATCGCAAGCTGGCGCATGACGCGCACCTCAATGGCGATCGGGTGACGGAGGAATACTACCTCCAGTTCGCCGATCACTATTTCCGGGTGATGGCCGACCAGCGCCAGCGCCAGGAAGAGCAGCGCCAGCGCCGCGACGAGCGGTGGCAGGAGTCCGGCGAGACCGGCCGCGACGAGAGCTACGACGCCGGCGAGTACGGCGCCGAGGGCGACTATCCGACCTACGACCAGCCGCGTCGCCGCGAGCGCGAGGAGCGCCAGCCCCGGCAGGAAGCCCCGGCCGAGCCGGCCGAGCCGGCCGCCGAAGCGGCGGGCCAGGAGGCCGGCGAGGATGGCGAGGGGCCGCGCTCGGTCTACGAGCCCGTCGAAAACCCCTTCGTGCGCGACGGCCGCGCCACCCGCGGGCTGCGCCCGCGCCGCGAGGAACGGCGCCCGCGCCGCGAGCCGCGCGAGGCCAAGGCCGAAACCGAGGCAGCGGCCGAGCCCGAACCCGAGACTGCCGCCGACGACGATGCCGGCGAAGCCCCGGTCGCCTTCGACGCTTCGGTGCTGCCCCCGGCCATCTCCACGCTGCGCGAGGAAGCTCCCGAGGCTCCCGCCGCGGAAGAGGAGGAGGCCCCCAAGCCCCGCCGCCGCACCCGTCGCACGCGCCCGCCGGCCGACGACGCCGGCGAGACGCTCAAGGCGGCAAGCTGACCGCCCGGGGCGCCAGCAGGCATAGGCACGTTCGCGTCGCCCCCGCAAAACCGGGGCCGCCGGCCCCTTAAGGCCGATCGGGCCCGGCTGACGCCGCGCTTGCCGCTCGCGGCCCCCGCGCCTCGCGGCATGCGGCTTGCGCACGGCGGGGCAAGCCGCCACAAGCCTGCGGCGATGCCGCCGCTTCACCGACCGCTCGCCTTCTGCCTCGCCCGTCCGCGCGGGTTCGCGCTTGCGCTGGGAGGGCTGGCCGCGTGCGGGTTCCAGCCGCTCGCGCTCTGGCCGCTAACGCTGCTCGCCGTCGCCGGCCTGATCGAGCTGGTCGCGCGGGCGCGCGGCTGGCGGGACGCGGCGCTGATCGGCTGGCTGTTCGGCGTTTCGCATTTCAGCCTGGGCAACAACTGGATCGCCACCGCCTTCACCTATCAGGCGCAGATGCCCGCCTGGCTGGGCGGCATCGCCGTGGTCGTGCTGTCGCTCTATCTCGCGGTCTTTCCGATGCTGGCGGCGACGGGGGCCTGGCTGCTGGCGCGGCGCGCTTCGCAAGAGGCGCGCGACATCGCACTGGTGCCCGCCTTCGCCGCCTGCTGGATCGTCGGCGAATGGCTGCGCGCCTGGCTCTTCACCGGCTTCGCCTGGAACCCGCTGGCCATGGTGCTGCTGGGCGCGTTCGACACGCAGGGGCTGGCCGGCCTCGCACCGTGGACCGGCACTTACGGACTGTCCGGGCTGGTGGTGATCCTGGCGGGCATGATCCGCGTCTGGCCGATCCTCGCCCGCCGGGCCGGGCAGGACCGGCGCCTGCGCGTCTGGGGCCCCGCGATCGCGCTCGCGGTAGTCGTGACGCTGGCGATGGAACTGCCGCGGCCCGATCTCGGCCGCGACGCCGGCAGCCTGCGCTTCACCCTCGTCCAGCCCGACATCCGCCAGGACGACCTCAACGACCCCGCCCAATGGGAAGCGCAGTTCGTCAAGACCGCGCGGCTGACGCTGCCGCGGCGGCCGGGGGAGCGGCGACTGGTGCTCTGGCCCGAATCGGGCCTGCCCGATTACCTGCGCGACGGCTATCCCGCCTATCTCTACGCCGAGACCACTTTCGCCGCCGACCCCGCACTGGCGCGAAGCCGCATCGGCCGGGTGATCGGCCCCGGCAGCCTGCTGCTGACCGGCGCGGTCGACCTGGAGATCGAGGGGCGCCGCGCGGTCGCCGCGCGCAACGTCATCACCGCGATCGGCGCGGACGGCGCGATTCGCGGCGGCTATGCCAAGGCCCACCTCGTGCCCTATGGCGAATACCTGCCGATGCGCTGGCTGCTGGAACCGCTGGGCGCGGCGCGGCTGGTGGCGGGCACGCTCGATTTCTGGCCCGGACCGGGACCGCGCACGCTCGATCTCGGCCCCTGGGGCCGGGCCGGGCTGCAGATCTGCTATGAAATCGTGTTCTCGGGCGAGGTCGTCGACCGCGCCCACCGGCCCGATTACCTGTTCAATCCGTCAAACGACGGCTGGTTCGGCGCCTGGGGCCCGCCGCAGCACCTGGCGCAGGCCCGGATGCGCGCGATCGAGGAAGGATTGCCGGTGCTGCGCGCCACCACCACCGGGATCAGCGCCGTAATCGACGCCGACGGGCTGGTCCGGCAGCACGTCCCCCGCCACGCCGCCCGCCGGCTCGACGGGCTGGTGCCGCCCGCGCACGCGCCGACGCCGTTCGCACGAACCGGTAACCTCCTGCCGCTAGGCTGGGCCGGTGCCCTGCTGATGCTGTCAGCGATTGCGTTGCGACGCGGCAAGCGGTAGAGCGGCACACCACATAAAGATTTCTTTATATCGGGATTACCCATGCGCAGCGACTACCTGTTCACTTCCGAAAGCGTTTCCGAAGGCCACCCGGACAAGGTCTCCGACCAGATCTCCGACGCGATCGTCGACCTCTTCCTGTCGAAAGACCCCGAAGCGCGCATCGCCTGCGAGACGCTGACGACGACCAACCGCGTCGTGCTCGCCGGAGAGATCCGCTGCAAGGGCGTCTACGAGGGCGGCCAGTGGGTGCCCGGTGCGCTCGAGGAGATCGAGCGGACCGTCCGCAACGTGGTCAAGGAAATCGGCTACGAGCAGGACGGCTTCCACTGGCAAACGCTCGATTTCGCCAACCATCTCCACGGCCAGTCCGCGCATATCGCGCAAGGGGTGGATGCCAGCGGCAACAAGGACGAGGGCGCGGGCGACCAGGGCATCATGTTCGGCTTCGCCTGCGACGAAACGCCCGACCTGATGCCGGCGACGCTCGACTACAGCCACAAGATCCTGGAACGCATGGCGGCCGACCGCCATTCGGGCGCGGCGCCTTTCCTGGAGCCCGACGCCAAGAGCCAGGTGACGCTGCGCATCGTCGACGACAAGCCGGTCGCCGCCACCGCCATCGTCGTCTCGACCCAGCACAAGAAGGGCTACGACCAGGGCGCGAACGAGGCCGAGCTGAAGGCCTACGTCAAGCGGGTCGTCGCCGAGGTGCTGCCCGCCGGGCTGCTGTCCGACGAGACCGTCTATCACATCAACCCGACCGGCAGCTTCGAGATCGGCGGGCCCGACGGCGACGCCGGCCTCACCGGCCGCAAGATCATCGTCGACACCTATGGCGGCGCCTCGCCCCATGGCGGCGGCGCCTTCTCGGGCAAGGACCCGACCAAGGTGGACCGCTCCGCCGCCTACGCGACGCGCTATCTCGCCAAGAACGTCGTCGCCGCGGGCCTCGCCCGGCGCTGCACGATCCAGGTCGCCTATGCCATCGGCGTGTCGGAGCCGCTCTCGCTCTACGTCTATACCCACGGCACGGGCACGGTGGACGACGCCCGGCTCGAAGCCGCCGTCACCAAGGTCGCCCGCGAAGCGCTCGGCGGGCTGACCCCGCGCGGCATTCGCGAGGGGCTGGGGCTCAACAAGCCGATCTACCGCAAGGCGGCCGCCTACGGTCACTTCGGCCGCAAGCCCAACGGCGACTTCTTCCCCTGGGAAAAGACCGACCTCGTCGACAAGCTGAAAGCGGCGATCGGCTGAGGCAGGTCACGGCGGCCGTGTCGTAGCGGCGGCGGCGGGTTCCTGGGCCCTGCTCCGGCCGTTGGTCCCGGCAAGGGCACGATCCATCCTGCCCGGCTTGCACCGCCGCAGCGATGCGGCAACCCGGCCGGATCACATGAGGGATCGAATAGATGCGATATGCGACCGCCGTTATAGCCGGCATGGTTTTGGCGGCAATCGGAACATCATCGTCCGCGCACGCCGAAGGCCTTGGCGTGGAAGCGAATTATGCGCGCGCGAACGGCCATTGGGGAACAGAGCTGGGGGCGGGTTTTGCCATGGACCTCGCCGGCTTCAGTCTGACACCGGGCGCGGGGGTCTATCTGCGCGACGGGGGGACGCGGCTTTACGGCCGTATCGAGGCGACTTATGCCATTCCGGCATCGCTGACGCTCGGCGCCGGGGTGCGCATCAGCGGCGACAGCCCCCGGCCCTACGCTACCGTCGCGATGCCGCTGCTTCCTAAGGTCCAGGTCAAGGGCAACATCGGCCCCAAATATCTCGCCGTCGGCCTGAGGCTCGGTTACTGACGCGCTTCGCGGGACCGCCCGCGGAATTGCTTGGCGTCAGCGCCCTGCCGCCCAGAGGCGATGGAGCAGCATCCCCGCGATCATCGCAGCGAGGAACGGCAGCACCGCCAATGGCGCAAGCGCGAGATTGGCGATGGCCGGACCGGGGCACAGGCCGGCGATGCCCCAGCCGATGCCGAACAGCAGCGCGCCCCAGGCCAGCGGCGCATCGACGCGCCTTGTGCCGGGTAGGGCGAAGCCATCGCCTGACAGGGCGCGAGGCAGGCGACGCTGCACCAGCCATGCGAGCGCCATGGGCGGTATGGCTCCGGCCATCACGAAGGCCAGCGTCGGGTCCCATGCTCCGAACAAATCGAGAAAGGCGCGGATGCGCGCGGGATCGGCCATGCCCGACAGGGCCAGCCCCGCTCCGAAGATCGTTCCGGCCAGCAAGGCGATCAGCACGCGCATATCAGGCCCATCCCAGAACGCGCATCGCCGCTACCGTCGCGAACCCGGCGGCCATGAACAGCGCCGTCGCCGCCATGGAGCGGGGCGACAGGCGCGACAGGCCGCAGACGCCATGGCCGCTGGTGCAGCCGCTGCCGAGCCGCGTGCCGAAGCCGACCAGCAAACCGCCGGCGATGAGGACGGCCAGGGACGGCGGAAAAACGACGGCGACGGGCCGAACCGCCGCGATCAAGGCCGCGCCGAGCGGCAGACCGACGATGAAGGCCAGCGCGACGCCGCGTGAATCGGTGCCGCTTCCGATCCCCAGGGCGCGCGCGGCAAGGCCGCTGACGCCCGCGATGCGGCCCAGCCCCAGCAGCATGACCGCGCCGGCAAGGCCGATCAGCAGCCCGCCGAGGAACCCCATGCCCGGCATCGCCCCGGGGAACAGCGTGCTCACAGCGCGTCCAGCGGCATGTGGAGATCGCGCGTTCCCTTGCGGGCTGCCCCAATTTGCCGGGCTGCGTGGCCGGTCGCGTGATCCAATGGCTCGAACCTTAATTAGAAAACATGAAATAACGTAAATATGTAATCGTTTCGCGCCAACCGGCAGGTATCGAAAGCGCAGGCGCGGCGCCTGCCCGGCACCTGCGCGGGGCGAGAACCCGAGCCCCTGCTACGTCAGGATCGCCGCCGCATTCGGCATGACCATGCACCGACCCGTCATTCGTCGAAGCTGTCGTGCGTACCGGCCGCGCCTTGCCGCCAGTAACCGGAGGCGCGGACCCACTTGGGATTGGCGCCATGGTCGGCGATCAGCTTCTGGCGCAGCAGCTTGGCCGTCGAGGATTCGCACGCGATCCAGGCGTGGTAGTCGCCGGCGGGAAAGGACAGACTGTCCAGCGCCGCGATCAGCGTATCCATTCCTGCCTGCGCGCCGCCGCGATGAACCCAGTGGACGGCGGCGTCCGCCTGCGTCTCGAACGCGAGTTCGTCGGCCGGGCCGTCGACTTGCGCCAGCACGACGGCGCGCGCGCCTGCCGGCAGCTCCGCCAGCCGCCGGGCGATGGCGGGCAGCGCCGTCTCGTCGCCGATCAGCAGGTGCCAGTCGAAACCCACCGGCACGATGAACGAGCCGCGCGGCCCGCCGATCACGAGCTTCCGGCCAGGGCTCGCCTGCCGGGCCCAGTCGCTCGCCGGTCCGCTGTCATGCAGGGCAAAGTCCAGGACGAGCACGCCCGCGCCGGCATCGTAGCGTGGCGTGAAATCCCGCATCGCCGGCCGCGGGCCATCGTCGGGAAAGATCGGTCCCTTGTCGCCCAATTCCGGCCGGGGCGGGTCCACCTCTCCCGGTGCGGGGAAGAAGACCTTGACGTGATCGTCGAAGCCGGGGCTGTAGAAGCCCTCCAGTTCATCCCCGCCCAGCGACACGCGCACCATATGGGGAGTCAGTTCTTCGACATGGCGCACCTCGAGCAGACGGAAACGAAGCTCGTGGCGGACGCGCTGTGGCCGGCGATCGGCAGCAACATTCTGTTGGGCAGGATTATTCTGGTGGGCAGGATGCTGGCCGGTATCGCTCATCACAATATCCTTCTGGCGCTGTTGGCGAGGCGACCGCGCCCATGGGGCGGTACATGGAGCCAGATGGCCATTCAGGATCGGGGTATCAATGGCGCGGGTCCGCGATGCATATCCGGCACCCCTGTCCCCGATGCCGCGGTTCATGAACGATGCCACGCCCTGCACGTCCGGCAGGGCGCCGAAGCCACGTCACTTTGCATCCGAACGTGGCGGGTCATCCGAACGTGGCGGGCCATCGTGCCCATGCGCAACCGGCAGGCGCCATCCCCGCCGAATCGCCATCATCCGCAGCACGAAACAGACCAGCCCGCCGCCGATCGCGGTGATGACGATGGGCAGGTGCAGCAGGTTGCCGCCCACGACGATGGTCGCGCCGGCAAGTGCCGCCACCGCATAAAGATCCGCGCGCAGCACCGCCGGAATTTCGGCGAGCAACACGTCGCGGGCGACGCCGCCGCCGATCCCCGTCAGCATGCCGAGCAGCGCAGCCATGATCGGGCTCAGCCCGAAAGCAAGCGCCTTTTCCGTCCCGGCGACGGCGAACAGGGCGAGGCCGGCCGCGTCGAGCATCCGTACCGGATTGCGCAGCTTCTCGATCAGCGATGACCAGTAGAAACAGAGCAGCCCCGCCGCGAGCGATACCGCAAGATAGCGCCAGTCCCGCAGTGCCGCCGGCGGTACCGCGCCGATCAGCAGGTCGCGGGCGATCCCGCCCGAGGTGGAAGCCGCGAACGAGAGCACCAGCACGCCGAAGATGTCGAGGCGCCGCCGGGTTCCTGCCATGCCGCCGCTCAGCGCGAAGGCGAACGTTCCGCCAAGGTCGAGAAGCAGGACGAGCGTGCGCAGCAGTTCATCGGTCCCCTGCGCCTCAATCATGGATCTGCCGAAAATCGTTCATCCCGCCCGCGTTCCGCGCCATGGCCGCCGCAGTCCTTGCAGCCCCCCTCCGGAGCCGGCAGCGGTTCAAGCGTTATTCGGCAGCACGGTGAGTACGCGTTCGATGTGGTCGTGGAATTCCTTCATATAGTTGCGCAGGAACTGCTCTGTGGATTCCACCGTCACCCTGCCCTGATCGTCGATCAGGCCGGGCGTGAACTGGATATAGGCTTCGGGTGCGTTCATCTGCGGCGAGTTGCAGAAGCCGAGCACGCTGCGCAGGCTCTGCTGCGCGACGGCGGTGCCGATCGCGCCGGGCGAGGTGCCGATGACGGCCGAAGGCTTGTGCGTGAAGCTGTTGGTGCCATAGGGCCGGCTCGCCCAGTCGATCGCGTTCTTGAGGCCGCCGGGGATGGAGCGGTTGTATTCCGGCGTCACGAACAGCAGCGCGTCGACCGCCTTGACCGCGTCCTTGAACGCGCGGGCGACCGGCGGATAATCGGCATCGTAGTCATAGCTGTAGAGCGGCAACTCGGCGAAGGATATCTCGGCGAAATCGAGATTTGCCGGCGCCAGTTTGATGAGCGCCCCGGCCAGCTTGCGATTGATCGATTCTTTCGCGAGGCTGCCGATGAGATAGCCGACCTTGTAGCGCTGCATGACGATGACCTTTCCGTTGGCTGGCCCAGAGGGACGCGGCTGCCGCGGAACTGGTCCGGACATCCGCAACCGTTTTCGCAAATGAACGCACCCGCCTTCCTCCGCCTGGATTCGGCCGGACAGCCCTCATTCGCGCCCACATGCTTATAGCCCCGAAAGGGCGCCTTGGCACAGGGGGTATCGAACGTTGCGTTGCCCGCGGCGGCCGAAGGGCGCCGCACAGCCGCGTGCCGGCGATCCGGCTCGCAATGCCATCTCCTACTTACGGTATAAAGTGTTGGAGATCATTGGCCGCTTATCTCCGCTGGATATGCGATCCATATTGCTGTCATGAGCCAAGCCAAGGAAAGCATCATGTCACCCGAGCCAACGTCCGCCAGTTCCCGCATGCCCGCCTTCTTCATCCCGCACGGCGGAGGTCCCTGCTTCTTCATGGACTGGAACCCGCCCGACACATGGCGCGGGATGAGCGCCTTCCTGAAGGACGTTATGGAGACGCTGCCCGCCCGGCCGCGAGCGATCCTGCTGGTGTCCGCGCATTGGCTCGAGCCGCAGTTCAGCGTCACCGGCCATGCCCGGCCGGAGTTGATCTATGACTATTACGGCTTCCCCCAGCACACCTATGAACTGACCTATCCGGCACCGGGCGATCCGGCGCTGGCCGAACGGGTCGCCGGCCTGATCGGCGAGGCGGGGCTGGCCGCGCAGGTCGATCCCGCGCGCGGTTTCGACCACGGTGTGTTCATTCCGCTCAAGCTGGTGGCGCCCGACGCCGATATTCCGGTCGTCCAGCTCTCGCTGCGCGGCGATCTCGATCCCGCCGCGCATCTGGCGCTCGGCCGCGCGCTGGCCGGTCTGCGCGACGAGGGCGTGCTGATTATCGGCAGCGGCATGAGCTTCCACAACATGCGGGCCTATGGCGATGCCCGCTTCACGGCCGTCTCGAAGGAATTCGACGACTGGCTGACCGATGCGGTCGCAAGCCCGGCCGAACGGCGCGAGGCGCTGCTGACCGGCTGGACTGCGGCGCCCCATGCTCATATCTGCCACCCGGTGGGTGGTGAGGAGCATCTTGTCCCGCTGCTGGTCGCGGCCGGCGCGGGCGGGGATGGACCGGGCCGCAAGGTCTATTCCGAAACGGTCATGGAAACCGTCATCTCGGCGTTCCGCTTCGACTGAGCGTCAACTTTCAACGGGAGGATATGATGAGGACTGACAGTTCGACCCGCTATGGCAGCGTCACCCGGATATTCCATTGGGGCATGGCCCTGCTGATCGGCTGGCAGATGCTCAAGTTCTTCGATCGCATCGCCGATGGCGAACATTGGGTCGGCCAGACGCTGGTGCCCTGGCACATCTCCATCGGCACGCTGCTGTTGCTGTTGATCGCGGCGCGGATCGTATGGATGGCGAGGCAGCGCGTCCGGCCCAGGCAGGACCCGGCCATGGCCTTTCTCGTCAAGGCCGGCCATGGCCTGCTCTACGCCGGAATGGCGGCGATGCCCGTCACGGGCATCCTGACCATGCTGGGCGGCGGCTATGGCTGGACCGCCTTCGGCATCGAAATCGTCGCAAAGGGCGACAAGATTCCCTGGGCCGCGAGCATCGGCAGCCTCCATTCGCCCATCGCCTGGCTGCTGCTGATCCTGACCCTTGGGCATATCGGCATGGCCCTGTTGCACCACTTCGTCAAAAAGGACGATGTCATGCGGCGCATGATCTGAGGCGGAAAGGCCGCGCAAGATCGTGATGCCCGTCCACGACAGCCTTTGCGATCTTGTGCTTTCCACGGGACGCCGGATGCCGGCACGGATTATGTGGTGGAGAGCCTTCGGCCGATCTGGCACTGTGCCGGAGCGTCGTGAAATGGCGGGGGAGGCGAAGGTGATGGCGTCGGATTCGAGCGATCGGGCTGCGCAGAACGAGGAAGGCCTGAACTGACGCTCCCGCGCCGCAAGACATCCATGCTGCTGCTCCTCCAATGCCTTGGCAGCCTTCTGCTGCTCCTGCTGGTGGCGGGCATCGCCATCCGCTTGGCCTATCCCCTGCCCGCGCTCGAACCGCGATCCGTCTCACGGCACCTTGGCGACACCGCGGATACGCCGCTCGGGCGCGGCGCGGCGGCGTTGATGGAGGGGCATGTCGGCCTGACCGGCATCCACATGCTGAACGACGGCCGCGAGGCCTTCGCCGCCCGCATCCTCCTGGCGCAACGGGCGACGCGCAGTCTCGATATCCAGTATTATATCTGGCACGGGGATCTGTCCGGTACATTGCTGCTCGAAGCCGTGCGGCAGGCCGCCGATCGCGGCGTGCGGGTGCGCATGCTGCTGGACGACAACGGCATCACCGGGCTTGATACCACTCTCGCCGCGCTCGACCGGCACCCCCATATCGAGATCCGGCTGTTCAACCCCTTCGTGCTCAGAAAGCCGAAGATGCTTGGCTATCTCGCCGATTTCCCGCGATTGAACCGGCGGATGCACAACAAGAGCTTTACCGCCGACGATCAGGCGACGATCATCGGCGGGCGCAATGTCGGGGATGAATATTTCGGCGCGCGGCAACAGGGCCTTTTCGTCGATCTCGACGTGCTG
This sequence comes from Novosphingobium sp., assembly GCA_041677785.1. Lineage (GTDB taxonomy): Bacteria > Pseudomonadota > Alphaproteobacteria > Sphingomonadales > Sphingomonadaceae > Novosphingobium. The sequence goes on along the minus strand of JBAYPJ010000011.1, from coordinate 26,124 downwards.
GCCATCGGCCCGATCGTGAATGCGGTGTCGAGCGACTTCGACCGCTATTGGACGAGCCAGTCTGCCTATCCCGCGGATCGCATTCTTCCCCCGGTGTCCGAGCGCGAACTGGTCCGGTTCGCGGAGCAGGCGTCGATCGTCGAGCACAATCCCGCCGCGCATGACTATATCTCCGCCATCCAATCGCTGCCCTTCATCGAGCAGGTCGTGTCAGGTTCGCTGCCGCTCGCATGGGCGCACGTCCGCGTGGTCAGCGACGATCCCGCCAAGGGCGTGGGCAAGGCCGGCAGGGAGGCGCTGCTGGGCCCGGCGCTGGAACGGATCATTGGTCGCCCCGGCAAGGAGGTACGGCTGATCTCGGGCTATTTCGTCCCCACACGGGCGGGCGTCGAAAGGTTCGCCGCGCTGAGCGGGCAGGGCCGCGATGTCGCCATTTTCACGAACGCCTTCGAGGCAACCGATGTCTGGATCGTCCACGCCGGTTACGCCGAACGGCGCAAGGCCCTGCTGCGCTCGGGCGTCCGGCTGTTCGAACTGCGCCGGTCCGAGGGGGAGGGAGCGCCATCCAACGGGCGGAAATTCATCAGCACCGGCTCGGGCAGCGGCAGCGGCAGCGGCGATGAGGGGCCGGTGCTGCGTTCCAGCAATGCCACCCTGCATGCCAAGACATTCGCGATAGACCGGGAAAAGCTCTTCGTCGGCTCGTTCAACTTCGATCCGCGTTCGATCCACCTCAACACGGAACTGGGCTTCGTGATCGAAAGCCCAGAACTCGCCGCAACGATATCCGATGTCTTCGCACACCAGATCCCCTTCACGGCCTATGAGGTGGTGCTGACCGAAGACGACGATCTCAACTGGATCGAGCGCGGGCCAGATGGGGAAAAACGGCATGAGCTGGAGCCGGGGACAAGCCGGCTCCAGCGGATCGGCATCTGGGTTCTGTCGCACTTGCCGATAGAATGGATGCTATAGCGGCCTCTGCCGACGGGAATGCCGCGCATGGGCGATCGCGCCCGCCAGCGTGCACAGCCAGGCCCCCGGCCCGCGCCACCAATTCAGACGATCGCCAGCCGGATCGCTTGTTGAGATTCCAACATCGGAAATGTTGCGGGGTTCACCCTGGCTTGATGCAAGCCATCGAAAAATATGGAGCGGTGAAGGGAAGCCAAAAATCAGCGCATTAAGCTGTTTTATAATAGTTTTTTGATAGCTCAACTTGGCGGTGGCCCCCAATAAGGCCCCCTGCAGCGTTAGATGCCTGTGGAAATCCTGAGATTCACTGACCTGCCACGGGACTTTCATCCAGCTTTGATTAGAGCCGCGGCGGTTGTGATCCGACACCATTCTCTGGACCACCGGGGGTTAGAGTTTCCCGGCCATTGTCACGGTGACGGGCTGGGTGCGTCACCGGGATTCATCAGCGTGATCGGGGGCTTGTTGCCGATGGCACCGTGCGGCCGATCCTCGTTGTAGATCCTATGACTGTCCGACTCGGACGTGTGCCGGGTGGTCCGGCGCAAAGCCGGAGACCAGTCATGACCGATGCACCTCTGATCTGCACCGTTGCAATCGAACTTAGCCGCGCGCGCTGGGTAATCGGCGCGCTGCCGCCGAAGCAGACTAAAGTCTCTGTCGGGGCGGTTCGCGGAGGCGATACCGAGCGTCTTATGGAGCACCTCAATAAGATCGAAGCGCGGTTGACCCGGGAGTTCGGGCAAACCGTTGAGATCAAGGTCTGCTTCGAGGCTGGATATGACGGATTCTGGCTCGCTCGTTTTCTTCGTGATCGCGGCATCGATATCTATGTGCTCGACGCATCGAGTTTCCTGATTTCGCGCCGTGGGCGACGCACCAAGACCGACCGGATCGATGTTGAGGCGATGACCTTCACCCTGCGCGCCTATCTCGCCGGCGATCCTAGTGTTTGCCGAGACGTGCCGGTCCCGACGCCCGAGGCCGAAGACGCGAAGCGGATCAGTCGGGAGCGCACACGCTTGGCATCGGAGCGGACACGACACGTAAATCGCATTCGAGGACTTCTCGCTCTGCATGGGATCAGGAACATCAAGGGTCTGTGGGGTGGTGGGTGGCGCTCACAACTCGATAGTCTTGAGACCGGCGATGGGCGGCCCCTGGGTCGCTATATCAAGGCAGAGATCAGCCGTGAGTTTGAGCGGCTCCACCTGGTTTTGGACCAGGTCAAGGCCCTCGAGGCGGAACGTCGTGATGCCCTTCTCGATTCCGCGTCGCCATTTCCAGATCGGGCCAAAGTCGCAACGCTGACAAAGCTGGCCGGTATTGGCGAACTCAGCGCTACTCTGTTGGTAGCCGAGGTATTCCACCGACAGTATGCGAGCCGTCGACATCTAGCCTCATACCTCGGCTTGGCCCCAACTCCATATGCGAGTGGCGAAGTCCAACGAGATCAGGGCATTAGTAAAGCCGGGAACAAGCCGGCAAGGACACTACTTGTCGAGATTGCGTGGGCTTGGCTGCGCCACCAACCAACGAGCGAACTCGCCTCTTGGTATCGCGCGCGCTTCGCCGAGAATGGCGCGCGGAGCCGCAAGGTGGGCGTTGTCGCGATGGCGAGGAAGCTCGCCATCGCCTTATGGCACTTCGTCGAACATGGGGTGATCCCAGCAGGCGCGGTCGTGAACGCGCGTTGATAGCATTGAGCTTCGACGGCACGGCAGCCGTCGCGGGCGTGGGTATCGACCGGGCGTAGGTATGGCGCCAGCGCGCCGAGTTGTAGTTAGGTCGCCCCGCGCAGCATCCCAAGGTCGTGAATGAGATTATGGTCGGAGGCACAGCGCCTCAACCGGATACAAGTGAATGCGCCCAGGACGGCGCATGGATCCCGACAGGAGATGCTCGAGCCACTGTTGTATCAGCAAGGAGATGGCAATGAATAGACCGCTTGACGCGGGGTCCCAACATACAAGTATCTGCGCCACTTCTCCAACTTTTCGCGGGCATCTGCAAGCGTCAGGAACCAGTGGGTGTTCAGGCACTCGGCCCGGAAGCGACCGTTGAACGCTTCGATGTAGGCGTTATCCGTGGGCTTGCCTGGCCGGGAGAAGTCCAGCGTGACGTCGTTCGCATAGGCCCACAGGTCGAGCGGCTGATGAACTCGGAGCCCTGGTCGACCCGGATCGTCTTGGGATAGCCAACCACAGCGCAGGTCGCCTCGAGCGTCTGGACGACGTCTTCGCCGCGGCAACTGAAGCGTGGATCGATCACCGGCGAGAACCGCGAGAACGTGTCGACCACGGTCAGCACGCGGATCTTGCGACCCGTGGCCAACTGGTCATGGACGAAGTCCATGGCCCTAACATCATTGACGCGGGAGGCCGCGCAGCGGTCTTCCCTCAGCTTCGCCTTCACCCTTCGCTTGGGCGTCTTGTTGCGGAGCTGGAGGCCCAACTCGTTGTAAATCCTGTGCGTTCGCTTCATGTTGATCTCCCAGCCTTCGCGGCGAAGAAGAACGTGGACGCGACGATAGCCATAGCGGACGCGCGTCTCGCAGATCTCGCGGATGCGGGCTTCAATGCCGGCCTGCTCGCGGCGGCGGGATTTGTAGTGGTAGGTCGATGTGTCCAGCTCCAGAACCCTGCAGGCCCGGCGGATCGACACGCCCCAATCACTGCGAACCCCGTTCACCAGCTCGCGTTTACGAGCAGGCCTCACAACTTTCGGCGGATGACATCCTGCAGCATCTCCTTGTCGAGGGAGAGGTCCGCCACGAGCTTGCGCAGCTTCGCGTTCTCGTCCTCGAGCTGCTTTAACCGGCGCATGTCCGGCGGCAGCATGCCGTCGTACTTCTTCTTCCAGTTGAAGTAGCTCGCCTGACTGATACCGGCCCTGCGGCAGATGTCCGCTACGGAAACGCCGTCCGCGCCCTGCTTCAGAATAAACGCCTTCTGCGCGTCTGAGAATCTGGATGCCTTCATCGTCCTTCACTCCTCCCAGCCTGGGGAGATTACGGCGAAAAACTCTAACTCCAAGCGATCCAGTTTTCCGGGATCAGATCACGTGATGGCCGGCCTCTAAGCGTAACTGGAGGAAATTACCCGTGGCAGGTCATCACCAAGACAACTCCGGGCGCCAATGTCCGAAATGTCGGGCAGTCCTGACAGGCAGCTATCGCAACGCAATTTTGCGAAAGTGGACACTAGCTCTACGACGAAGAGAGGGTCGGCTCTGCGGCATTCTCGACCCGAAGCAATCTGACCGGACACGACAACAAAACGGACGTTGTGGAACTGTATCGGCGGTTCCAATTCATTCTGCTCGTGCGTTGGTATTATTGCCTACTTGCCGTCGCAAAAATCCAAAACACGCCCAATGATTAAGTAGACGCAAAATGATGCGTTGGTTGGGTCAAAGACTGCCCTCGATGTCAGGAACTGTTATGGAAAGTTGCGAAATCCGGCTCCGGAACGCTTCTTCAATCTCATTGGCCGGAGGCGACTTTGTACGACGAACAAGAGAATACATGAACACTTCGAATGACCGCGGACCTGCATGATCGGGCAGCGGCACCTGACCAAAGATGCCGTCGAAAAGCTCGTCGATCACAAGATAGGACGACGTGAGCCAGATCGCCTCCGTTTGCCTGACCAGCGCGCGAAGTGCGGCCAGTTCCTCGATCACCTGTATGCTCGAGGCCATGCGCTCGCGTAACTCCGTCAGCAGCTGCGAGCTAAAGCTGGCCGGGTTCGACACCAGCAACGGAAAACCTCGCGCGCAATCAACGCCCGACAGCAGCGGATGATCTTTGCGCACAATCAGGTTGATCGGAAAATGCCCGAGCGATTCTATGCGTACCGGCATACCCTCTGGAATCGGCCAGGCCGAGGTCCATTCCGAGCAGATCATGAATTCGATATCGCCGAGCGCCAATTTCAGCCACATCGCCTCGACCTCGCCGACCATGACTTCGTGAACAAAGCCTGGCGTGTCACGCAATCGGGGCGCGAGCGCGGGCAGCAGGGCGGATGCCAGAACGGGCGAAATCCCGAAACGGGTGCGTCCTTCGGCTCCTTTCGCAACGAACCCGACCTGGTGCTCGAAATCCGTTGCACTGGTAAGCAGCGCTTCGGCTTTCTCGACGATCCAGCGCCCCTGTTCGGTCAGCATCACCCCCGCGCGGTCCCTGTCGAACAGCCGGACATCGAGTTCGCTTTCCAGCGACTGGATCGCGCGGCTCAGAGCCGATTGGGAAAGGCCCAGGTCCTCGGCTGCGCGAGAGAAGCTCAGCCGCTTCGCCAGCACGACGAGATATCGCAGGCGCCGGAGTTCCAGCATTATGCATTCCTCTCATCAGAACGGTGATCCGTATTCATTGGACGCGAAAGGCAGGGGGTGCAACCTGACGATCAGGAACGAGATTCGTCGGGAGAAAAGGGGCGTCCATGTCGGATTATCCGCATCTGTTGTCGTCGGGGCGCATCGGCACGCTCGAACTGAAGAACCGTCTTTGCCAGACCGCGATGGGCACCAATCTGGGCAATGAAGACGGTACGATGAGCGACGAGAGCATTGGCTTCTACACGGCGCGCGCCGCTGGCGGGACGGCAATGCTGATCATGGGGACCATGGGCATCGCCAATCCGGTCGGCCGCCTGCAGGCACGCCAGCTGTGGATTTCGGAGGATCGGTTCATTCCCGGACTGCAGCGGCTGACCGATGCAATTCACCGCGTCGATGGGCGGATCTGTGCACAGCTCAACCATGGCGGCGTCACTTCGCTCTACGACATGGCTGCCAGGCAGCCCATCCTCGTCCCTTCGCAGCCGCGCCCGAGCACTAGCGGAGAGCCCACGAAGGACGTCATGCTGCCGGAAGAAATCGCGCGCTCCCCGGCAAAACCCGAGCTAACGGGGCCGCCGTTGTTCAAGGAGGCGGATGAGGCGGACATCGCCTGGATCATCGAGAAATTCGCCGCGGCGGCAGCCCGCGCGGTCGAAGCGGGCTATGATGTGATCGAGTTGCACGCCGGCCATACCTACCTCATAAACTCCTTCCTTTCCCCGCACTGGAACCGCCGCACCGACAAATATGGCGGATCGGCAGAGGGCCGGGCGCAGCTGATGAAGGAAGTGATCGAGGGCATCCGCGCCAGGATCGGCCGCGATTTCCCGATGCAGGTCAAGCTGAACGCCGAGGAATACTTCTTTGACGAGAACATCTCGATCGAGGACGCAAAGGTCACTGCCCGCATCGCGCAGGCGGCCGGTGCCGATGCGATCACTGTGACCGCCAGCCACAATTACGGGGTCGCACGGGCCTTGCTCAGTTCATGGATGCCGCAGATCCCGAACAAGCTGCTGCCGCTTGCGGCTGCGATCCGTGAGGCGGTCGATCTTCCGGTCATCACCGTCGGCCGGGTCGATCCTGAATCCGCGGACAAGGCAATTGCCGAGGGCCGGCTGGATTTTCTTGCGCAGGGCCGTAACCAGATCGCCGACGACCAGTTCGTCAACCATCTGGCGAGCGGCGGCAAGAAGGCCGTCCGCCCCTGCATCTTCTGCTACCAGTGCCTCAGCCAGTCGATGATGGGGCTGCCGCTGCGCTGTGCGGTCAACGCCGATGTCGGCTATGAAAAGGACAACCTGCTGGCGCCCGCTGAGACGCCCCGCAAGGTCGTGGTCGTGGGCGGTGGACCAGGCGGCATGGAGACGGCGCGCAGACTGGTGCTGCGCGGCCACAAGGTGACCCTGCTTGAGGCTTCCGGCCAGTTGGGTGGCACGGCTCGCATCGCCGCGATTGCCTATGCGCCGAACGGCGATTTCGTGGATTGGCTGAAGAACCAGATCGACGCGCTGGGTGTCGAGGTAAGGCTCGGCACTAGAGCAAGCGTGGACCTGATCCGTGAACTGGCGCCTGACAGCGTCGTCATCGCTACCGGCGCGATCCGCCGGGCACCCGACATTCCCGGCAAGGACCTGCCCCATGTCCACGACGGCGCATCGCTTCGCGCGCTGCTGCTGGGCGAAGCCGAAGAAGGCGCCAGCACCAGGGGGTCGCTCGTGCAGCGAGTCGCGATCGGAACCGCGCGCGCGGTCGGAATGACGCGCAGCGTCGACCTGGTGCGGAGGGCCAGCAAGTTGTGGATGCCGATCGGCGACCGTGTGGTCATCATTGGTGGCGAGCTGGTCGGCCTTGAACTGGCGGAGTTCCTGCACGATCGGGGTCGGCACGTGATAGTGTTGGATAGCGAGCCGCAGTTCGGACGCGGCCTGTCGCCAGCGCGTCGACAGGTCCTGCTCGGCCAGATGCCGCTCGATGGCATCGCGCTCCATCAAGGAGCAACGGACATCGCGATCCATGAGAGGAGTGTGAGCTTCCGCACAGAGGCGGGCGAATCGGTCGAAGCGCCTGCCGATACCGTGATCATCGCCAAGGGGACGGAGCCGAACACGGGCCTGTTTGACGATCTGAAAACCGCCGGTTTTGACGCACACATGGTCGGAGACTGCCAGGGCGTCGGATACATCATGGGCGCCGTGCGCAATGCCGCCGACGTCGCCGCCATCATCTGAAGGATCAGGGAGAGTTCGAAATGAACGGGAATACACGCGCCGAAGGCGTGGGTGTGGTCACGGGTGCCGCCGGCAGCATGGGCAGGGCGACTGCAAGGGCCTTGTTCGAAGGGGGGTGGAAGGACCTGCTCCTGTGCGACCTCAATGCCGATGCGATCGAAGCCGTTGCTGTGCCACTGCGCGACGAAGGCGCGCAGGTGTCTGTCTTTGCGGGCGATGTTGCGGATGCCGCTTATCCGGCAGGGCTCGTTGCCGCACTTGCAGGACGACCGATAAGCGCCCTGGTTCACATGGCGGGACTGGGGCCCAACCAAGCTGAACCTGCGCGTGTCCTCGAAGTGAATCTGGCAGGTACGATTCGCTTGGTCGAGGCTATCCGTAATCACATGGCACAAGGCTCGGCCGCTGTGCTCATAGCTTCCAATTCCGCCTATTTTCCGGCTGATCACGAGGCTGCTGCGATTGTGAGAGGGCCGCTTTCTCCGGATCAGATGGCCAATCTGCACCGCATCGCGCCCACTCCCCAACAAGCTTACCCGCTTTCCAAGCTGGGCGTCATCGCCCTGGTGAAGCGGGAAGCAAAATCCTTTGGCCTGAAAGGCGCGCGTCTCGTCTCGCTGTCTCCGGGCGCCACCGACACCAACATGTTCCGCTTTGAGACCGCGCAAAGCACAGCCGGCATGGTGGAACAGATGCTTGACAAAGCGGCGGTCGCGCGTGTCGGACAGCCTGAAGAAATCGCCCGCGTCGCCGCATTCCTGTGCTCTCCGGCGGCAAGCTTCATCGCCGGTACCGACATCCTCGTCGATGGGGGGCAGGTCGCGGGCCTTGGCTTCTGACGGGGGGCAAAGCGATGACGAGACCCGTTGGTAATGCCAGGCTGAGCGGGGCAAGCAAAAGGATGGGCGCACATCATCAATGGTTTCGGCCCGACCAGCATCTTGTGCTGCAAGAGCATCCCGATCAGACGCCGGAGAGCTTTGATCAGATGATTGGAGTGAATCTCACCAGCGAGTTCAACGGCATTTCCACATGTGCCCGAAGGATGCGAGAACGCGGACGGGCAATGCAGGCCGGATAAGCCCCTTGGACGACTGCGGTCGATTTGACGTAGCCAGAGGCAGCCCGATTTTTCCAAGAAGGATCGATCAATATGAGCAGATTGCTGGGGAAGCCCGTTCATCAATGTTATGTTTATCCGGACTTCGATGCCGCGCTTGAGCGTTTCGCGGCAGCCGGGATTGGGCCGTTTTTTGTTCTTGGCGACGAGACCGGTGGCATGAGTGTATTCCGGGGCGAGGAGCATCCCCTCCGCATCAAGGTCGCCTTCGTCTATACTGGCGATACCTGCTTCGAAATCATCGCGCCCATCGGCGAGCAGCAATCCACCTACAGTGAGTTCCTGAGCCGAAATCCGACTGGTGGGCTGCACCACGTTGCATATTTTTCCGATGATTTCGATAAGACGCTGGCCACGCTCGCTGCGGAGGGCAAGCCTTTTACCGTCGTGCAGGACCTGCGTGCGCCGGGGAGTGACTGGTCGATAGAGATCTACTGCGAACCGGATGGTGTCGACAACCCCGTCAACTATCAATTCTTGCGGCCTGGGCTGTTCGACCATTGGTTCGACGCCATGCGCGAGGCAGCGGCCCACTGGGACGGCAGCGATCCCATCCGCGATGCCCGCCCGCTCTTGGCTGCTGCCATGAACAGGGCTGCGGCTCCGACATGATCCACGCAACGTAGTCACGACCGGGTAAGCTGCGTCGGGTCAATTGTCCGAGCAATTTAAGAAACATACTCATGGAGGTGGAAGTGGAACTCGGACTTTCAGGAAAGGTCGCGATCGTCACGGCTGCCACGGCGAATATTGGCCGGGGAATCGCGCTCGAACTGGCAGCCGAAGGCGTAAGCTTGATCGCGGTCGGCCGCGACGAGGAGGCAGGCGCCATGTTGGTGGCGGCTGCGCAGGAGCGCGGCGCGAAGTCTGCAACCTTCGTCAGGGCCGACCTTCGTGATCGCGGATCTCCGTGTAGCATCGTTGAGGCAGCAGAAATGCATGGTACCATTGAGGTGCTGGTGAACTGCCTGGGCGGGAATGTGGATCAGGGTCTGTTCGCCAATTCGGACCCTGAAAAATTTAATCTGGATATTGATCTCAATTTTGGGACGATGCTGCGCATGACCCATGCGGTCTTGCCTGGAATGATCCAGCACCAAGCTGGCTCGATTGTGAACATTGGTTCAACTGCGGGACTTGTCGGCGATTATATGCTGCCCGTCTATTCGGCCATGAAAGGGGCAGTCCACAGCTTCACCCGGGTGCTGGCAAAGGAAGTCGGGCAACACGGCATTCGGGTTAACGCCATCGCGCCCTATGCGACGTTTGCCACCGACCGTGCGGCATTCAGTAAGGGAAGCCGCTTCAATCCCTCAAGCGACTTTTTTGCATCGCACGCCTCCACGATCAGCCCGGAAGAACAGGCGATCCGTCAGCGTCGCACTTTTGTCGGCAAGCCGTTCGCCACACCGGAGGAAATGTCGGGCCTGGTGGCGTTTCTCGCATCCAGCAGGGCTAGCTTCATCACGGGACAAATCTATCCTGTCGACGGCGGTTCGTTGCTGTAGGCATCTGTCACGCCGACCTTATAATGCCCGGACAGCGCCCTGCGACCCAAGCCGATATCTAGCTTAAACCCCAGTCGAGGGTGCGGTCGTGTCTCCTGCATTTGCGCCCCTGGCCCGATGTTTGTCCGCAACCTTCTGCGGGTGAAGCGGAGTGCCGAGTTTCAACGTCGGTGCAACAATTGATGCCGTCGCTCGCGGGATGGCCTCGAAGAACATTTGCTTGCAGGCAATACCATGTAGGATGTGGTTTCCGGGTATCGATGTCCGGAACCTTGCAGCGAGCGCCTCATGCAGTCGGACGGGAAATCGGCGGGTTGTCAGCATGGTCGATCGCGACGCGGGCGGCCGACGGATCGGTCACTCGCTGCCTTGCGGGCGGCTCTGCTGGAATTGCTGGACCGGCGGCCGTTCGAGGAGATCACGACCAGGGACATCGTGACCGAAGCCGGCACCTCCTCAGCCACATTCTATCGCCATTACCGCACGAAGGCAGATCTGTTGAGGGCAATCGCGAGCGAGGAGATTGATCTACTTGTCAAGATGTCGTCCACCCTGCTGGTATCTTCGGGAAGTCGGGGAGTGGCCATTGCGCAGGTGCGACGACTCCATAAGCAGCGGCATCTGTGGAACCTGCTGCTGAATGGCGGCGCGGCAGCCTTCGTGCGCGAGAGCTTCGTCGCTCGGCTCAGCGAGGAATATGCCCAGAATCATCCCGATCTCAAAACCTGGCTTCCCAACGATCTCGGGATCCTTTTCAGCGTGACTGTTGTTATCGAGATCGTCGCCTGGTGGCTAAGGCAGGACGAAATGCCCTCTGTTGAAACCGTCGCCGAGATGGTCGATCGGCTGGCAATAAGGCCTCCCCTGGCCCTTTAACGGCTTTCGACCCAAAGGGATCCGCACAAATACCCTAGAGTGTTGTTTTGCTGTGCTTTCAGCTTCTCTGACCTGCGGTTCCGGAGCCTCGCATCGCTCCACTGCGCTCGAAAACGCCCTAGACGGAGACCAATCCCCGTCTCCTCAGCGCGCTGTCCCCTGGATATTGAGCTACCACGCAAATGCTATCAGAATGACGAACATGCTTGCCATCGCTCGATTAATGAAACACTGTGTTTCGACAAACGAGCAGCGGGAAAAGCTGCGGAACAACGGAGGATGGCGATGGATCTGCGCAAGGCGGCAATCATTCTGTGTGCAACTACCGGACTTACCAGGGTGGATGTTGCGCTCGCTCAGGGCAGCGGTGAGGCTGTCGCGGCAAACGACATCATCGTCACTGCTCGCCGGGTTGAGGAGCGCCTGCAGGACGTGCCGATCTCGATCACGGTCTTCAGCCAGGAAAAGCTGACCGAGCGAAACGTGCTCAGTGGAGACGATCTGGCCAAGGTCACGCCGGGTCTGACTTCCAACAGCCAGTTCGGCAATGAAAACACGGCATTCACGCTGCGCGGTTTCAGGCAGGATATCGGCACGGCGGCAACTGTCGGCGTCTATTTCGGTGATGTCGTGGCGCCGCGCGGTGGCTCGGCCGGCATCTTCGCCGGCGACGGCGCGGGGGTCGGCAATTTCTTCGATCTCCAGAACGTGCAGGTCCTGAAAGGGCCGCAGGGTACTCTGCAGGGCCGCAACACGACCGGTGGCGCAGTCATGCTCGTACCCCAGAGGCCCGTCGACCGCTTCGAAGGCTATGTCGAAGGCAACTTCGGGAACTTCGATGCGCGCGGCGTCCAGGCGGTAGTCAACGCGCCGCTCTCGGACTCGATCCGGGTCCGTCTCGGCGTCGATCGTCAGAGCCGCGATGGTTACGTGAAGAACGTGTCCGGCACCGGGGTCAGCGATTTCAACGACGTGAATTATCTGGCCCTGCGCTTCAGTGCCGTCGTCGACCTGACGCCTGAGCTGGAAAACTACACGATCGCTTCCTATGCCAAATCAGATACCAACGGCACAGCCAACAAGCTGATCGCCGTCGATCCGACTTCTCAGCTGGCCGCGGTCCTGGGGGCAGAGGCACAGCTGCGCCGCGAGGCTGCGCTGGGCTTCTACACTGCGGCATCGATCATGCCCAACCAGGAAAGCCGGAAAAAGACCTGGCAGGTGATCAATACGACGAAATGGCTGGTTTCCGACAACCTGACCATCAAGAACATCGTGAGCTACGCCGAACTGAAGATGCTGACCAACATACAGGTCTTCGGCACGAACTTCACACTTCCCACGATGTTCGGACCGCTGCCGATTTACTCGAACATGATCCATTCGGCGCCGGGTCTGAACAACACATCGCAATCCACTTTCACAGAGGAACTGCAGTTCCAGGGCAGTGCCATGGATGGCAGCCTGCGCTGGCAGGCAGGCGCCTATTACGAGAAGTCCAGCCCGCTCGGCGCCTCAGGGAACCAGACCGTGGGCTTCGGTCTTTGTCCGGCAATCGGCACCGCCAACGGCTTTCTTCCCGGCTGCTATGGGCTTCCCGACTTTGCCGGCAGCTACAACTTCCAGGTCGCCCGGACCAAGTTCGAGAACAAGGCGCTCTATGGTCAGGTAACCTATGACCTCACCGAGACGCTGAGCCTGACCGGAGGGTTCCGCTACACCTGGGACAAGATGCGCAGCGTCGCCCAGGAGGAAGCCCGCGATGTCAACACCGGGACCCTGTTCTGCATCGAGACCTATGCGGCGCCTGCCGGGCCTGCCTGCCCCATTGTCGACATCCAGCAGAAATCAAGCGCTCCTACTTGGCTGATCGGCCTTGATTTCAAGCCGGTCGAGGATGTTCTGCTCTATGCCAAGTATGCGCGCGGATACCGGGCTGGCGGCGTGAAAAACGATGCTCCGAATTTCAGCAAGGTTCGTGCGGACCTGCCTGACTACACGGTGTTCAAGCCGGAAAAGCTGGATTCCTACGAAGTCGGCCTCAAGGCCTCGTTTGACGGGGCCGTGAAGGGAACCGTCAATCTGGCCGCCTATTACAACGATTTCAGCGACCAGCAGGTTTCGCTTGGCATTTTCCTGCTGCCCAACGCCTTCCTTGGCGGAACGGCTGGTGCCTGCACGCTGACGCCCTACACGCCCTGCCCGGTGCCGGTTACCGTCGCAGGTGTGCCCACGAGCGCGCCTGTCAATGTCGGTTCGTCCCGCATCTATGGCTTTGATGCCGACGTGACTCTGGACCTGTTCGACGGTTTCACGGCCTTCGCGGGCTATGCCTATGTCAACACCAAGGTGAAGACCCTTCAGGGGGTTGCGCCGATTGTCTTCGACAATCAGACCGCGCTGACCAATGCCCAGGCCAAGGTCGGGTTTCCGCTTGGCTACTCACCGGAACACAAGCTGGTGCTGGGGGCTGACTATGCCCTGCCGCTGCCTGAAGATCTCGGCAGGCTCTCGCTGGGCGCGACCTTCACCTACACGAGCAGCTACTATACGACCTTCGGTTCCGGCGGACGCGCACCGCTCGTCGTCAAGAACGGCGCGGTCGTGACGACAACGGCTGATCTGGGCAAGATTCCGTCCACCAGCCTGCTCGACATGAATCTGAACTGGCGGGGTGCCTTCGGTTCACCGTTCGATCTCACCTTCTGGGCGACCAACCTTACCGGCAAGAAATACATCTCCCATGTGGCCGGATTGCTGGGCTATGGTTTCGATGTCGGTCAGGTCGGCGCGCCGCGCATGTACGGAACGAAAGTCCGCTTCCGGTTCTGATCGGGGCGCTGCGGCTGATAGGCAGGCCGCTGGAGATCTGACAAATGGGCGGTGATCGGAACCCTGGATCCGATCACCGCCTGATTGCATGGAGCAATACCGTGGCTGATCGGGTTCTCGCGGGTAAAAGCGCACTGGTGACGGGGGCTAGTCAGGGGATCGGACTGGCCAGTGCAAGGGCGCTGGCGCAGGACGGGGCTTCGGTGGTTATCATGGGGCGCAAGGCCGAGGCGCTCGCTGTCGCGCGGGACGATCTGCTCGCCAGTCTGCCTGCTGCGCGGATCGGGATGGTTGTCGGCGATGCGGGCGACGAGGCCGCGATGCAGCACGCTCTGGCCCTTGCCCGGGACATGGAAGGCCGTCTGGACATTGTTGTCTCGACGGTCGGCGGGCCGGTGTTCAAGCCGATCCTGATGCGCGAGGCGGACGAGGTCCGCGCCGAGATCGACCTCAATTTCATGACTGCCTTTCTCGCGGTGCGTCACGGTGCGCCGCTGATGCAGCTGGGCGGTGCGATCGTCTGCGTATCGACGGCAGCGGTCACCCAGACCAGTTTCGGGCTGGGGATCTACGCTGCGGCCAAGGCGGCGCTGGAACGCTTCGTGCGCGCAGCCGCTTTCGAACTGGGCGGTGCCGGGGTGCGGGTCAATGCCGTGCGGCCGGGCGCGACATTGCCCGCAGGCGCGGAAGACAGGCCGGAATTTGCCGCGATGGCAGCAGCCTTCACCGCCGGGACGCCGCTTGGTCGCCTGGGGCGGCCCGACGACATCGCCAGGGTGGTGCGCTTTCTCGCCGGTCCGGAATCGGGCTGGGTGACCGGGCAGACCCTGTCTGCCGATGGCGGGATGGACCAGGTCAGCGGACCGGATTTCATGGATGCCTTTTTCGGCAAGGACACGATGGACCAGATCCGCGCCGGCCGGGTGCCGGGCTGAAGCCATGCGCGCCGCTCAGGGTGCCTGCATTCCGGCGGTCGCGGCATCGGCGTCCGGCAGGCCCGGCGGCGGTCCGCGGTCGACGAAGGCATAAAGCTCGGCCGAAAGATCGGGCGGGCCGAAATAGCAGAAATCGAAGTGGCGCCAGGTGAATTGCCATGCGCCTCCCACCTCGACGAACCGTTCGAAATAGATGCCGATCGAAGTCATGCCCGAGCCGTCGTTGCGCTTGACGTGTTCGACCACATGGGTCCGCGCGCTGACCCCTTCGGCATCGATGGAGACGATGGGCGTGGCGAAGCGCATCAGGATGCGCTGGTTCATGGCAGTCAGTCCGGCAAAGCCTTCGGCCACGGCTTCGCGCCCGGCCAGGCGCAGGCCCGCGACCTTCCAGACGCCATGCTCGGCAAAGCAGTCGGCAAAGGCGGAAGCGTCCTTGCGCCAGACCGCATCGGCGCAGCGCGCGTGCAGCTGGCGGATGCCGAATTCCGCCGCCATCAGCGTTGCTGGCGCGGTGGTCATGCTCAGCCCTGCCGGTTGGCGAACAGGCGGCGCAGGTAGCCTAGCAGCCACGAGAAGAAGCTGCCGCGCTTGCGTCCGACGGTGGCTTCGGGGCTGGCGCCCATCTGCGCCTCGATGCCGTCGCGCAACTGTTCAGCGAAGGCGAGGGCGAACTTCGGCAGCAGCGGCCCGCCCATCGCTTCCCACATCGGCGCCATCGGGCCGCTGCCTTCGACCTGGATGGCAAGCGTCATCCCGGTCTCCGCCGGACCTTTGGCCATGGCCGTATAGGAACCGCCGCCGCGCACCGGATCGCCCTGCAACTGATAGGAGAACAGCACGCGGCCCGGTCCGTCCCACTGGTCGACGTGGACATTGACCTTCACCGTGCGGACCATGCCACCAACGCCGACCTTGAGCACCCAGTGCGAATCGTCGTCACTGCGGATGTCGCACTCCTGCAGCCCCGGCATCAATTGCGCCCAGTTGCGGATGTCGCGGACATAGCTCCAGACATCGTCGATGCCGCAGGCCACGGTGACGGTTTGCGCGGTCTCGATCATGGTCTCAGCCTGTCAGGCCGAGCCGGGCCACTTCCTGCTCCAGCATGGGGCTGGGGTCACCGCTGGCATGGCGCGCCGCCAGCCAGCCATAAGTCATGCCGCGCGCGTTGGAGATGCCGCTCTGCATCACGGCGCCGGTCTCCATCCGGGCGACCGAATTGCCTGCGGCATAGAGTCCGGCGATCGGCTGGTCGTCCCAGCCGACGACCCGCGAGTGATGGTCGGTCAGCAGACCGGTCGAGGGAATGCCCGTTCCGCCCATGCGCTTGAGCGGAACGGCAAAATAGGGCCCCTTGGCCAGAGTGCCGAGGTTGGGGTTGGGCTGGTGATGGGGATCGCCGCACATCCAGGCCGACCACGGATGGCTGCCGCGCCCGAAATCCGGATCCTCGCCGCGTTCGGCATGGGTGTTGAACCGGGCGACCGTCTCGACAAAGCCCTCCCGGTCGAACCCGGCCTTGTCGGCCAGTTCCTCCAGCGTATCGGCGACGACGCCCAGCCCTTCGGGCCAGTCCATGTCGGGCGTGACCGAGGCGAAGGGATATTTCTCGCGGCCCTGGCCGTCCATCACGACCCAGCAGGGGAAGTTCGGATGGCTCTGGTCACCGCCGTCGATCTCGTCGATCTTGTAGTAGAACGAGCGGTAGAAGGCCTCGTTGCCGAAGCGCCGCCCCTTGCGGTTGACGACGATGCAGTGCGGCTGGCCGATCGCGCCCAGCGCGCTGCGCCACAGGGGATAGCCTTCCTCGTCCTCCTCGCCCGGAATGGTGAAACCCAGCGAGGTGATGTCGGGCACCTTGGCGATCCGCGCGCCCAAGGGTCCGGCCAGCCGCAGGTTCGCCCCGTCGATGGTCGAGAAGATCATCGAGCCGAGCTCGTGCTGGGTGCCGAGCGTCTTGTTGTAGTCCTGCCGCCGCTCGTAGCTGCTCACCGCGATGACAACCCCCTTGCCGGCCTTGACGAACAGGTCGCGCCCCTCGCGCCTGACGCGCACGCCGACCACGCGCTCGCCGTCGCAGATCAGCTCTTCGGCCGCTGCCCCGGTCCACAGCGGGATGCCGCGATCGAGCGCGCCCTTGACGAAATAGGCGGCAAGGCCGGGGCCGAGGCAGCGCTCGTCCTTGGTCAGCCGCTCGCCCATGCGGGCGAAGTCCCACTTCATCAGGTTGGCGGCGCCCCCACCATCGAACATGTCGGCATGGGTCATGCCATAGGGCATCTGCGGCGAAAGGCGGGTCTTGTGCTGCCATTCGCCCAGCTCCGCACCGGGGAAGGGAATGCATTCGAGCATACGGCCTTCGGCCACCCCATGTGGATTGGCCTTGTAGTAATAGTCGGGACAGTTGCGGATGACCTCCATCTTCAGGCCGATCCGCTCTTCGAAATACCGCAGCGCCAACCGCGCGTGGACCACCTTGTTGAGGATGGCGAGATCGCTGCCGTATCCCATCGACAAAGTGCGCAGGTAGTTGAAGCCTTCCTCCACCGTGTCGGGCAAGCCGTCGGCCTCAGCGTGATGGTTGCCCGCCACCCAGACCTCGCCCATCGACAGCGCGGTGACGCCCCCGACCTGGTCGGACTTCTCGACCACCAGCGCGCTCAGGCCATATTCGTGCGCGGTGATCGCCGAGCACAGGCCGCCCGCGCCGGAACCGATGGCGACAAGATCGAATTGTGCATCCCACGACGCGGGCAGGTTGTTCAGCATGGCCTTTTCCGATCCCCTCGCAACGCCGGCGCCGTGGCTTCGACCCGGTCGTTCATGAAAGCGCAGCAATGCGTTTCGACTGCTGCTCCATGCGCCTGCTAACAAATTGGCAGCATAGTGCAAGAGCCGTCTTGCGGCCAATCATTCAAGGGTATTCAGGAACTGTTCGAACAAGGCCTCGATCTCCCCGTGCGCGACGGTGCAGCCAATGCCCTTTTCGCGCACCAGCGACATCGAGCAGTAGGTGATGAGGAAAGCGAGCGCATTGGGCGAGATGGCTGGCCGATCGATGCCTTTCTCGCGATAGGCGCGCTCGATGATGGCAGCCTCCAGCGCGCGGGCTTCGGTCAGGAACCGGACGATTTCCTGGCGCACCCCGTCGTGGTGGTTGGCCAGCGCCATGTATTCGAATTCGAGCGTCGCGCTGATGGCGCTCGTGAAGTTCTCCCACATGGCGCGCACCGGCTTGTCGGCGCTTGCGTTTTCCCTGAGGCGCTCGATCCCCTGGGCCATGCGGCGCTTGAAGGCGGCGAGCAGCAGGTCGTCGATGTCCTGGAAATAGTAATAGACAAGCTGGTGCTTGATGCCCGCCTCCTCGGCAATGGCACGCGAAGTGATCGCGCCGTAGCCGCTCGACTGGAGCACGCGCTCGGCCCCGTCGAGGATGGCCTGAGCGGTGGGGGACTGCGGGTCGCCCATTCGCCGTTTCGTTGCCATGTCTGCGGTTTCCTCCCCTGGACGGCGCAGCAGGTCAATCGGTCAACCGGACGCCAAGATCAAGCGAGTTGACAGACCATGACCAGTTGCTAACAATATGTCAAACACAACTCGGAAAGGATGCCGGTCATGGACGCAGAGCCGCCGGGAGCCTGGATGGAGGCAGCTCCGCTCATCCAGGACGTCGACTTCAGCGATTGGGCCATGCGGATATCGACCGAACGATATCGCTCGGCCGACTACGACTCGCGCGAGCGCGAGCGCCTGTGGCGCCGTGTCTGGCAGATCGCCGGGCGCACCGACGAACTGCCCGATCCGGGCGACTGGAAGGTGCACCGCGTGCATGACCAGTCCTGGCTGCTGGTCCGCGGCAAGGACGGCGTCATCCGCGGCTTCGTCAATGCCTGTCGCCATCGCGGCAACCGGCTGTGCGAAGGCAGCGGCAATGCCGTGCGCTTCACCTGCCGCTATCACAACTGGACCTTCGGGCTCGACGGGCAGGTTCTGGGGATCGCCCATCCCGACTTCGATAGCACGGTCGAGGACTTCGCTGCGCCCAAGGCGGAGCTTGGCCTGCTGCGGGCATCGGTCGAATGCTTTGCCGGCTTCATCTTCCTCAACCCCGATCCGGACGCCGCGCCGCTGGCGGAGTTCCTCGGCCCGGCAAAGGCCGTGCTGGAAGCCTACCGGATGGAGGAATGGGTCGCGGTCGGCGTCAACGTGCGCGAGGCACTGGACTGCAACTGGAAGGTGGTGATCGACGCGTTCGGCGAAGGCTACCACGTGCAGGGCGTTCACCCGGAACTCGTCGGTCTGTCGGACATGAAGCGCGAACGGTTTGAGACCTTCGGACTCCACAGCGCCTCGACCGTGCCGTTCGGCCCGCCTTCGAGCGGCGACGTGGAGGAGGATATCAAGACCATTCTCTCGGTGCCGTCCGAGCAGTTCCCGCTCTATGCCGATGTCCTGCCGCGCTTTGCCGCGCGGATTGAGGCGATGCGGGACGCCGGTGGCACCCTGCGCCTGCCCGAAGGCCAGACCCCCCACGGCCTGTTCCGCAGCATGATCCGCGAATCGCTGACCGCCAAGGGCTATGACGTCAGCAGGCTGACCGACACCCAGATGACCGACTATCAATACTGGGTGTTCTTTCCCAACGTGTTCATCCAGGTCTGCGTCGGCGATGCCACGGTCATCGTCGCCGATCCGCACCCCTCGGGCGATCACAACCGCTGCGTCTGGCACGTAATGTTCCTGCACTGGGTGCCTGAAGCCGAGCGGGCTGCGCTGCGCACTCCAGTGCAGACCATGCCCGAAGACGAGCATTTCCCTTATCACTGGGTGCTCGAGCAGGATTTCGAGCAGATGCCGATCCAGCAGGTCGGCCTGCGTAACAAGGCGCTGGAACACTTGGTGCTGACCCGCAGCGAACCGCGCGTGGCGCATTTCCATTCCCGGCTCGACGCCTGGATGGATGGCTGACGAGCCGGAACCCGCCATGGGAACGCTCCGAAAGGGAACAGGCCGGATCGTCGCGGCGGTGCTGGTTCTGGCGCTGTCCGGCTGCGAGCGGGACGGCAGGGTTGCCTCGCCGGAATCGGCGGCGCGCCTGGCCGATTCCAGCGATGGCGCGGACTGGGCCGGCTATGGACGCACCGACGGGCAGCAGCATTTCAGTCCGCTGCGGGACATCGCGACAGGCACTGTCGACCGGCTGGGGCTGGCCTGGTCGCTCGATCTGCCGCCGGTCAACACCGTGACCGAGCCGATCGCGGTCGATGGCGTGATCTATCTTGCCACTGGCCTCAGCGTGGTGCGCGCCATCGATGCCGCGAGCGGACGGCAGCTGTGGGAATACGATCCCGAAGTCGGCGCCGTGGCGGGCAAGCACATGCGGGCGGGCTGGGGCGTTCGCGGGCTGGCCTGGTGGAACGGCAAGGTCTTCGTCGGCACCCAGGACGGCAGACTGATCGCCATCGCGGCTGCCAGCGGCAAGCCGGTATGGACCACGCGCGCCTTCGACCAGGGCACGGCCGCCTATGTCAGCGGCGCGCCGCGTGTCTTCGGCGGCAGGGTGCTGATCGGCTTCGGCGGCACGGTGGGCGCGGTGCGCGGCCATGTCACCGCTTTCGACGCGGAAAGCGGACGTCAGCTCTGGCGCTTCTGGACCGTGCCGGGCGATCCCGCGAAGGGTTTCGAGAACAAGGCCATGGCAATGGCCGCGAAGACCTGGAACGGCGAGTGGTGGAAGTTCGGCGGCGGGGCGACCGTGTGGAACTCCATGGCATGGGATGCCGAAACCGACACGGTCTATATCGGCACAGGCAGCCCCTATCCATGGAACCATCGCGTTCGCAGCCAAGGCAAAGGCGACAACCTGTTTGCCGCCTCGATCGTCGCGCTGGACGGGCGCAGCGGCGATTACCGCTGGCATTACCAGGTCAACCCCGGCGACACCTGGGATTTCGACGCGACGATGGACATGGTGCTGGCCGATCTGGACATCGGCGGGCGGACGCGCAAGGTGCTGATGCAGGCCCCGAAGAACGGGTTCTTCTATGTGCTGGACCGCCGGACAGGCGAACTGATTTCCGCCGAACCTTTCGCGCGCACGACCTGGGCCAGCCGGATCGACCGGAAGACCGGTCGCCCGGTGGAAGTGCCCGGAGCGCGCTTTGCCGCCGGAGCCCAGGCACGGATCGCGCCGTCGTCGATCGGCGCGCACAACTGGATGGCCATGGCCTTCGATCCGGCCAGCGGCCTCGTCTATATCCCGGCGCAGGACTTCGAGGCGGACTACTCCCAGCTCCCCGGCCCCTGGACGCCACCGCAGGATTTCACCTTTGGCGGAGCGCAGGTCATTCTGGGCGGTCCGGCCCAAGGCACGCGCAAGGCGACGGGACATCTGCTCGCCTGGTCGCCTGTGCTCCAGCGCGAGGTCTGGCGCTTTGCCTATCCGACCTTCCTGAATGGTGGTGTGCTGGCGAGCGCGGGCGGGCTGGTCTGGCAAGGCTCGCTCGATGGCATCCTGCGGGCCTTCGAGGCCGCGACCGGCAAGATTGTCTGGCAGTTCGATGCCCAGGCGCCGATTCTGTCAGCCCCCATCAGTTTTTCCGCAGGCGGACGACAGATGCTTGCGGTCACGACTGGCAGCGGCACGGCGAACGCCGCCTATGCACCCTCGATGGTCGGACCGGACCTTTCCCGCTTCCTGCGCGATCCCCGGACCCAGCCGCGCCGCCTGCTGGTCTTCGCCCTCGACGGCAAGGCGAGCCTGCCGCCGCGTTCGCCGATGCCGCCAGTGCCTGCCGATCCGGGCTACCGGCCGGATGCCGGGCTGGAGCAGGCCGGGGCCATGCCCTATCTGGTCCTTTGCAGTTCGTGCCATGGCGAAGGGGCTGTGGCCTTGGGGAACGGCCCTGACCTGCGCTGGTCGGCGCTGCTGGCCGACGAAGGCGCCTTTGCCGCGGTCGTCCGCGATGGCGCAATGACTTCGACCGGAATGCCCGCCTTCCCGGAGATCGAGACGCCCCGGCGCGAGGCGATCCGGCACTACCTGCGCGCGCGCGCAGCGAGCCTGCGGGCCAAAGCTTCACCCGCTTACGAGCGCAGGCCCGCCGGTTTTTCAGGAGGGCTGTGATTGCGGTTTCCGCCATGTCCGTCCCCTAGCGACACTGCAAGCGGATGGGCGCGGGGCCGCATTATGGTTTCGATACGATGCATGAGGATGGTTAGATGGCACTGAAACTCGAAGGCAAGGTCCTGATCGTGGCGGGGGCGGGTGGAATCGGCACGGGGATCGCCACCCGGCTGGCGGAAGAAGGTGCCAGGGTTATTGTCGGGGACATTTCGCCGGATGCGGCTGCGGAAACGGCCGAGTCCATCACACGCATGGGCGGCACCGCGATCGCTACGGTGCTGGACGGATCCGACCAGGCGTCGGCGAACGAGATCGTCGCGCTCGCGGTCGCTCGTTACGGAGGGCTCGATGGCATCCACATCAACTTTGCGTATCTCGGCAATGCCCGGCCCTCTGGCATGACCACCGATCTGATGGGTCAGGACCTGGACGAGTTCGACAAGGCCATGCGGACCAATTCGCGCGGCTACCTGCTGTGCACCAGGGCGGTGGTCCCGGCACTGATCGAGCGAGGCGGGGGCGCCATCGTCTACACTGCCACCAATTCCATCTACAACGGTGCCGCCGACCTGCTCGGCTACGCGATGAGCAAAGCGCCGATCCTGCCGCTGATGCGCCATGTTGCCACCAGATACGGACCCGACGGCATCCGCGCCAACGCAATATCGCCTGGCCTGATCATCCATCCGGCGCTGGACGCGGCCCTGACCGACGCCGAAAAGGCCGGATATGCCGACTATGCGCCGATCAAGCGCCTCGGCCGGCCGCACAACATCGCTGCCGTGAGCGCGCTGCTCATGTCAGACGACGGAGACTTCATCACCGGTCAGGTCATCGCCGTGGATGGCGGCGGGTTCATGCGACCATGAGAAAGCGCGGCTATGCCCGCGCCGCCGACCGCCTGTGGCATAGCTGTCTCGCATTGGCTTGACGCTGCCGATCCCGCCAAAAGGGTCCGGTTCAGGCAAGACGCGCGACGATGTTCGGCAGCATTGCCGTTGTTACGATGCCAGGCGGTGCTGCGACCACGAAGGGTATCGTATTGACCGGCCGATGCGCAGTGTACCGCGCGGATGCGCGCATGGTTTCCTCGATTGGCATCGGCAGGTTGAGGGTCATCTCGACCGGAGCATCTCCTTGCAGCGATACCCGCCACCCGTCCTTGCGCAGGTCCCAGTCGCAATCGACGTCCGTGGTCACATACCAGTTCGAGCTGAAGCGCATCAGCGGCTTGCCATTGCAGGATCCGGTCACCGATACGCGCTGCACGCCGATCGTTCCCGCGGGGATGGCCTTGGTCCGCAGGAAGGTCTCCTTCCGGCAAACGGCGCCTTCGACCGAGGTCTCGAAGCTGTCGAGCGGCAGGCCCATGGCCGCCGCGACGACATTGAGCGACCGCTCGAACGATGCATGGTCCGGGGTATGGCGCGCGGCGAACGCCTCGGGCGTGTCTCCGAAACCCATGACATCGATCAGCATGTCCTCCGAACACCCTTCGAGGCAGTTGGCGAACTCCTCGATGTCGAGGAAATCGACGCGGCGCGACATCGAGGTGATCGCGATCGGCAGGGCCTCGGTGATGAAGCCGGGGCTCGAGCCCGTCGCATGGATCGATGAACCGCCGCTGACGCAGGCGGCCTCGACTGCCACCCGCAGCGCCGGCTCCATCATGTCCGGATGGAAGAACTCCGACCGCGTGGTCACGATGTTGATCCCGCTTGACAGCAGGCGGCAGATGTCGGCTGCGTCGGTGCTCTCGGGCATGTAGAGCAGGCAGTCCGGGCGGGCAGCGATGATTGCCTCGATGCTCCGGGTGGCGATTATTCCGACAGGTGGAAGGCCGCACAGTTCGCCTGCGTCCTTGCCTTCCTTGGCGGCCGAATAGACCCGGACGCCGACCAGTTCCATCCCCGGGTGTTCGATGACCGCGCGCATTGCGAACGCGCCGACGGTGCCGGTCGCCCACTGCGCAACCCGGATTCTCGCTCCGCTCTCGCCAGTTCCCATCAGTTCTCTCCCAGATTTCCCTGTTTCAGTTTCTCAGTCTATCAGGATGTCGCGACCGAGACGCGGTAAGGCGCTGCGGTTCGGGGTGGATGAAGCGCAGGTGGCACTTCGCCTGGAAGGTGTCGCAGGCCAGTGTCGTGGCAATGGCGCGCCGGGCCCGGATCCGTCCCGAGCAACTCCCGCCCGTCCTGATAGGCCGTCGCATCGTGATGGTAGTTCATGGCTTCCACCTCCTGAACGAGCATCCGGGTTGTCCCCGCCGAAATCCGGTGCAGTCCAGCTCCGATTGCTGATTGTCACGCCGACACCGGTATCCCGAAAGCCTCGATGTAGTCGCCGAAGCGGTCGTGCACCTCGGCAGCGGACAGTCCGTATTCCGACAGGTCGTAGACGTGCTTGCCGTGCTTGCCCTGCCGGTTGTCGGCCAGGTACGCGCGCATCGCCGCCTCCGCTTCAGGGGTCAGTGGCTCGCCGAAATGTTCGTAAATTCCGCGGACCGTGCCAATCGGGTCGCGGAGCGTATCGGCGTATTGCACGTGGTGGATCGCATCTGCACCGCGCTTCGCGGTGAAGTCCAGCGTGCGGTCGATCATGATCCGGAAGGTGTCGATGAAGCTGCTGCCGATCCGCTTGAGATCGACATCGTCGCTGTAGATCTGTCGGACGTACTTTATGAGGCTGCAACAGGATCCCACGACTTCGGCGGGATCGCGATGGGTCATCACCAGTTGCGCGTCCGGGTAGACTTCGGTCAGTTCTTCAAGGAACAGGGGGTGCCAGGGATTCTTGAGCGTCCAACGGCCTGAAGTGTTCTGTTGCAGGACCTGAAGCATGCGTTTGTGGAATCGGAATGCCGGACGGTAGTCCGCTTCGTGGAGGAACCACTGTCGCCAGCTCGGGATGTCAGCCAGCGCCTCGTATACCTGTGCGCAGAAGCTGGGCGTCATGAGGAATTGGCATTCGGTCGGGCTGTCGGCGTTCTCGTGATGGATGGCGGCAATTTGCGGGGCATATTGAAGCGACATGTCGGACTTGACCTGAGCCGCTTCGTAACGCGGGCCGGCATGCAGCTCGTCAGGCATGGGCGGCGGCACCGGTTCGTAGGCCTCCCAACGGAGAAAGGCCCGGCGCGCAGGATCGGCAGCCAGCAGGTTTATGGCAAGGGTCGTGCCGGTTCGCGGCAATCCGAAGACGAACAGCGGCTTGTCGATCGGGGCATGCAGCAGGTCGGGATGCTTCTTCAGCCAGTCCTCGACCTTCATCCGCACGACAAGATAGGTGACGAGTTCATCGTAGGCCATCGCGGCGCCCTGCGGCGTGAATCGTGCTTCCGTTTCGTAGGCGCGCAGCAGCCGCTCCAGGCCATCGAGCACCGCCCTGTCTCCGATATCCTCAAGGCCCGACCTTGCCCGCGCCGCGCCAAGAACCTCATCCACCGTCATCATTCATCCTCCCGCAATAGCGGTGCCAGCCGTTTTCGGCCTCGCGCCGGGATCAGGCCTTCTGGGCCTGGGGAACCGTGACAGTCAGTCCGTCAAGGTCCGGTGTCAGGACGATCTGGCACCCCAGCCTGCTGCGCGGCCCGGGATCGATGGCTACCTCGATCAGGCTGCTTTCGAATTCCGACGGTCCGCCAGTCCTGTTCCACCAGTCGGGATGGACCTGCACGTGGCAGGTGCCGCAGGCCATCGATCCGCCGCAATCGCCGTCGATGCCGGGCACGCCATGGGCGACTGCAAGGGCCATGACAGATTGTCCCGGCTCCCCGCGAACCGTGCGGGTGCTGTCGTCGGGCGCAACGAATGTCACCGACACGAGACTCATGCCGCGCTGCCCATCGGTTCCATGGCAAGCAGCAGGCGCTTGATGTGCATGACCTGGCCACCGGCCATGGCCGGTTCGGCATCGGGGGCAAGGACAAAGGGACCGATATGCCGGAACCAGGTCTCGTACATGACCTTCAGTTCCAGCCGGGCCAAGTGCATGCCCGCGCACATGTGAAAGCCGCTGCCGAAGGCAAGATGGCGCGGCCCTTCGGTTTCGCCGCCCGGCTCGTTGCTGCCAGCCCAGCACATGTTCCACACCGCGTCGCCAGCCTTCATCGTCACGCCGGAGAACACCGTGTCGCGCTTGATCATGCGCTGCACGTTGATGAAGGCCGACCGGC
>JBAYPJ010000010.1:0-58316 GCA_041677785.1 Novosphingobium sp. | reverse complement strand
GTTTTTTGAGGCAACCTCCTTCAGCACCGCATTGTCGAGCATGGCATCAGCGAGCAGCCGCTTCAGCCGTGCGTGCTCGTCCTCAAGCACTTTCAGCTTACGCGCCTGCGACACGTCCATGCCGCCATACGCCGCCTTCCACTTGTAGAACGTCGCACTGCTCACACCGTGCTTGCGGCACACGTCCGCCGTCTTCGACCCGGCCTCCTGCTCCCGCAAGATCCCGATAATCTGCTCCTCGGTAAACCTGCTGCGCTTCATCGTCGTCCTCCTTCATGAAGGACTCTAGCTCAGACTGGCGGAGTTTCAGGGGAGCAGGTCAATGGTCGTACTTCAGCACAGACAATAGTTTTCGCTGTCCGGTGACCAACGTCATCAAGATCATAACGCCTGGCTTGATGCGCATATCCCTGCCAGCGTGAAATGTCTGCGCGAGCGTCTTCGACACTGGTACGAACTGGGTTTCGTCGTCTAAAACTTGCTTCAACAGTGTCCTAGTTATGGAACCATCGGCGAAGGTGAACCGGTTTCCCCGTAGCGTCTCCATCGCCCTTTCAAGAAAGAAATCCTCGAAATCTCCGATCGGTGTTTCGTCGAGCAAAATCGGCTCATCATTACGATGATGAACGACATGAAAGATGAACTTGTCGATCGAGAGATTTTCGATCTCTTCTTCTGATAACTGCAACTGCATCCCCCCCTGAAATGACACGTGGCACACGGTACAGATTCCGCTCAAAAACGCAATTCGTTCTCGTTGTGTTCTACCTCGATCTGGAGGAGATGTGAAGAACCAGATATTCCTGTTCGCCAGACGCGTCGGTCACCCTGGACGAAGTTGCGGTGCAGGCCGCGCTTCGCCACGAACCCGTCGACCGGGCATCCGAAGGGCGGATCGGTGACGACGATCCTGGCGGTCTTGCCTTCCAGAAGCCGGATCATGTGCTCAAGGTTGGTCGCATCGCCGGCCAGGATCCGGTGCCGACCCAGGTGCCAGAGCATGCCGAGACGGGAGACCGCCCGCTGCTCGACTTTCGGCGCCGCATCGGCATCGCCGCCGACGATTTTGCTCGGCATGCCCAGAAGCTTGTCGAGCTCGCCGTTGTCGAAGCCGAGGTCAAGATGGTTGAAGTCCGCGCTGCCCGCCTCGAACTCGCGGATCCATTCCTCGAGCGAGAACGGGTCCCAGTTGCCCTTCGACAGTATCTGCGTGATCGCGACGATGTAGCGCTTCTCGTCGACCTCGCTCAGCCCGTCGTTGCGGGTGACCGTCAGCTGCTTGATGCCAAGCTTGCGGGCCGCCTCAACGAAGATGTGCCCGACGAGGATCTCGCCGCGGCCATTGACCACGATCGGCAAGGCCGCTTGGCTCGGCATGCTCTGGACAACCGCGCAGGCGAGCGTCAGCTCGCGGTCCGTGCAGCGCCAGGGATCGTTCGGTTTGGCGCGAAGGTCTGCGACCTCGGCCTGGGCGAGCCAGCTGTGATTATGGCCGAAGCAGATGGGCTCGGACGGGGTCTGCCTCGGTTTGGTTTGCTTGGGTTTTGGCAATTTGTCCCTCCTGAGAATCAGTGAGGGCACTCAACTGGACCACCAGAATTCGGCGGATAAAGCCTTAAATCGTGCGGCGAGATTTTTTCTTTGGCCGGCCGCGTTTGAGGGTCCGGTTGGAGATGAACGAGAGCGACGGCTTGGGTGCCGATATGCCGACCGGCTTGGCCCCATCGGCGTGGAACGGTGCGCAAATCCGCGCGAACTCGGCCTTCTCGGATTTCGTAAAGGCGTGATACCGGCGGGCCAGGGTGGCCGGCGGTAGGTGTCGGATCGGCTCCAACGCATAAACGCCGTCTGCTCCCGGCTTATAGCCACAGATGGTCAACCCATCCTTGGCGGCCTCGGTGACGGTCATTCCCGCAGCGATCCGCGGCGTCATGAAACCCAGCACATATTCGCGGTCGTCGAACTGAGGACGGCCTCGGCGCCGCGGCCCGCTGACGGTCTCTGGCATGAGCGTGATCTCCTCCGTGCTGCCGCCTCTGGCTATGCGCAGAGCCCACCACGAATGCCCCCGTTCCACAAGCCTCCCCCCCTTGCGGCATGGGAAGGGTTCAGGACGATTTTGCGCGATCGCTGCATCGCGGAAAATTATCCCTGCCGGGCCCGGAGAAATACCCTAAGCCGGCCCAGGATATTCCCTAAACCCGGCTTAGGGAAAACCCGCCGCAAGCCCAGGATCTATGCGCCCTTCAGGGGCACCGCCGGTGGGCAGTTCCCTAAACTTTGAGGTTTTAGGGAATAGCAGGGGGTAACGGGAGGCCGTGGGGGGTGACCCTACCTGGTAAACACGCGCCCCTCAAACCCATCCCGTACCACTCGCTTCTGCCGCGGAGAAAAATCGCGCAGCTTAGGGTATTTGCGGTTCGCAGCTGACTCTCCGCACTACCAGGGCGGACCGGGCAGGCGCGAAAATGCGCCCGGAATCGGTAAATTTATGAAGAGAATCATAGAGATAGGGTGGGTGGCGGAGACGGAGGGATTCGAACCCTCGGTACCGGATTTACCAGTACGACGGTTTAGCAAACCGTTGGTTTCAGCCACTCACCCACGTCTCCGGATCGCAGCGGCGAGCCGCGGCTATAGCGAGGGGGCGGGGGGGCGGCAAGGGGGGCTTCGCGCAATTCGGTGATTCGCTGGGTTGACCCATTTTCGCCGCGATCCCGTTCGCTGACAAGGCTTGCGGCGGTCAAGCTCACTGCGTGGCTTCCATCAGCTTCGCAGGCTCTGCATCCGCTTGAGGTAGCGCGCGAGGACGTCGATCTCGAGATTGACCTGGTCGCCCGGCTGCAGCGCGCCGAGCGTGGTCATCTCGGCGGTGTGCGGGATGATGTTGACGGCGAAGTGACAGGTGCCGTCGGCCTGGTCCGACACGTCGTTTACCGTCAGCGAGACGCCGTCGACCGTGATCGAGCCCTTCGGCGCGAGGTAGGGGGCAAGCTCGGCCGGCACCGAGAAGCTGACGCGGCGCGAATCGCCTTCGGGGCAGACGCCGAGCACGGTGCCGACGCCATCGACGTGGCCGGTGACGATATGCCCGCCCAGTTCGTCGCCGAGCTTCAGCGCCGGTTCCAGGTTGAGCTTGTTGCCCACCTGCCAGCGGCCCGGCACGGTGCGCGCCACGCTCTCGCCCGAGATGTCGACCGCGAACCAGGCGTCGCCGGCATGGCCGCCTTTGTCGACCACGGTTAGGCAGACGCCCGAGCAGGCGATCGAGGCGCCCATGGCGATGCCGGCGGGGTCGAACGGGCAGGCGATGACGGCGCGCAGGTCGCCCTGCTGGCGGGCTTCGCGGATCGAGCCGATGGCGGTGACTATGCCGGTGAACATGGGGTGCGGTCGTACACTTCGAGCATGTCGCTGCCAAGCCGGCGGCGGTCGGCGAGGCGCCAGCGCCCGTGCGCCCTGGCGAGGGAGCCGAGGCCGATGTCGCCGACCAAGGGCCGGCCGGCGCCGATGACGATCGGCGCGCGATAGAGCAGCAGGCGGTCGACGAGATCGGCGGCGAGGAAGGCGGCCGCCGCGCCGGCGCCGCCTTCGACGAGGAGGTACTGCGTGCCGGTCATGTCGCAGATCGCCTGCGGCGAGGGCAGGGCGCGCCAGCCGGCGGGCGGGCGCCCGCGCGTCAGCACCCAGCGTTCCGGGCTGCGCGCCTCCAGCCCCGGCAGCCGCACGTCGAGCCGCGGCGCATCGGCGCGCAGCGTTCCGCCGCCGGCGAGAATCGCATCGCATCGGGCGCGGATCGCGTGCGCATGGGCGCGTGCCGCCTCGCCTGTGATCCACTGGCTTTCGCCGCCGGCGAGCGCGATGCAGCCGTCGAGTGAGGTCGCGAGTTTCAGCGTCACGTGCGGCCGGCCCTGGCGCCGCATCGCCACGTATCCCGCAAGGCTGTCCTCGGCCGCGGGGGAGGACAAGGCGTCGACCGTGATGCCGGCCGCCCGGATCGCTGCGATGCCTTGCCCGGCCGTGCGCGGATCGACGTCGACGCAGCCGACGACGACCCGCGCCAGCGCAGACGCGCAGACGAGGCTCGTGCAGGAAGGGCCGCGCGCGCTGTCGTGGGCGCAGGGCTCGAGCGTGACGTAGAGCGTCGCGCCGGCGGCCTGCGCGCCGGCTGCCGCCAGCGCCATCGCCTCGGCGTGCGGGCGGCCGCCCGGCTGGGTCCAGCCGCGGCCGACGACGCGTCCCGCCTTGACGATGATCGCGCCGACCGCCGGGTTGGGCCGGCTCAGCGGCCGCCCGCGCGCGGCAAGGGCCGCGGCTGCGGCCAGCCAGCGGGCGTCGTCGTTCACGGTTGCGGGGCGCTTTGCGGGGCGACCTTGGGCTGCGCCGCCTTCTCGCGCGCGGCTTCGGCGGCCTGCTCGGCCTTGGCCTTCCGCTCGATCGCCTCGACGTCCATGCCGGACATGCGGCCGAGCGTCTTGTAGACGTTGCGCACTTCTTCTTCGCGCCTGGCCTGTTCGGCGGCCAGGCGGTCCTTACGGTGCTGGTTGGCGATGTTGGAAGCCTCGATCTCCGCCAGCGTGCGGCTGGGATCGAAGACGGTGATGTAAGTCACTTCGGGCGGCCGCGGCTGGCCGCGCATCTCTTCCTGCCACATCACCGAGAACACCGCGATGGTGCAGGCGGCGGCCGCGATGCCGATGCGCCAGCGGTTGTCGCCGGCCTGGCGGACGACTTCGATGAAATCCTCCACCATGCCGCGCGGGCTGCTGATGTTGCGCAGGAAGCTGCGGGAACGGATGAGAGCCATCGGTACAGGATAGGGGCGGTTGGCGCTTTGCGCTAGGGCACTTCCGGCCTTGCGCGAGTCGCGATCCCGCCTGCGGGGCTCATCGGCCTGCGCCGGCGCTCCGGTTGACACTCGGTTGCCGAAGTTGACCGTGTCCAGGGAAGGAAAGTGCGTCCCCGCGCGGCGAGAGGTCGATATGCGTCATTCCGTCACGATGGCCGATCCAGCCGATGTAGGAAAATCGGAAACGCTTTTAGCCCAACGGCGCGTACAGGCCACGGCCCTCGTGCTTGAGCCAGTGGTTGGCCGCCGCGATATCCCCCTCGAACAACTCGCCCAGCAGCGCGTGGAAGCGCGGGCTGTGGTCGAAATGGACGAGATGCGCGACTTCGTGCGCCACCACCGAGCGGCGCACGAAGTCGGGCGCCATGATCAGCCGCCAGTTGATCCGGATCGAGCCCTCGGGCCCGCAGCTTCCCCAGCGGCGCTGGGCGTTGGTCAGCGCTAGGCGCGGCACGGGCCGGCCGGCGCGCTCGCAGTATTCGCCGAGGTCGAGCGCCAGGTGCGCGCGCGCTTCGGCCTCTAGCCAGCGCCGCAGGCGCGCCGCCAGTGCTTCGGCCGGGCCGCCGATGTGTATGGTCCCGTCGGCAAGCTCGGGTCGGCGGCGGCGCTGCGGCAGGTGCGCGATGCGCAGGGGCGTGCCGCGATAGGGGATCGTGCCGCCCGGCTGCGGCGCCTGGGCTTTCGGCATGGCCGCAAGCTGTCCGGCGAGCCAGTCCTGGCGCGAGCGGGCGAAGGCCAGCGCCTCGGCCGTGCGGCCCCAGCGTGGGATAGACAGGCGGACCTCGCTGCCATCGGGCGCCAGCCGCAGCGTCATGCGCCGGGCGTGGGCGAGACGGCGGACGATGATCGGCAGGACCTGCCCGTCAAGCTCGATCGATGGGGCCTTGCGCGGATCGGGCTTGAGCCAGTCAATCATCGTCCCACTCGACGCCGTGGGGCAGGATGATGTGCTGCTCCAGCGGCCCCGCCACGTCCTCGCTCACCGCCTTGCCGACGATCGAGGCCCCGGCGCGGTGCACGGCCTCGCGATCGCCGCAGATCAGGTAGTGCCAGTCGGGCAGCGGCTGGTCCTGCGCGCGCAGGCGATAGGCGCAGGTCTCGGGCAGCCAGGTGAGCGTGCCCGCCAGCCGCGGCGTCAGCCGCAGGCAATCGGGCACGAAGGCGCGGCGGTGGCGATAGTCCTTGCAGCGCGCGGTTTCCAGATCGAGCAGCTTGCAGGCGACGTTGGTGGGATAGACCTCGCCGGTGTCCTCGTCCTCGACTTTGTGCAGGCAGCACTTGCCACAGCCGTCGCACAGCGCCTCCCACTCCGCGCGGGAGAGGGAGGCAAGGGGGCGCTCCCAGAAGCGGTTCGGCGATCCTTCCCCCGGGGAAAAGGATCGGGAGGGCTTCACTTCACCCATTTCGCCAGTTCCGTGGCGACGGCCTGGGCGCCTTCCAGCCCCTGCATTTCGACCGGCAGCATGGCGATCGGCTCGCCCTTGCGGCCCATCAGGTAGGCGACGCGGCTGTGGTCCATCAGGTAGCCGCCCGGCGTATCCTTGCCCTTGGCGTGATAGGCCGAAAAGGTCCTGGCCACGTCGTCGATCTGGGCCTGGCTGCCGGTGAGGCCGAGCAGCCGGGGCGAGAAGGCGGCGGTGAACTCGCCGACGATCTGCGGGGTGTCCCGCGCCGGGTCTATCGTGATGAAGATCGGCTGGACCTGGGCAGCCAGCGCGGGCTTGGCCTTCTCGAACGCGGCGAAGCCCTGCATGAGCTGCTGCAGGTCCATCGGGCAGGCGTCGGGACAGAACGAATAGCCGAAGTAGACGATGCGGTACTTGCCGGCGAAATCGTCCCAGCGCACCGGCCGGCTGTCCTTGTCGACCAACGTGAAAGGCCCGCCGATCGCCGCGCCTTCGAGCGGCGGGCGGCCGGCCGGCGGGTTGGCGGCGTCGCCGCAGGCTGTAAGGGCGAAAGGAAGCGCAAGCGGCACGAGCAGCGCCGTCAGGGCGCGATAGGTCTTGGTCATGGCGCGGCGGTTCATGCTCTGCTAGACCGCGCTTCGCAAGGACGAGTTGCCGCGGCGCGGCGCGACAGGAGGTGCAGCAGTGGTAAAGGCAGGCAGGTGGCGGGCCGGGATGCGACGCGTCCTGATGCCGCTGCTGGCGGTAGCGGTGCTGGCAGGAGCAGTGCTGGCGGTCAGCCCGGCGCAGGCGCAGTTCTCGGCCGGTTACAAGTTCCTCGAAGCGGTCCGCAAGAAGGACGGCAACACCGTCGAGGCGGCGCTGAACGAGCCCGGCTCCACGATCGTCAACACGCGCGACACGACGACCGGGCAGACGGCCTTGCACATCGTCACCCAGCGCCGCGACCTGACGTGGATGTCCTACCTCATCGGTAAGGGCGCCAACGTGAACGCGCGGGACAGCCGCGGCGTGACGCCGCTGCAGCTCGCCTCGAACCTCGGCTTCCTCGAGGGCATCGACCTGCTGGTGCAGAGCAAGGCGCGCGTCGACGATCCCAACGACGCCGGCGAGACGCCGCTGATCTACGCGGTCCACCGCCGCGACATCGGCATGATCCGGGTCCTGCTGAAGGCCGGCGCAGACCCCGACCGCAAGGACAACTCGGGTCGCTCGGCCCGCGACTATGCCATGCTCGACGGCAACAACGGGCCGATGATGTCCGAGATCGAGGCGAACGCCAAGCCGCGTGCCCATCGCTCGGGCGGCGCGGTCTATGGTCCGACGTTCTGAGGCGGCCGTGGCGATCGCGGACCTGACGCTCGATGAGCTTCGCCTGGTGCTGGCGCCGCGGATCGCCCGCGCGGCCGTGTTCGACGGCTGGAGCCGCGAGGCGGCGGCTAACGCCGCGCGCGAGGCCGGCGTCGATCCCGACGTTGCCGCCTATGCCTTTCCCGGCGGGGCGATGGACATGATCGCGGCCTGGATCGCGCATGTAGACGCGGCGATGGCGCAGGCGCTGCCTGCCGCTTCGCTCGCCGGGATGCCGGTGCACCAGCGGATTCGCCGGCTGGTGCGGTTCCGGCTGGAAGCCCTGGCCGGGCAGGAAGAGGCGCTGCGCCGGGCGCTGGCGGTCATGGCGATGCCGCGCAACGCGGCGCGCGCGCTTGGCCTGGGCTGGCGGAGCGCCGATGCGATGTGGCGGCAGGCGGGCGACGCCGCCACCGATTTCAATTACTATACCAAGCGCGCGACACTTGCCGGCATCTATGCGGCGACGCTGGCAGTCTTCGTCGACGACCGCAGCGAGGGCAAGGCCGAGTCGTTCGCCTTTCTCGACCGTCGGCTGGCCGGTATCGGCCGGTTCGAGAAGGCCAAGGCGCGCTTCCTCGACCCGCAGAATCATTTCAGCCCCGCCCGGTTTCTCGGGCGTCTGCGCTATCCGGTCAGATAGAACGGGCGACGGCGAAGCGCCTATTGCGAGGCAGTTGCAAAAGAGTCCGCAATCTGGCAGCGGCATTACATGAGCGAAGGCACCACCCTGGATCTGCTGCCGATCGGCCAGCGCGCGCGCATCGTTTCGGTCGACTGGTCGCGGCTCGTCGAGGA
The DNA here is from genome assembly GCA_041677785.1 of Novosphingobium sp. Taxonomy (GTDB): domain Bacteria; phylum Pseudomonadota; class Alphaproteobacteria; order Sphingomonadales; family Sphingomonadaceae; genus Novosphingobium. Next base: position 49,913 of record JBAYPJ010000010.1, on the reverse strand, counting down.
GGAGGCGCAACGCCTGCGGGCGCTGGGGCTCGACGAAGGCGCGCGCGTGTCGGTTTCGCACCGCGGCGTGCTGGGTGGCCATGATCCGCTTGCCGTCATGGTCGGCCGCATGACCGTGGCCCTGCGCCGCGTCCATGCCCGCACCATGCAGGTCGAGGCGATCTGAGTTGACGCGGCACCGTACCGCAGCGCTCGTCGGCAATCCCAACGCGGGCAAGAGTGCGCTGTTCAACGCGCTGACCGGCGCGCGGCAGAAGATCGCCAACTATCCGGGCGTCACCGTCGAACGCAAGGCGGGCCGGCTGATGCTGCCGAGCGGCGAGCCGGTCGAACTGACCGACCTGCCCGGCGCCTACGGTCTCCACGCGACCAGCCCCGACGAAGCGGTGACCAGCAAGGTCATCCTCGGCAAGTTCCCGGGCGAGGCGTCGCCCGACGTGCTGGTGATCGTGCTCGACGCCTCGAACCTGGAGCAGCACCTCGTCTTCGCGCAGGAGATCATCGCGCTGGGCAAGCCCACCGTGGTGGCGCTCAACATGGTCGACCTCGCCGAGCGCGACGGGCTGGTGCTCGATCCGGAGGCGTTGCAGGCCGCGCTGGGCGTGCCCGTGATCCCCACCGTCGCCGTGCGCCGCCGCGGCCTGACCGAGCTGGCCGAGGCCATAGCCGCCGCCGAAGAACTGGAGGCCGGCCCGGCGCAGCCGCACGTGACGCTGCCCGAGCGGCGGCTGACCGCGCATGCCATCGCCGAGGCGGCGATCGTCTCGGAGACCGCCAGGCACCGGCTGCACTCGAAGCTCGACCGGCTGTTCCTCCACCCCTGGCTGGGGCCGCTGATCCTCCTCGCGCTGCTGTTTGTGGTCTTCCAGGCGGTCTTCGCTTGGGCCGCGCCTTTCGCCGACGCGCTCGAGGCGGGCATCGGCTGGCTCAGCGGCGAGGTGATCGCCAACGTCCCGCCCAGCATCGCGCGCGATTTCGTGACCGACGGCATCCTGGCGGGCGTGGGGTCGGTGGTGGTGTTCCTGCCCCAGATCGTCATCCTGTTCTTCTTCATCCTCGCCATGGAAGCCTCGGGCTACATGGCGCGTGCCGCCTTCCTGATGGACCGGCTGATGGCGCGGGTCGGCCTGTCGGGGCGCAGTTTCATCCCGCTGCTTTCGAGCTTCGCCTGCGCCATTCCCGGCATCATGGCGACGCGCAGCATCACCGATCCGCGCGATCGGCTGACGACGATCCTGATCGCGCCGCTGATGACCTGTTCGGCGCGGCTGCCGGTCTATGCCCTGATCATCGCCGCCTTCATTCCCCAGCGCAGCGTCGGCTGGGGCATCGGCCTGCAGGGCCTGGTGCTCCTCGCGCTCTACGTGGCCGGCATCGTCGGCGCGATGATCGTCGCGCTGGTGCTGCGCCGCTCGATCACCAGGGGCGCGGCCAGCGGCTTCATCATGGAACTGCCCAAGTACCAGCTCCCGCGCGCCAAGGATCTGGCGGTCGGCCTGTTCCAGCGCGCCTGGATATTCCTGCGCCGCGCCGGCACGATCATCTTCACGGTGACAGTCGTGCTCTGGCTGCTGCTGAACTTTCCGCGCGCGGGGGAAGGGCAGAACCAGGTCGACGCCTCGCTCGCCGGCAGGCTCGCCAACGGCCTCGCCGTGGTGGTCGAGCCGATCGGCTTCAACCGCGACATCGCCCTGTCGCTGATCCCGGCGATGGCGGCGCGCGAGGTGGCGGTCAGCTCGCTCGCCACCAGCTACGCCGTCGCCTCCGACGACGAGGAGAAGACGGCGCTGGCGCTGGGCGACCGGCTCAAGGCCGACTGGAGCCTGCCGACCGCGCTCGCCTTCCTCGTCTGGTTCGTCTTCGCGCCGCAGTGCATGTCGACGATTGCTGTCACCCGGCGCGAGACGAATGGGTGGAAATGGCCAGGCTTCATGCTCGCTTATCTGTTCGCCCTCGCCTACATCTTTGCCGGAATCACCTACTGGAGCGCTCTCGCTCTGGGGTTGTAGGCAAAGAGGCAATTCATGGCAGGCAGCGTCAACAAGGTCATCCTGATCGGCAACCTGGGGGCCGACCCCGAAATCCGGTCGTTCCAGAACGGTGGCCGCGTCGCCAACGTCCGTATCGCCACGTCGGAAAGCTGGAAGGACCGCAACACCGGCGAGCGGCAGGAGCGCACCGAGTGGCATAACGTCGCGATCTTCTCGGAAGGGCTGGTCGGCGTCGTCGAGCGCTTTCTCAAGAAGGGCAGCAAGATCTACGTCGAAGGCCAGCTTCGCACGCGCAAGTGGCAGGACCAGCAGGGCCAGGACCGCTACACCACCGAAGTCGTGCTGCAGGGCCCGGGCGCGGTGCTGACCATGCTCGACGGCGCGCCGGGCGGCGGCGGGCGCGGCGGCGGCGGCTGGGACGATAGCGGCATGGGCGGCGGCCGCTCGTCGGGCGGCTATGGCGGCGGCCGTTCAGGCGGTAGCGGTGGCGGCGACTGGGGCGGCGGTGCCTCGGGCGGCGGTTCGCGCGGTGGCGGAAGCGCCGGCGGCGGCTTCGCCGACGATCTCGACGACGACATCCCGTTCTGATCGGCGGCGGCATAATGCCGCTGCGATACCATGCGGGCGTGCAGTCCTGCGCCGTCGTCCCCGTTTTCCGGGGGTGATAGGTGGCGCAATCTCGATAGGACGGCCTCTCTTTCCCTCCTTCTATCCTGTCATACGCACCATTATGCCGCGCGGGGCGGCGGTGACGCACTTCTCCGCCAACCCCGACCCCAGGTATTATTGCAACACTGCGGCGGCGAATGCAGTGCTCCCGACGAATTGGCTTGACCCTGGGCGCGTCACCGCTTCACCATGCCGAATAAATGAAACGGGATAGGTGCTGTTGTGGGGTCGGCCGGAATTCGGTCGGGATTCGGAACATCTCCTCGATCAGAAAAAAAGCCCGTTCAGGGAGCACGCTGGTTCAACATGAGGGAGGTGTCTGCAATGAAGGTGAAGACTCTTTACGCCCGGCTGTTGCTGGGCTCGATGCTGGGCAGTTGTCTGGTTGCGCCGGCCTGGGCGCAGGATAGCGGCGAGGCGGGCTATGCTGCCGCCGATATTATCGTTACCGCTCGCCGCGTCGAAGAGCGGCTTCAGGACGTGCCGATCTCGATCACCGTGTTCAGCCAGGAGCAACTGGCGCAGCAGAACGTGTTCGCCGCGCGCGATCTGGCGATCTACACGCCATCGCTGGCGACGCAGTCGCGCTACGGCGCCGACTTCGCCTCGTTCTCGATTCGCGGCTTCACCCAGGAAGCGCGGACGACCGCTTCGGTCGGCGTCTATTTCGCCGATGTCGTGGTGCCGCGCTCCAGCCAGATGAGCGCTGCGGGCGACGGCGCCGGACCGGGCGCGCTGTTCGATCTCCAGAATGTGCAGGTGCTGAAAGGCCCGCAGGGCACGTTGTTCGGCCGCAACACCACCGGCGGCGCGGTCGTCCTCGTTCCCAATCGTCCTTCGGATCGCTTCGAAGGCTACGTCGAAGGAAGCATCGGCAATTACGACATGCGCCGCGTGCAGGCGGTCGTGAACCTCCCCGCGAGCGAGACACTGCGTTTCCGCGCCGGCGTCGACTGGCAGAAGCGCGACGGCTATCTGAAGAACATCTCCGGCGTCGGGCCGAAGGACTTCGCCGATATCGACTATTTTGCCGGGCGCCTCAGCATGCTCTGGGATGTCACCGAAAGCATCGAGAACTATACGATCGGCTCCTATTCCAAGTCGACGCCCAACGGCGCGATGCCCAAGGTCACCGATTGCAACTACCCCACCAACGCCGCGCGCCAGCCCGTGCCCGAGGCGGGGCCGTATCAGCTCAATTGCCAGCAGATCGCGCGCGAGCGCGGCCAGGGCACCTATACGGTGACGAACTGGGTTCCCTGGGCCTATCAGTCGGTCGAGGTCTGGCAGATCATCAACTCGACCAAGTGGCAGGTTGGCGATAATCTGACGATCAAGAACATCGTCAGCTACGGCAAATCGCGGCAGGACCAGGCCATGGACCTGTTCGGCGTCTGGAACCCGCTGGGCGCGACGGTGACGGTGCCGACCACGACGGCGCCCTATTTCCGTACGATCAATGTTCCGGCGCAGTATCAGGGCATGGGCTTCGGTGCGGATACGTCGATCTCGGCCAATGGGCTGCATGCCGGCTATCAGTCGACCTTCACCGAGGAACTCCAGCTCCAGGGCACTACCAACGATGGCAGCCTGACCTGGCAGGCCGGCGCCTACTACGAGCGCAGCCGCCCGCTGGGCTATTCCGGCACGCAGAGCATGGCCGGCGTGCTGTGCGACAACGAGCAGCAATGGGCCAATTTCACCTGCACCGATATCCGGGCGGTGGACCCGGCGCTGGGCACCGGTGCCCGCAACTATCAGGTCGGCCGGATCAATTACCGCAACCTGGGCCTCTATGCGCAGGCGACCTACAAACTGACCGAGCAGTTCTCGATCGATGCCGGCATCCGCTACACCTGGGACAAGACCTGGGGCAGCGGCCAGATGATGACGGTGGCCTACAGCGCGGCGACCGGCTGGAACACGCCGACCTTCAGCTGCACGATGCCCGGCGTCACCTACGTGAACTCGCCGGAGGATTGTACAGAGGACTATCGCCAGGTTTCCAAGGCGCCCACCTGGATGCTTGGCCTGAACTTCAAGCCGATCGACGACATCCTGCTCTATGCCAAGTATTCGCGCGGCTACCGGCAGGGTGCGATCAGCCCGATCGCGGCCTACGGCTTCAAGACCTACAAGCCCGAAAGGGTCGATGTCTATGAGGGCGGCATCAAGGCAAGTTTCGACGGCGCGGTTCGCGGCACGTTCAATGTCTCGGGCTTCTATAACAAGTTCAAGAACATGCAGCTCCAGGTGGCCTTCCTGGACCTGGCGCCGAACACCACCCTTGCCACGCTGTCGCCGGGGCCGGCTATCGTCAATGCCGGCGCCTCGCGCATCTATGGCTTCGAGGCCGAAGCCACGCTGCAGCCCATCGAGGGGCTGTCGCTCTCGGCCGCCTATTCCTACATCGACTCGAAGCTGACCGATTTCATCCAGCCCGATCTCAGCGCCCAGATCACCAACGGGTACGACACCGTGTCGGGCGGGCCGATCAAGGGCACCCGCCTGTCCTACACGCCGAAATACAAGCTGACGCTCAGCGCGAACTACCGGTTGCCGGTGAACGAGGAGGTGGGCAAGGTCAGCTTCGGCGCGGTCTATGTCCGTACCGGCTCGGTGTTCTACGGAGTGGATACGACGATGGGCATTCGCGCCGACAGTATCTTCCCGGCCGGCGATCCCCAACGCGACTACAGCGTTGCCCCGCCCTACGACCTGGTCAATTTCAGCTTCAACTGGGAGAATATCGGGCAGGGTCCGATCAGCCTGGGCGCGTTCATGACCAATGCCTTCGGCAAGGTCTATTACGACGCGCGGGGCCCCGGCAGTCGTGGCTGGGTCCAGCGCTACCTGGGCGAGCCGCGCACGTACGGCATGCGCGTCCGCTATAGCTGGTGACGATCCGGCCCGATCCCCTGACCGGGATCGGGCCGCTTCCACGCAAGTGGATCAAACGCTAAGGCCGCTGTGTCTTCAGCGCCTTGAGGGCCGCGAAGGGGCCGTTCGCGGCCTCGTCGATCAGCCCCGCCCGGCGGCGGGCTTCGTCGGCGCCGGGGCCGGTGGCGAAGGGATCGATCGCCAGCGCCAGGCTCTGCGCCACGGCCTCGCCGAGATCGACGGTAGTGCCGCTGAATTCGATCTCGTCCAGCTCCTCGGCGTCTAGCTCCACCTCCTCGTCGGGAGCGTGACCGGCTGCCGCGGGCACGAAACGCAGGGCGATCGGTTCGCGGGCCGCCACGGCCAAGTCTTCGGCCGAGACCGCACAGCTCTGCACGAAATCGGCGATCAGCGTGCCGCTGGCGTTCAGCGCCTCACTCGCGCGCTCGAGCGTCATTTCGGCCTCGAGCCGGTCGATCCGCACCAGGCCGAAGCGCCGGGCCAACGCCGCGCGCTCCTGCTCGTCGGCGACGAGAGTGACGGCCCGGTGATCGAGCTGGCGCACGTCGAAGGGCCGCGAGAACTCGGGCGTACTCATCGCGCGATCCGCGCCGCCATCAGGTCGTCTGCGCCGGTTGCCGCCAGCGTATCGGCCAGCGCGCGGGCGGCCTGGACCAGCCGTGCCGGCTCCGCGCCCTCGATCAGCGTGATGTTGCGGGCGAGCACTTCGGCCAGCGCCGCGTCGTCTTGCGGCAGCGCCTCGCGCAGCGCGCCCATCCGGCCGCCGAGCGTGCCCATCAGCCGGCCGATGTGCTTGCCGACGACGAGGTCGCCGATGCCGCTTTCGCGAAGCTGGCCGTCCATGTCGTCGACGAAGATTTCGGTCAGGCGCACCGAGGATTCCATCAGTTCCTCGTCCCGTTCCATGCGCAGCAGCACGAGCGCGAGGACGAGCGTGATCGCGTCGAAGCGGCCGGGCACCGTGTCGGCCACGCCGTATTCGGCATACCACGCCTTTTCACGTGCGATTTCCACCACGCGGTGCCACAGCGGCCGGACCTGGGCGAGGGCGTCCTCGCGCTTGCCGAAGAGGCGGGACAGGAAGTTCACGAGGTTCGGGCCTTTCGTTCAGCGGCAATTCAATCGAATAAAGCCAGGGGGCGGGCGGCCAACGCCATTGCGGTGGAAGGCGCGGCGCCTTAAGGCTTGCGCCGTTACACGGCGCGGCGGACATATGGCAATGGCATGGCGCCGATGCCAGTCTCGTCGCACCAGACTTGGAGTTTTCCGAATGCGTTTGAAGGGGCGGACGGTCTGCGGCGTGGCCGCGATACTGGGGCTGGCGGTTCTGGCCGGCGGCTGCACCTCGATCCGCGATCACCGCGGCTACATGATCGACCAGGCGCTGGTCGATTCGGTGCAGCCCGGGATCGACAACCGCATCTCGGTAGAGCGGACGCTGGGCCGGCCGACCTGGGTCAGCCAGTTCGGCGAGCAGGACTGGTACTACGTCTCGGTCGACACCCGGCAGGCGGCGTTCCAGCGGCCCAGGACCCATGACCAGACCGTGCTGCGCGTCCGCTTCGATCCGGCCGGCAATGTCGTCGCGGTCGATCGCGCGGGCATGGAGAAAGTCGCGCGGCTCAGCCCCGACGGCAAGACCACCCCGACGCTCGGCCGCGACCGCAGCTTCCTGGAAGACCTGTTCGGCAACATCGGCGCAGTGGGCGCGCCCGGCATGGGCGGCGGCGCCGGCGGGCCCGGCCCCAACGGAAGCTGATTCGCTTTCCGCTTTGCGCGGAGGCTGCACCGGCCGGCTCCCCGTCCGGGCGGGTTCTCCGGAGCCGGCCAAAAAATCCTTCACTTGAAGCGCATACCCACATGCCCATATCGCGCACTATGGAACACAGCGGGGCGAGCCACGGCCTGATCCAGTGGCACGGGACGACCATCATCGGCGTCAAGAAGAACGGCAAGACCGTCATCGCCGGCGATGGCCAGGTCTCGATGGGCAACACGGTGATGAAGCCCAATGCGCGCAAGGTGCGCCGCATTGGAGAGGACGGTAAGGTCATCGCCGGGTTCGCCGGCGCGACCGCCGACGCCTTTACCCTGTTCGAGCGGCTGGAGCGCAAGCTGGAGCAGTACCGCGGCCAGTTGATGCGCGCGGCGGTGGAACTGGCCAAGGACTGGCGCACGGACAAGTACCTGCGCAACCTGGAAGCGCTGATGATCGTCGCGGATGCCGAAACTATGCTGGTGCTCACCGGCAACGGTGACGTGCTGGAGCCAGAGGGCGGCATCGCCGCGATCGGATCGGGCGGCAACTATGCCCTGTCCGCCGCGCGCGCGCTTACCGACTACGAGGACGACGCCGAACGGATCGCGCGCCGCGCCATGCAGGTCGCGGCGGAAGTCTGCGTCTTCACCAACGATCGGGTGACGGTCGAGACGATCGAGGAATAACACGTCGTCCCGGGCTCGACCCGGGACCGCTGGCCTCGTCGGCGCGAGCTATCGCCAGGCGGCCAGCGGTCCCGGATCAGGTCCGGGACGGCGAAATTTGCAGGACAGGCACTTGAAAGACACACTCACTCCCAAGGCGATCGTCGCCGCGCTCGACGAGCACATCATCGGCCAGACCGAGGCCAAGCGCGCCGTCGCGGTGGCGCTGCGCAACCGCTGGCGGCGCCAGCGGCTCGGGCCCGAGTTGCGCGACGAGGTCACGCCCAAGAATATCCTGATGATCGGGCCGACGGGCTGCGGCAAGACCGAGATCAGCCGCCGTCTCGCCAAGCTCGCCGATGCGCCCTTCGTGAAGGTGGAGGCCACCAAATTCACCGAGGTCGGCTATGTCGGCCGCGATGTCGAGCAGATCGCCCGCGACCTCGTCGAGGAGGCGATCCGGCTGGAGAAGGACCGCCGCCGCGAAGCGGTGCGCGAGGCCGCCTCGAAGGCGGCGATGGAGCGCCTGCTCAACGCGCTCGTCGGCGAAGGCGCGTCCGAGGCGACGCGCCAGAGCTTCCGCCAGCGGATCGTCGAGAACGCGATGAACGACACCGAGGTGGAGATCGAGGTGGAGGACGCGCCCTCGATGCCGATGGAGATCCCCGGCATGGGCGGCTCGATCGGCATGATCAACCTGTCCGACATGATGGGCAAGGCCTTCGGCCGGCAATCGCTGAAGCGGCGCAAGCTCAAGGTGCCCGAAGCCTGGGACAAGCTGGTCGACGAGGAAGCCGAGAAGCGCATGGACCAGGACGACGTCGCCCGCGTCGCGCTGGCCCATGCCGAGACCAACGGCATCGTCTTTCTCGACGAGATCGACAAGATCGCGGTCAGCGACGTCCGGGGCGGCTCGGTCAGCCGCGAGGGCGTGCAGCGCGACCTGCTGCCGCTGATCGAGGGCACCACGGTTGCCACCAAGTATGGGCCGATGAAGACCGACCACGTCCTGTTCATCGCCTCGGGCGCGTTCCACCTCGCCAAGCCCAGCGACATGCTGCCCGAGTTGCAAGGCCGCCTGCCGATCCGGGTGGAGCTGAAGGCGCTCTCGGAAGCCGACTTCGTGCGCATCCTGTCCGAGACGCGGGCCAACCTCGTCGAGCAGTACAAGGCGCTGCTCGGCACCGAGAAGGTGACGCTGGACTTCACGCCCGACGCGATCGGCGAGGTTGCCCGGATTGCCGCGCAGGTGAACGAAAGCGTCGAGAACATCGGTGCCCGCCGCCTGCAGACGGTGATGGAACGCCTGCTGGAGGAATTGAGCTTCGAGGCCGAGGATCGCGTCGGCGAGACGGTGGCGATCGACGCCGGCTATGTGCGTGATAAGCTCGCCAGCCTGGCGAAGGACAGCGACCTGTCGAAGTATATCCTGTAGGGCTTGATCCCTTTGCGCGGACGCGGGCGGGTCACTCGCAGATGATGCCGCGCGCGCTGGTCCAGCTTTCGAGTTCGGCGCGCAGGTTGGGCGGCGGGGCGGCGAGCCAGCCCTGCATCGCCGCCTCGATCTCGGGCAGGTCGATCTTGCATACCAGTTCCTTGATCGGCCCCACCGCCGCCGGGGTGATCGACAGGCGGCGGATGCCCACGCCGATCAGCGCCAGCGCCTCGAGCTGCCGCCCGCCCATCTCGCCGCAGACGGTGAGGTCGATGGCGTGGCCGTCCAGCGACCGCACGACCCGCTGGATGAAGCGCAGGATCGCCGGGCTCAGCCAGTCGTAGCGCGCTGCCAGCTTGGGGTTCGAGCGATCGGCGGCGAAGAGGAACTGGGTGAGGTCGTTGGTGCCGATCGACAGGAACGAGAGCTTGGGCAGCAGCAGGTCGAGCTGCTCGGCAAGCGCCGGCACCTCAAGCATGGCGCCATAGCGGATCGCCTCGGGCAGCAGCTTCTTCCTGGCCTTGAGAAAGGCGAGCTGGCTTTCGAAAACGAGCTTGGCCGCCTCGAATTCCCAGGGCTCGCAGACCATCGGGAACATGACGTTGAGCGTCCGTCCGGCAGCCGCCTCGAGCAGCGCGCGCGCCTGCACCTTGAGCAGGCCCTCGCGCTCCAGCGCGACGCGCAGCGCGCGCCAGCCCATCGCGGGGTTCTCCTCGCTCTCGGCGCCGTCGTTGCGCAGGTAAGGCAGCACCTTGTCGCCGCCGATGTCGACCGTGCGGAACACCACGGGGCGGTCGCCCGCCGAATCCAGCACGTCGCGGTAGAGCCGCGTCTGCCGCTCGCGCGCGGGCAGAGTCGCCGATACGAGGAACTGGAACTCGGTGCGGAACAGGCCGATGCCGTCTGCGCCGGTGAGCGGCAGGTTGGGCATATCGTCGCGCAGGCCGGCGTTGATCATGACCGTGATGCGCGTGCCGTCGCGGGTGACGGGCTCGACGTCGCGCAGCGCCGCGTAGGCGGCCTGGCGCTCGCGGCTCTTGGCGAAGCGCGCCTCGAAGGCCTCGACCACCGGCGGCGTCGGCCGCACCGTGCACGTGCCCTGGTCGGCGTCGAGCAGGAGCCGGTCGCCTTCGCGCACCAGCCCGCGCAGGCCGCGCACGCGGCCGAGCACGGGCACCCCCATCGCCCGCGCGACGATGACGACGTGCGCGGTGAGCGATCCCTCCTCCAGAATGACGCCCTTCAATCGCCGCCGGTCGTATTCGAGCAGTTCGGCGGGGCCGAGGTTGCGGGCGACGAGGATCGTGTCGCTGCGCAGCCCCTTGCTCGCCGCGGTGCCGAGCTGGCCCGAGACGATGCGCAGCAGCCGGTTGGACAGGTCCTCCAGATCGTGCATGCGATCGGCCAGCAGCGGGTCGTCGATCTGGCGCATGCGCATGCGGGTGCGCTGCTGGACGCGCTCGATGGCCGCCTCGGCGGTGAGGCCGGAATCGATCGCTTCGTTGATCCGCCGCGCCCAGCCTTCGTCGTAGGCGAACATCTTGTAGGTCTCGAGCACTTCCTCGTGCTCGCCGCCGACGCCGAACTCGGCCTGCGCGGCCATGCGGTCGATCTGCTCGCGCATCTTGTCGAAGGCGTGATAGACGCGCTGGCGCTCGGCCTCCGTGTCTTCCGCGACGATGTGTTCGATGGTGACGCGCGGCTGGTGGTAGACCGCGAAGCCGCTGGCCAGCCCCTTGACCAGCGTCAGCCCGCGCAACAGCTCCAGCCCCGTCTGCCCGGCGAGCGTGCCGTAATCGTCCTCGTCGACAAGCCCGGCGTTGGCGATCACCTCCGACAGCACCATGGCGACGGTCTGCAGCGCCTCGATCTCCACTTCCTCGTAGCGCCGCGGCTCGACATGCTGGACGCAGAGCACGCCCACCGCACGTTCGCGCCGCACGATCGGCACGCCGGCGAAGGAGTGGAACCTGTCCTCGCCCGTTTCGGGGCGATAGGAGAAGTCGGGGTGCGCGGTCGCTTCGGCGAGGTTCAGCGTCTCGATGTTCTCGGCGATGGTGCCGACCAGGCCTTCGCCCACGCTCATGCGCGTGACGTGCACGGCTTCCTGCGCCAGGCCGCGAGTGGCGAAAAGTTCGAGCATGCCTTCGCGCAGCAGGTAGACGGAGCAGACTTCGCTATGGAGCCCCCCGCCGATTACCTCGACAACGGTGTTGAGCTTGGCCTGGGCGTTGCTGCGCGAGGCCATAATCTCGTGCAGGCCGGTAAGGATGGTTCTGGCGGCGGCGACGGCTGCGCTGGTCATGGTCCTCGACTAGCCCAAAGCCGCGGCTTTGGGAACGCGGTACGATGCCCGCCCAGCCGTCACGGCGGCAAAATCAGTTGTGTTCGAGTTCTTCCTTGATGCGAAGCTTCTGCTTCTTGAGCGTCTGGATCACCGCAATATCGGGCATCGGACGGCTCATTTCCTCGTGGATACGCCGCTCGAGGCCGGAATGCTTGAGTTGCAAGGCGCTGAGATGCGAAGCGTCCATTTAATGGTCCTCCTTCCTTGGCCGAAGGTCAGGGGCGAATCGACCCCGGACGGGTTCGGCGCGATTGTCATGCAACCATATTCGGCGTACTTTGCGAAGGTGCTAATCGCCTCATTTCGGTGAAGCGCGGCAAGTCTGCGTTTACCGGGTATGGCGCGTTCCAGCGGCACGGCAGCCTGTCACTTGGAGAATTGCGGCGTGAACGAAGAAGAGCAGCGCAAGCGGCTGGAGGCGTTAAAAATCGAGCACCGCGATCTCGACGCCGCGATCGACGCGCTCGCCGCGTCGGGAGGGGGAGACCAGCTCCAGATTGCCCGGCTCAAGAAGAGAAAGTTGAAACTCAAGGATCAAATCGCGCTGGTCGAGGATTATCTGATTCCCGACATCATCGCCTAACGCGGGCGGCGGCGGACCCGCCGGCTGTGCCACATTCGCACACCGTGAAATTGGTCGGTGGATGATTGTCCGAAGCGGTTGCCCCATGCCGCCGCCGGGGATTATTTCGGTCGCAGGATGTCAAGAACGGCCACCATCAATCCGCGCATCATCGAGGGTCTCTACAGCGAGGCGCTGATACTCTCGGACGAAGTGCGCGCGACCTTCATGCTGTCGGGCCGCATGGGCAATGCCGGCCGCGCGGAGGACCTGACCCGCGTCGCGCTGTCGTGCGAGGCGCTGCGCACGACCACGCGGATGATGCACGCGATCGCCTGGCTGCTCAACCAGCGCGCCTATTTCATGGGCGAGATCAGCGAGTTCCAGCTCCGCCGGCATGGCCGCCTGGCGCCCGACGTGGCCGCCGATACGGATCGGCTGGCGCTGCTCGATGCCGATATCCGCGACCTGATCGGTGCCAGCGAGCGCTTCTATGCCCGGCTGATGCGGCTCGACATCGGCTGGCGCGAGCGCGACGCCGACGCGCCGAGCGCGCTTGCGCAACTGCGCGAACGGATGCGCGTGGTGAATCGCTGATTTCGAGCCGGATGGAATCATCTGGCGACTCGGAAGATCACGGCGAACAAAAGATAAGCCGGAAGGCCGATTCGCTTGCGCGAGGGGCACCTGCCCGCGTCGGTGTCCCGGTTGGCATTCGGTTGACACTCGGTTGACGAAGTTGACGCAGTTTACGGTGTCCAGGAAGCGGGAAACCGCGGCCCCGCAGGCCGGCCTGCGTACGCGCGACGGATGAAGGAAAGCGGGCCATTTCCGTGCCGATAGCCGATCGGGTCCATGTAGGAAAACGGTGCGGACGCGATCCGAACCGGCGCATCAACCTAAGCAGGACAGGCCCTAAACTTTCGCCAGCGCCTGGTGCCAGAGCGCCAGCCGGGCCTCGCGCTCGCTGTCGGGCATCCGGGGTTCGAACCGGCTGACCGGTCCGCGCATCGCCGTGCCGGCCTCGCCCAGCGAAGTGAACAGCCCGGCGCCGAGGCCCGCGAGCATCGCCGCGCCGAGCGCGGTCGTCTCGATCAGCTCGGGGCGCTCGACCGGCAGGGCGAGCATGTCGGCCAGGTCCTGCGCGATCCAGTCGTTGGCGCTCATGCCGCCGTCGATGCGCAGCGCGGTCCAGCGCGCGCCGTCGCCGGCAAAGGCGGTGGCGAGGTCGTGCGTCTGCAGCGCCATCGCCTCCAGCGCGGCGCGCGCCAGGTGCGCGCGGCCGGTGGCGAAAGTGACGCCCGATATGCTGGCGCGCGCCTCGGGCCGCCAGTGCGGCGCGCCGAGGCCGGACAGCGCGGGGACGATGACCACCCCGCCGCTGTCGTTCACCGAACGCGCGAGCGTCTCGGTCTCGGCGGCGCTGGCGATCAGCCCCAGGCTGTCGCGCAGCCACTTGATCAGGCTGCCGGCGACGAAGACCGAGCCTTCAAGCGCATAGCTGCGCGTGCCGCCGAGCTGGCAGAGCACGGTGCCGAGCAGCCGGTGGCGCGAGCGGGGCACCGTCTCGCCCATCGCCGCGAGCACGAAGGCGCCGGTCCCGTAAGTCGCCTTGGTCTGGCCGGGCGCGAGGCAGCCCTGGCCGATCGTCGCCGACTGCTGGTCGCCGGCAAGGCCGGTCAGCGGCACGGCCGCGCCGAGCCATTCGGGCAGCGTCCGGCCGAAGGAGCCGGCGTTGTCGACCACTTCGGGCAGGGCCGGGCGCGGCACCCCGAACAGGTCGCAGAGCCCCGCGTCCCAGCTCGCGCCCGCCAGCGGCAGCAGGCTGGTGCGGCTGGCGTTGGCGGCGTCGGAGATGTGCGCGCCGCCGGTGAGCCTGAAGGCGAGCCAGCTTTCCACCGTGCCCAGCGCCAGCCGGCCGCTTTCCGCGGCGCCGCGCACCTCGGGCACATGGTCGAGCAGCCAGCGCATCTTGGTCGCCGAGAAATAGGGATCGAGCAGCAGCCCGGTCTGCGCCTGCACGGCCGGCTCGTGCCCCGCTGCGCGCAGGGCGGCGCAGGCGTCGGCGGTGCGGCGGTCCTGCCAGACGATCGCGCGGGCCAGCGGCGCGCCGCTGGCCTTGTCCCAGGCGACGACGGTTTCGCGCTGGTTGGCGATGCCGATGCAGGCGACGGGGCCTGCCGCTGCCAGCGCCTCGCGCGCGCAGGCCAGCGTCGATCGCCAGATCTCGTCCGCGTCGTGCTCGACCCAGCCGGCGCGCGGATAGTGCTGCGCCAGTTCGCGCTGGGCGACGGCGCACAGGTTCCCGGCAAGGTCGAAGATCATCGCGCGGGTGGATGTCGTGCCGGCGTCGAGCACGAGGATGCGTTCGTCGCTGATACTCATAGGCCCCTCTTGCGCGACTCGTCATGCTGAACTCGTTTCAGCACCCATCATGCCCATAGGCGATATTCGGGCGGGAGGAGAAATGGGCCCTGAAACAAGTTCAGGGTGACGATGAAGGTGGTCGACAGCGACGGGACCAATCTCCATATCCGCTCCCATGAACTTTCCTCCAAAGCCCTGGCCGGTCGGAGAGGCCGATCCCGCGGAGCCGCTGGTGCGCCGCGTGCTCGCGGGCAACCCCTCGGCCTTCACCTTCACCGGCACGCAGAGCTATGTCGTCGGCCGCGGCGGCGATGTCGCGGTGATC
Organism: Novosphingobium sp.; assembly: GCA_041677785.1. Lineage (GTDB taxonomy): Bacteria > Pseudomonadota > Alphaproteobacteria > Sphingomonadales > Sphingomonadaceae > Novosphingobium. The sequence goes on along the minus strand of JBAYPJ010000010.1, from coordinate 34,892 downwards.
GATCCCGGCCCGCTGGAGGACGATCACCTCGCCGCGCTCCTGGCCGCGATCGGCAATGCGGACGTGCGCGCCATCGTCTGCACGCACACGCACAAGGACCATTCGCCCGCCGCCGCGCCGCTTGCCGCGCGCACCGGCGCGCCGGTGATCGGCTGCGCGCCGCTTGCCCTGGCCGACGACGGCCCGCGATCCGACGCAAGCTTCGATCCCACTTATGCGCCCGACCGCGTGCTGACGGACGGCGAGCGCATCGCGGGCGAGGGCTGGACGCTGGCCGCGGTCGCGACGCCGGGCCATACCTCGAACCACCTGTGCTTTGCGCTGGAGGAATCGGGGGCGCTGTTCACCGGCGATCATGTCATGGGCTGGTCGACCTCGGTGGTCTCGCCGCCCGACGGCGACATGACCGCCTATATGGAAAGTCTGCAGAAGCTCTACGGCCGGGACGACCGCATCTATTACCCCGCGCACGGTCCGGAGGTGACGAAGCCGCGTCAGCTCGTGCGCGGCATGATCGGCCACCGCCGCCAGCGCGAGAACCAGATCCTGCGCCAGATCGAGGCGGGCAACGCGCGCATTCCCGAGATGGTCCCGCTGATGTACCGGGGCATCGACCGGCGCCTGTGGCCCGCCGCCGAACGCTCCGTGCTCGCCCACCTGATCGACCTGGAACGCCGGGGCCGCGTCGCCCGTTCCGACGAACTGTGGATGCTGGCGGCATGACGGCGGCGCGGGGATTCATGGCGGCGGCGGGCGGCGCCTGACCCCGGCGAGCATTTTGTCCTTGGGCTTGTGCGGGTCAGTGCCTATCTGGCCTGCAAGAACGAGGGATGAAAAGCTGCCGATGACTGTCCAGACCGCCAATCTTTCCGGCCTCGACCTGCGCGCGGAGATCGATCGCCTGCGCAAGGAGCGCAAGGCGGTGATCCTGGCGCACTATTACCAGAAGCCGGAAATCCAGGACCTGGCCGATTTCGTCGGCGATTCGCTGGAACTGAGCCGCAAGGCGGCGGCGACCGACGCCGAGGTGATCGCCTTCTGCGGCGTCAAGTTCATGGCCGACACCGCGAAGATCCTCTCGCCCGAAAAGATCGTCGTGCTGCCCGATCTCGACGCCGGCTGCTCCCTTGAGGATTCGTGCCCGCCGGAGAAGTTCAGGGCCTTCCGCGAAGCGCATCCCGATCACATCGCGCTGACCTACATCAACTGTTCGACCGAGGTGAAGGCGCTGTCCGACGTCATCGTGACCTCGTCGAGCGCGGAGACGATCCTTTCGCAGATCCCGCCCGAGCAGAAGATCATCTTCGGCCCCGACCGGCATCTGGGCGGCTACCTCTCGCGCAAGTTCGACCGCGAGATGCTGCTCTGGCCGGGCGTGTGCATCGTCCACGAGGCGTTCAGCGAAAGGGAACTGCTGAAGCTCAAGGGCCAGCACCCCGACGCGCCGGTCGCCGCGCACCCCGAATGCCCGCCGCATATCATCGACCACGCGGATTACGTCGGCTCGACCAGCGGCATCCTGCAATACGCCAAGACGATGCCGGGCGACACGCTGATCGTCGCCACCGAGCCGCACATCATGCACCAGATGGAAAAGGCGCTGCCGCACAAGACCTTCATCGGCGCGCCCGGCGCGGACGGCAACTGCAACTGCAACATCTGCCCCTACATGGCGCTCAACACGCTGGAGAAGCTCTACCTCGCGCTGCGCGATCTCCAGCCGCGGATCGAGATCGAGGAATCGCTGCGCCTGGCCGCCAAGAAGAGCCTCGACCGGATGCTGGAGATGGCCGGCGGCACGATCGGCAAGGGCGATCTGGGCGCGCGGAGCTGACCGGGCAGTGTGGCATATCGGCCACGCGAGCCCGCCTCCTCGCAATGGCATTAATGATAATGGATTGCATTAGCTAAGGCATGTCGCTAGGCGCCCCCCCAAGTCTAGGGGGTCTTTGCCGTGCGTCACGTTCTGTCTGCTTCATCCGCGTTCGCGATCCTGGCCGCGCTGTCCGCGCCGGCTCATGCCGAAGAGGCGGCGGCGGCGCCGGGCGAAACCATCGTGGTCACCGCCGCGCGCAGCGTGCTGCCGATCAACGCGCTGCCGCTGACGGTGGACGTGATCACCCGGGACACGCTCGAACAGCAGGTCTCGATCTCGGGCTCGGTGACCGACGCAGTCGCCACGTTGACGCCTTCGTTCTCGCCGACCCGGCAAAAGCTGTCCGGCGCGGGCGAGACGCTGCGCGGCCGCTCACCGCTCTATGCGATCAACGGCATCCCGCAGTCGACGCCGATGCGCGACGGCAGCCGCGACGGTTTCACCATCGACGGCTTCTTCGTCGACCGGGTCGAGGTGATCTTCGGCTCGAACGCGTTGCAGGGCATCGGCGGCACCGGCGGCATCGTCAACCAGGTGACGGTCGGCGCCCCGCGCGAAGAGGGCATCAGCGGCCGCGTGCTGCTCCAGGGTACGGCTGACACCAACTTTCGCGGCGACGGCATCGGCTGGAAGGCCGGCGGCCTGGTCCAGTGGAAGGCGGGCGATTTCGACGCGACGCTCGGCGCGACTTACGAGAAGCGCGGCGTATTCTACGACGGGCAGGACCGCCGCATCGGCCTGAACCTGACGCAGGGCGAGACGCAGGATTCGAAGACGACCAACGTGTTCGCCCGGCTCGGCTATGCGGTCTCGGCGACCGGCCGCATCGACCTCATCGCCAGCCGCTACGAGATGAAGGGCGACGGCGATTACGTCGCCATCCCCGGCAGCCGCACGCTTGGCATCCCGACCAGCGCGGTGCGCGGCGCGCCTCCGGGGGTGCCCGCCGCCGGCCGCACCGAAAGCGTCGCCCTGTCCTATATCGACAGCGACCTTGCCGGCGGCCACTTCGTCAGCCAGGTCTTCTTCAACCGCACGCGCGACACCTTCGGCGGCGAGATCGCGCCGATCGGCTCCTTCCAGGACCCGGCCATCGCGCCGATCGGCACGCTGTTCGACCAGTCGCAGAACCGCTCGCGCAAGCTCGGCGCCAAATTCAGCTACGAGCGCACGCTGTTCGACGCGCTTTCCATGACGATCGGCTTCGACGCGCTGGTGGACAAGACCGAGCAGCGCCTCATCGCCACCGATCGCGTCTGGGTGCCGCCGAGCGATTTCCGCAGCCTTGCGCCCTTCGCCCAGGCCAACCTGAAGCTGCTCGGCGGCAAGGTGCGGCTCGCCGGCGGCGCGCGCTGGGAGAACGTGCAGATCAAGATCGACGACTACCACACGCTGGGGGCGACCACCGCGGTCGGCAACGATCCGGCGACCTACGGCGGCGTCGCCGTCTCGGGTGGCAAGCCCACGTTCGACGACGTGCTGCTGAACGGCGGCGTCATCGTCGAGCCGTGGGACGGCATCCGCGCCTACGCCAGCTATGCCGAGGGCTTCACCGTGCCCGACATCGGCCGCATCACCCGCGCGGTCTCCCGAACGGGCGTCGACATCGACTACTTCCTCGACATCGCCCCGGTCATCTCGAACAACCGTGAGGTCGGCGTCGAGGTGAAGCGCGGCCCGCTCGACGCCAGCGCCACCTATTTCTGGTCGTCGAGTGACAAGGGGCAGCTTCTCATCGCCAATCCCGGCGGCATCTTCGACGTCCAGCGCCAGCGCGTCGAGATCCAGGGGCTAGAGCTGAACCTCAAGGTGCAGACGCCGATCGAGGGACTGCGCCTGGGCGTCGGTTATGCCCACCTCATCGGCCGCTTCGACAGCGATGCCAATCGCGGCGCGCCCGACGGCAAGGTCGATACCGATCTCGATGGCGTCAATATCTCGCCCGACCGGGTCAACCTCTCGGCCAACTACAGCCGCGGGCCGCTTTCGGCGCTGGTGCAGACGCAGTTCTATCTGTCGCGCACCTTCCATGCCGATCCCGGCAAGCCGCAGCCCGACCAGCGCAACAGCTTCGGCGGCTACAACGTGACCGACGCCAGCATCCGCTACCAGACCGGCTATGGCGCGCTGACGCTGAGCGTGCAGAACCTGTTCGACAAGTTCTACATCGACTATTCCAGCGATACGCGCCTGCCGAACGACAATCTGGCCTTCTTCGCCGGGCGGGGCCGCACATTCACGCTGGGCTGGGATTACAGGTTCTAGGGAGCAAACGCTCTGCGGACGCTCGACCTTCTGCACCGCTGGATCGGCGGATTGACCGGCCTGGTGCTGGCGCTGCTGGGGCTGTCGGGCGCGTTGCTGGTGCACCGGGACGTGCTGGTCATGCTGCCCCATGCCGGCGACGCCCAGGTGACTGACACCGCCCGGATCGCCGCCACGGTCGAGCGGATCATGGCCGATCCGCAAACCCGGCCGGAAAGCGTGGTCCTCGCCAGCGACGGTTTCGGGCTGCACCGCCTGAGCTACAAGGGCGGCGCCGGCGCTTACACCGATCAGGCGGGCGACATCGTTACCCGCTGGCAGAGCCAGTGGGAACGGCCCGAACTGTGGCTGTTCGACTTCCACCACCACCTCTTCACGGGCAAGACCGGCGCGACGGTGGGCGGCATCGCCGCGCTGTGCGGGCTATTCTTCGTGGTGAGCGGCGCGATCCTGTGGTGGCGCACGCGCCGCACCTTCGAGTTCCGCCTGTGGCCCAGGCGGATGACGCGCCCGGCAATAACGCGCCAGCACCGCGACCTCGGCATCGTCATGGCGCCGCTGCTGCTGCTCTCGCTCTACACCGGCGCGGCGATGGCCTTCCGGCCGGTGGCCGCGCTCGTGCTCGGCCCCTCCGCGCCCGCGGTGATCGTGCAGGCGCTGAAGCCGCCGCCGCCGCGCGACGCGCGGCTTGCCGACCGGCTGGACTGGACCGCGATGATCGGCACCGCCCGTCGGCATTTTCCGGATGCCGAGATCCGCATCCTCGGCCTGCCGCGCAAGGACAGCGGGTTGATCACCCTGCGCATGCGCCAGTCCGGCGAGTGGCTGCCGAACGGGCGTACCACGCTTTATTTCGCGGCCGACACCGGCCAGCTCGTCGAGGCGCGCGACGCGTTGAAGCTGCCGCCGCAGGCGCGCGGGTTCAACCTGTTCTATCCGCTGCACGCGGCCAAGGTCGGCGGGCTGCCCTACCGGCTGGCGATGACGGCATCGGGCCTGGCGATGGCGCTGCTCGGCAGTCTGGCGGTGTGGACCTTCTGGTTCCGACGCGGCGTGCGGAGGCCGGCGGCTACCCTTCCGCGATCGCCCGCAACGTAGCGACCACCAACTCGCGCCGCCGCGGATCGCGCGTCACTTCCAGCATGGCGCTGAGGCTGCCGCGGGCCGCCTCGACATCGTGCATCTGCAGTTGCAGCCGGGCCAGTTCCCACCAGCCGTCGCCGTTGTCGGGCGCAACCAGCGTCATCCGCTCGTAGATCGTCATCGCCCGCAGCGGATCGCCGCCGCGTTCGGCGCGGCTGGCCTGGTTGAGCAGCAGGCGGACGAGCACGGCCCGGTTGCTCATCGGCGCGACGTGTTCGGGGCCCGGTTCGCCTCCGGCTCCCAGCGCGCCCAGCAGCAGCGCGGCAAGGCGCTCGTTCGATACGGGCGTGCCGTCGTGGAACGGGTCGATCAGGCAGCCGGGATCCCCGCCGATGCGAACGAGGACGTGGCCCGGCGTGTTGGTCGCATGGGCGGTCCAGCCCATGCGCCGGGACGCGGCGACATAGAGCAGCGCGAGGCTGATCGGCAGGCCGCGCCGCCGGTCGAGCACGCGGATGAGGTCGGCGTTGACCGGCGCGTCGTAGCTTTCGCGGTCGCCGGTGAAGCCGAACTCCTCGTGGAAGACCCGGCGCAGCGCCTCGGCCTGCTGCCCCGGCGTCCGCGCGCGGGAAAAGTCGACCAGCCGACCGGCGATGTCGTCGAGCAGGGCATGGTAAGGCGCAAGGTCGATTCCTTCGTGGTCGAGTTCGCTCAGCGCCAGCGCGGCGTCGTCGAGTTCGATCTCGTCGTCGTCCAGCAATCCCACGGTGGCGATATCCACGGCCATGCCCGCCGTATGGCCCCGTCGTGGCCGGAACGCCAGCGCTGCGCACATTTTCATGGTGTCATCATATTGTAACATGCGCCGGTTTCGGGCATCGGCCACGCTCCGAAGGAACCCGTCATCCGCCAGATCGCTGCCTTGCCCTACCGTACAGAAGGAGCCGCGCCCGATGCGTCGGTGCGCGTCCTGCTGATCACGTCGCGGGGCACCGGGCGCTGGGTGATCCCCAAGGGCAACGTGCCCTCGGGTCTTTCGCCCCACGCCGCTGCGGCGCGGGAAGCGGATGAGGAGGCGGGCGTCGGCGGGCCGGTGTGCCCGACTCCGCTCGGCTCGTACCGCTATCGCAAGCGGCGCAACAACGGCGCCTCGCTGATGGTCGACGTCGACGTCTTCCCGCTGGCGGTGACGCAGGAGCGCGCTAGCTGGAAGGAGCAGGACGAGCGCGAGCGTCGCTGGTTCACGCTGCCCGAGGCGGCGGAGGCGGTCGACGAACCGGATTTGCGCGATCTCATGCGCTCGTTCGCCGCGTCGGAGTTCCAGGCAGCAGCAAGACGCACGGGCGTACTTCACCTCGTCGCGCAGAAATCCAGGGTGAGTCAGATGTTCGCGTGGTTCCAGAGGCTGCTGCCGAAGACCGGAAATTTCTTCGACCTGTTCGAAGCGCACGCGGCCACGATCGTCGTCGCGGCTGACGCGCTGGCGCGGCTGTTCCAGAACGGCAGCTCGCGCGCCGACCATATCCGCGAGATCCACGAGCGCGAGCATGACGCCGACAATATCATCCGCGAGGTGTTGCTGACCGTCCGCAAGACCTTCCTTACCCCCTTCGACCGGGGTGCGATCACCGGCCTGATCGGGGCGATGGATGATGCGGTGGACGAGATGAATGCGGCCGCCGGCGCCATCGCGCTCTACGATTTCACCACGTTCGACGACGAGATGCGCGATATGACCGCGATCATCGTCGATGCCGCGCGCGTCACCGCCGAGGCGATCCCGCTGCTGCGCGACGTGGCGCGGAACGGAGCGCGGCTGCACGAGCTGACCGAGCGGCTGGTGCGCATGGAAGGCCATGCCGACGAAGTCCACGACTCCGGCGTCAGAAAGGCGTTCATGCAGTGCGGCGAGCAGGAGACGCTGAAGTTCATCGTCGTGCGCGAGATCTACAAGCACCTGGAGCGCATCGTCGACGCGCTGGAGGACGTCGCCAACGAGATCGACGGCATCGTCATCGACCACGCCTGAGCGCGCCATGACCTATCAGCTTGCCCTGCCGCTTCTCGTCGGGCTCATCGCCATTGCGCTGGCCTTCGATTTCCTCAACGGCCTGCACGACGCGGCCAACTCGATCGCCACGGTGGTCGCGACGCGCCTGCTGGGGCCGGTGCAGGCGGTGCTGTTCGCCGCGACATTCAACTTCGCCGCCTATTTCCTCAGCGTGATGTTCCCGGCGCTGCACAAGGTGGCGGACACCATCGGCCAAGGGCTGATCGACCGCGATCTGGTGACGCCCGGCGTCGTCTTCGGGGCGCTGGTGGGGGCGATGTTCTGGAATATCGTGACCTGGTTCAAGGGCATCCCCTCGTCGAGCAGCCACGCGCTGATCGGCGGGCTGATCGGCGCCGGCACCGCCCATGCCGGCATCGAGGGTATCCAATGGTCGGGCCTCAACAAGACGCTGGTGGCCATCGTGCTCTCGCCGGTGCTGGGCATGATGCTGTCGATGCTGATCATGCTGGTGACAAGCTGGGGATTCCGCCATTCCACCTCGCGTTCGGCGGAACGCTCGTTCCGTTTCCTCCACCTGTTCTCGTCGGCCGCCTATTCGCTCAGCCACGGGCTCAACGACGCGCAGAAGACGATGGGCATCATCACCGTGCTGCTCTACTCGACCGGCTACCTCGCCGGTGAATTCCACGTGCCGCACTGGGTGGCGATAAGCTGCTATGTGGCGATCGCGCTCGGCACATTATCGGGCGGGTGGAAGATCATCGAGACGATGGGTTCTCGCATCACCAAGCTGTCGCAGCACCAGGGGTTCAGCGCTTCGACCGGCGGCTCGATCATCGTGTTCTCGGCCTCGCTGCTCGGCATCCCGGTCTCGACCACGCACACGATCACCGGCTGCGTCATCGGCGCCGGCACCGCGCGGCGCGCCTCGGCGATCCGCTGGGGCGTGGCGCGGAGCGTTGTCGTCGCCTGGGTCATCACCATCCCCGCCTCGGCGCTGGTCGGCGCGGTGTTCTACGGCCTGACGCGGCTGTTCTGAGCGGCAAGCTCCTCCGCCGTCACCCGGCGCCGAAGGTCCACCCTTCCGTGCGGCCGATGTCGGCAGTCAGGCCCGACGGCGCCCAGAGTTCCGGGCGATGCGCGGCCCGGCGCAGCCAGGCGGCGGTGAGGATCGCGTCGCTCCGGTGGTCGTCGATCGGGCCTTCGCGGCCGAACCCCTCGCTGCCCAGCGCGGCCAGCGCATGGTTCAGCTCCTCCAGCGTGCGGATCTTCGAGCGGCCGGCGCTGCGCCCGGCGGCGAGCGCGGCGATCGTCGTGTAGATCTCGACCATAACCGAGCCCGTCTGGGGCCGCGGGTCGATCGGCCAGACGGGCAGCCGGCCGCCGAGGCGGTGGAGCAGGCGCATGCCCGAGAGGCTCGACTTGCCGACTTGGGCCGCGCCGACGAGGTTGAAGTTGCTGCAGGGCTTGCAGCCCATCGCCTGCTGCGCCAGCTCGGTCACGCGGAAGCGGCCGCGGCCCCCTCCTTTCCCATCGGCGCCGAACAGGTCGCCCTCGCGCCCGCCGTGGCGGCGGAAGTGCCGCGCTGCTTGCGGATGGTCGACGAAGCCCGCAACGGCCAGGTGCGCGTCATCTGCGCAGAGCCGGTCGACCAGCGCCCAGAGCGCGCGGGCATCGGCGGGGCTGTCCGGCCAGCCGGGGAAGAACGCGCCCCGGTCCGCGAAGGCGAGCGAGATGCCGAGGTCGAGGCCGACCAGCGTGTCCGCCGGCATTTCGTCCGTCAGCCAGCGCAGCACTTCCGGCCGCGACCAGCGGTGCCCCGGCCGGACCAGCGCGGGCGCACCGTCGCCTTGCGCGCAGATCGCCAGCGCTATGCCGTGATGCCGCTCGCCCGCGGCGCCCGACCAGTCGATCGCCGCGAAGTGGCGGAAGCCCGCCCTCATTCTCCGCGGCGCCGGGCGCGCAGCTTGTCCCAATAGGCGATGCGCTCGATCACCTGCCGCTCGAAGCCGCGCTCGACCGGGCGGTAGAAGGTCTGCGGCGCCATTTCCTCGGGCCAGTAGTCGGCGCCCGAGAAGCCCTCGTCGGCGTCGTGGTCGTAGGCATAGCCCTTGCCGTAGCCGATGTCCTTCATCAGCTTCGTCGGCGCGTTGAGGATGGCGGCCGGCGGCATCAGCGATCCCGTCTCCCTGGCGCTGCGCCACGCCGCCTTCTGCGCGGCGTAGGCGGCGTTCGACTTGGGCGCGGTGGCGCAATAGAGGCAGGCCTGGACGATCGCCAGCTCGCCCTCGGGCGAGCCGAGGAACTCGTAGGCATCCTTGGCCGCAAGGCACTGCACCAGCGCCTCGGGATCGGCGAGGCCGATGTCCTCGCTGGCGAAGCGGGTCAGGCGGCGCAGCACGTAGAGCGGCTGCTCGCCCGCGGTCAGCATCCGCGCGAGGTAGTAGAGCGACGCCTGCGGGTCCGATCCGCGCAGCGCCTTGTGCAGCGCGGAGATCAGGTTGTAGTGCCCCTCGCGGTCCTTGTCGTAGACCGCGACGCGGCGCTGGAGGAAGCGGCCGAGCCCTGCCGGGTCGAGCGGCTCCCCGATCTTCGCGGCATAGAGCGTTTCGGCCTGATTGAGCAGGAAGCGCCCGTCGCCGTCGGCCGATGCGACCAGCGCCTCGCGCGCTTCGGGCGTGACGGGCAGGGGGCCTTCCAGCGCTTCCGCCTTGTCGAGCAGCTTCGCCAGCGCCTCCGCGTCGAGCCGGCGCAGGATCAGCACTTGCGCGCGCGAGAGCAACGCCGCGTTCAGCTCGAAGCTGGGGTTCTCGGTGGTGGCGCCGACCAGCGTCACCGCGCCCTTCTCGACGAAGGGCAGGAAACCGTCCTGCTGCGCGCGGTTGAAGCGGTGGATCTCGTCGACGAACAGCAGCGTGCGCTGTCCCGCCCTGGCCGCCACCTCGGCCTCGGCAAAGGCTTTCTTGAGGTCCGCGACGCCGGAGAACACGGCGCTGACCGCGACGAAGCGCATCCCCACCGCGTCGGCCAGCAGCCGCGCGGTGCTGGTCTTGCCGGTGCCGGGCGGGCCCCAGAGGATCATCGAGGACAGCCGGCCCGCCGCGACCATGCGCCCGATCGCGCCTTCGGGGCCGGTGATGTGTTCCTGCCCGACGACGTCATCCAGGCGGCGCGGGCGCAGGCGGTCGGCCAGCGGCGCGTCGGCGCCGGGTTCGTCGAGCATGGGCTGCGGCGGCATGTCGCCGGCGAAGAGGTCGGCCATGGGCACTATCTAGGGGCAATCGTCCCGGTTTGCACCGGCGTCGCCAAGATCGCGTCGATCAGCCCCGTTCCTCCAGCCATTCCGCCAGCGCCGCCAGGCAATCGCGCCCCAGCAGCTTGCTGCGTTCCGGGCTCCAGCCCCGGGCGGGGCAGGACATGTCGTCGTGGTCCTTGAACGGCATCTCCAGCGTCATCGCGACGCAGCCGAAGCGCTCGGCGAGCTGGTTGGTGGACATGGCCAGGTTGGCCTTGCCGGCGGGCGTCAGCGGATAGCCGCGCCTGGTCTGGAAATCGGGCGTGCGCCGCGCGAGGATCTCGCCGTAGCGCCTGTAGCCGGCAAGCTGCTCATCCTTGAGCGAGGGGATGCCCTCGAACCCGGCGAGAAACACGGCCGGTATCGCTTCGTCGCCGTGGACGTCCATCGAGAAATCGACGCCGCTTTCGTCCATCGCGCCGCGCAGCGCGACCACTTCGGGCGAGCGTTCGGGCGTGGGATCGCGCCATTCGCGGTTGAGGTTCACGCCGATGGCATTGGTGCGCAGGTGGCCGCGCCGCGAGCCGTCGGGGTTGGCGTTGGGCACGAGATGCAGCCGGCATTTGCGGCGCAGCACGCGGCCGACCGGATCGGCGGGGTCGGTCAGCGCCTCCAGCGCGCCTTCCATCCACCATTCGGCCATCGATTCGCCGGGATGCTGGCGCGCATAGAGCCAGACCTGCACCGGCCCTTCGCCCATCTCCACGCAGTCGATCGGCTGCCCGTCGAGGCTGCGGCCGAGGCTGCGGTAGTCCACGCCCTCGCTCGCCGCCGCTTCGGCGATCAGGTCGTGGTGGCGCTCCATGGAATAGGGCGCGAAATAGGCGAACCAGCAGAGGTCGCTTGCGGGCGTATGGCGGATCGTCAACGTGCCGCCGTCGCGCGCTTCTTCCCAGGCGGTTTCCGCGCGGGTCCAGTCGTGCCGGTCCTCGGACACGCAGGCGCGGTAGCCGGGCCAGCCCATCGGATAGGCGGCGGCGGCAAGGCCGGTCAGGCGCAGTTCCAGCATCCGGCCCCGGCCGCCCGAGACGCGGAAGTGGAACCACTGGAAGAAGTTGGACTTGTGGTCTCGCCGGATCGTCAGCCGCGCGCTCGCGCCCGACACGGAAAGAACCTCGATGTTGCCGGAATCGAACGCGCTGGAAATCTCGATGTCGCTCATGCGGCTTACGGCCTTACCTGGATGGTTTCCCCGGAGGTGCCGGGGAAATCCTTGAACAGTGCCTCGGCCATCTTCGCCGCGCCGAGCTGGCTGCTGGCGAGCGGGGACTTCGCATCGACCACAAAGCTTGCGCGGCCTTCCCACAGCGACTGGCCGCTGGCGCGGTCCCTGATCGTGACGGCAAGCTCGGTCTCCACGACATCGGGCGGCGGGCCGGACAAGTCGAAGCCGAGACCCAGGCCCACGCCCGAGCCATAGCTGCCGGTGGCGCCGCCGACGCCCACCGAAACCGGGCCGCGGCGGCGCTCGGGCCGGTAGGTCTGCCGCTGCAGCCGGACGAGCGCGACCTGGGCGGCGGCGCCGGCGGTCTGCTCGCTGTAGCCGATCAGGGTCAACTGCCGACCGACCGCCGCGGCGTAGGTGCGCCATTCGAGGCTGTCGCCGGCCATGCCCGGAGCGGGTTCCACCGCCACGGCGCCGCGGCCGAGCCGGGCGGTCTCCGGCACATGGAAGCGCGTTACCTCGACCGGACCGACCGGCGCGACGCAGCCGCCGACAATCAGGGCGAGCACGGTCGCGGCGAGGGTGGGCAACTTCATGGCATCGTCTCCGCCGGCACCGCGCCGGGCAGCGGGAATGTGAGCTTTGTCAGCCCTTTGCGCAAGGGTGCCGCCAGCCTTGCGGTGCCGGTCGACGAATGAACGGCAAAACGGATTAACCAAATGCGCGCGGTGTCGTGCTAAGCCGCGCGCCATGGCCGAAAAGCTTTCCGTTCTGGTGACCGGCGGTGCCGGCTACATCGGCAGTCATGCCGTTCTCGCGCTCGTCGACGCCGGCTGGCCGGTGGCGGTGATCGATGATCTTTCGACCGGGTTCCGCTGGGCGGTGCCCGAAGGCGTGCCCTTCTACGAAGGCGACGTCGAGGACGCGGCCCTGCTGGCGCGCATCTTCGCCGAGCAAGGCACGCGCGCGGTGATGCATTTCGCCGGCTCGATCGTCGTCCCCGAATCGGTGACGGACCCGCTCAAATATTACCACAACAACACCGTCAAGAGCCGCGCGCTGATCGCCGCGGCGGTGGCAGCGGGCGTGCCCCATTTCATCTTCAGTTCGACCGCGGCTACTTACGGCACGCCCGAGGTCTCGCCCGTCACCGAGGAAACGCCGCGCCTGCCGATCAATCCCTACGGCACGTCCAAGCTGATGACCGAGCTGATGCTGGCCGACGTGGCGAACGCGCATCCGCTCAATTATTGCGCGCTGCGCTACTTCAATGTCGCCGGGGCCGATCCGCAAGGCCGTACCGGCCAGTCGACCGCCGGCGCGACGCACCTGATAAAGGTCGCGGTCGAGGCGGCGCTGGGCAAGCGCGATCACGTCGACGTGTTCGGCACCGACTATGCGACGCCCGACGGCACAGGTGTGCGCGATTACATCCACGTCTCCGATCTTGCCGCTGCGCACGTCCTTGCGCTGGAAGCGCTGATCGCCGAGCCGGGCCGTTCGCTGACGATGAACTGCGGCTATGGCCGCGGCTTCTCGGTGCTGGAGGTGCTCGACGCGGTCGAGCGCGCCGCCGGCGTCGCCATCGCGCGTCGGATGGCGCCGCGCCGGCCGGGCGATTCCGGTTCGCTGATTTCGGACAACGCGCGAATCAGGGCGACGCTGCCCTGGGTGCCGCGCCACGCCGACCTCGACGAGATCGTCGGTCACGCCTTCGCCTGGGAGCGAAAGCTGGCCGGGATCGCCCGGCCGGCTTGACTTCGCGCCCTGGGCCTACTAACGGCCCGGCTTCGATTTTAGGCGGCAGCGGCCGCGGAAGAGACAGTCATGAAGATTCGCAATAGCCTCAAGTCGCTCAAGGACCGCCACCGGGACAACCGCGTCATCCGCCGCCGTGGCCGGACCTACGTGATCAACAAGACCAACCGCCGCTTCAAGGCGCGCCAGGGCTGATAGCCTTGCGTTGACGGTCGGCGGCAGGGCCGCTGACCTCGCACGGCTGGTGCCGCTTCCGGCCGCTGCTTCGCCGCTTGGTGACGCATGACCCGAATGGCCGGACAGATAGACGCCGTCGTATTCGATGTCGGCAAGGTCCTGTTCGAGTGGGACTTGCGGCATCTCTTTGCCAAGCTGATCGACGATGCGGACGAGCTTGAACGGTTCGTTTCCACCGTCGTCACGCCCGAGTGGCATTTTCGGCATGACGCGGGCCACATGCTGGCCGATACGATCCCCGCGCGTATTGCCGAGTTTCCCGAGCACGAGCCGCTGATCCGCGCCTTCGCCGCGCGTTTCGCCGAAACCATTCCCGGGCCGGTGCCGGGCAGCCACGAACTGGTCGAGGCGCTCCACGCGCGCGGCGTGCCGCTCTATGCGATCACCAACTTCAGCGCCGACTTCTGGCCGCCGTTCCGTGCGGGACAGGCGGTGTTCGATCGCTTCCGCGACATCGTCGTCTCGGGCGTCGAGAAGCTGATCAAGCCCGATCCGGAAATCTACGCGCTCGCCGCCGCGCGCTTCGGCCACGCGCCAGCCGCGATGCTGTTCATCGACGACAACGAGGCCAACGTCATCGCAGCGCGCGCCTGCGGCTGGCAGGCCCACCATTTCCACGATGCGGCACGTCTTGCCGACGATCTGCGCGGGCGCGGCCTGATCGATTAGAGGCTGTCCGCTTCTGATCGAACCGGACAGACTCTGGATTTTCCTTTGTTTTCCGTAATTTCTGAGTCGCCAGATGATACCATCGGGCTCGAAATCACTCCAGTCGCGACCGCTCCGCTTGCGTGGGAGGGCGGGCGTCGGCGCTACGAAGCGTCCATGGCATAGCCGGCGGCGCGTACGGTGCGGATCGGGTCGTGCTCGCCGGGGCGGTTGATCGCCTTGCGCAGGCGGCGGATGTGAACGTCCACCGTGCGTTCGTCGATATCCGAATCCATGCCCCAGACGCCGTCGAGGATCTGCTGGCGCGAGAGCACCCGGTTGGGCCGTTCCATGAAATAGCGCAGCAGCTTGAACTCGGTGGGGCCCAGGTGCAGCGCCTCGCCGTCGCGGCGGACGCGGTGCGAGGCGAAGTCCAGCTCGAGATCGCCGAACACCAGGACGTCGCCGGCGAGCGAGGGGCGGCTGCGGCGCAGCAGCGCCTCCACCCGGGCCATCAGCTCGCGCGGGCTGAACGGTTTGGTCACGTAGTCGTCGGCGCCGGTCTTGAGGCCGCGGATGCGATCCTCCTCCTCGCCGCGCGCGGTGAGCATGAGGATCGGCACGCGCGCGGTCGCCTTGTCCTTGCGGAGCTGGCGGCAGACCTCGATGCCGGGAACCTGCTCGACCATCCAGTCGAGGATGATCGCATCGGGCACCTGTTCGCGCACCATTACCAGCGCTTCCTCGCCGTCGCCGGTCGAGCGCACCTCGTAGCCTTCGGCGCCGAGGTTCCAGGTGAGCAGTTCGCAGAGCGCGAGGTCGTCCTCGACGACCAGGATCGAAGGCTTCATCAGATCACCCCGCTGGTGTCGCGCGGGCCTTCCTTCTCGGAATAATACTGCCCCGTCGCGGCGAAATAGACCATCTCGGCGACGTTGGTGGCGTGGTCGCCGATACGCTCGAGATTGCGGGCGACGAACAGGAGCTGCGCCGCGCTGGAGATCGTCGCCGGGTTCTCCATCATGTGGGTGACGAGATTGCGGAACAGGCTGTTGTAGAAGTTGTCGAGCTTCTCGTCGCGGTTGATCACCTCGATGGCGAGCAGCGCGTCGCGCGCGCCGTAGGCGTTGAGTACGTCGCGGACCATCCCTTGCGCGATCTCGGCCATCGCCGGCACCAGCGTCAGCGGCCCGATCTTGGCGCGGCCTTCCATCTGGTCGACGCGCTTGGCGATGTTCTTGGCATAGTCGCCGATGCGTTCGATCACGCCGGAAATCTTGAGCGCGGCGATCACGTCGCGCAGGTCATTGGCCATCGGCGCGCGCAGCGCGATGATCTGCACCGCCAGCCGGTCCACCTCCGCTTCGAGCGCGTCGAGCCGCGCATCGGCGGCGACGACCTGCCTGGCCTTTTCCTCGTCGCGCCGCGAGAGCGCGTCGATCGCCTCGCGGATCGCCACTTCGGCGAGGCCGCCCATCTCCGCGATGAGGCCGCGAAGCTGGCTGATCTCGCTGTCGAATGCCTTGACCGTATGTTTTGCCATGATCCGTTTCTCGTCAGCCGTAGCGCCCGGTGATGTAGTCCTTGGTGCGTTCTTCGCGCGGATTGGTGAAGATCCCCGAAGTCTCGCCGTATTCTACTATGACGCCGAGGTGAAAGAAGGCGGTGCGCTGCGAGACGCGCGCGGCCTGCTGCATCGAATGCGTGACGATAACGATCGCGTAGCGTTCCTTCAGCTCGTCGATCAGTTCCTCGATCCGCGCGGTGGCGATCGGGTCGAGCGCCGAGCAGGGCTCGTCCATCAGGATCACCTCGGGGCTGACGGCAATCGCGCGCGCGATGCACAGACGCTGCTGCTGCCCGCCCGAAAGCGCGGTGCCGGCGTCGTCGAGGCGGTCCTTCACCTCGTCCCACAGGCCGGCGCGGCCCAGCGCCTTCTCGACGATCGCGTCCATCTCGCCGCGGTTGGCGGCCATGCCATGGATGCGCGCGCCGTAGGCGACGTTCTCGTAGATCGACTTGGGAAAGGGGTTGGGCTTCTGGAACACCATGCCGACGCGTGCGCGAAGCTGCACCACGTCCATGGCGCCGTCGTAGATGTTCTCGCCGTCGAGCCGGATCTCGCCTTCGACGCGGCAGGCCGGGATCGTGTCGTTCATGCGGTTCAGCGTGCGCAGGAACGTCGACTTGCCGCAGCCCGACGGGCCGATGAAGGCGGTGACGATGCCGGCGTCGATGTCGATCGACACGTCGTCGATCGCCTTCTTGGCGCCGTAGAACACGTTGACGTTGCGTGCGGAGATCTTCGGGGGCGTGTCCATCATGCTACCAGCGGGTCTCGAACTTGTTGCGCAGATAAATGGCAAGACCATTCATCGCCAGGAGGGAGGCCAGCAGCACGATGATAGCTGCCGACGTGTTCTGGACGAAGCCGGGGTCGATTTCGTCAGACCACAGAAAGATTTGCATGGGCAGCACGCTCGACGGGTCGGTCACGCCGCCGGGCGGGGTCGAAACGAAGGCGCGCATGCCGATCATCAGCAGCGGGGCGGTTTCGCCCAGCGAGCGGGCCATGCCGATGATCGTGCCGGTGAGGATGCCGGGCAGGGCGAGCGGCAGGACGTGGTGGAACACCGTCTGCACCGGACTTGCGCCCACCGCCAGCGCGGCGTCGCGGATCGAGGGCGGCACCGCCTTGATGGCGTTGCGGCCCGAGATGACGATGACCGGCAGCGTCATCAGCGCCAGCGTCATGCCGCCGACCAGCGGCGAGGAGCGCGGCAGATGCAGTGTGTTGATGAACACCGCCAGGCCCAGCAGGCCGAAGATGATCGAAGGCACCGCGGCGAGGTTGTTGATCGAGACCTCGACCCATTCGGTCCAGCGGTTCTTGGGCGCGAACTCCTCGAGGTAGATGGCCGCCAGCACGCCCATCGGGAAGGACAGCGCCAACGTCACCGCCATCGTCAGCAGCGAACCCTTGAGCGCGCCCCATATGCCCGCCATCGCCGGGTTGGTCGAATCCGAGCCTGTGAGGAAGCTCAGGCTCAGCCCGCCGAGCCCGTTCCAGGCCATGGTGAACAGCAGGAAGGCGAGGAACAGCAGCGAGACGACGATCGCCGCCAGGCCGACGGCGCGGAAGCGCCGCTCGGCCGCGTGGCGCTTCGCCAGGCGCCGCCGCATCGCGTCGGATTGCCAGTTGTCACTCATAGGCTTCGCGGAACCGTTTGACGACGCGCAGGGCGACGATGTTGAGGATGAGGGTGATGACGAAGAGCACGAGGCCCAGCGCGAAGGCGGAAAGCGTCTTGGGGCTGTCGAACTCCTGGTCGCCGGTAAGGAGCTGGACGATCTGGTAGGTCACGGTCGTCATGCTGTCGAAGGGGTCGATCGAAAGCCGCGCCGCCGCGCCGGCGGCCATGACGACGATCATCGTCTCGCCGATCGCGCGGCTTACCGCCAGCATCACACCGGCGACGATGCCGGGGAGCGCGGCGGGCACCAGCACGCGCTTGATCGTCTCGCTCTCGGTGGCGCCCATGGCGAGGCTGCCGTCGCGCATCGCCTGCGGTACGGCGGCCAGCGCATCGTCCGCCATCGAGGAAACGAAGGGAATGATCATCACCCCCATGACGAGGCCCGCGGCCAGTGCGCTCTCGGTCGACGGGTTCTCCTTGCCGAGCAGCAGGGCGAGGTCGCGCACCATCGGCGCCACGGTCAGCGCGGCGAAATAGCCGTAGACCACGGTGGGGATGCCGGCCAGGATCTCCAGCACGGGCTTCAGGACCTTGCGCATGGCGGCGGAGGCATATTGCGTCAGGTAGATCGCGCTCATCAGCCCCAGCGGGATGGCGACGATCATCGCGATGATCGCGCCGATGAAGATCGTTCCCCAGAACAGCGGCACCGCGCCGAAATCCTCGCCGACGGCGGGGTCCTTGGGCGCCCAGTGCAAGCCGGTGAGGAAGTCGACCGGCGAGATGTGGCTGAAGAACAGCCCGGTTTCGTAAAGCAGCGAGATGATGATGCCCGCGGTGGTCAGGACCGCGATAAGCGAGGCGAACAGCAGCGCCAGCATTACCGCGCGCTCGGTCTTCGTGCGGGCGGGGAAGCCGGCGTGCACGCGGGTATAGCCATAGGCGCCGCCGGCGAAGGCGAGCATGAGCGCCAGCGCGCCGCCGATCAGCGCATAGCGGGACTGGGCGTCGCGCAGCGGCTCGGCGAACTCCCTGGCCAGCGGGTTGAACACGCCGGCCCCCGGATCGCGGACCAGCATCCAGGCCTCGGCCAGCACGGCATGGCGATCTATCGCCATCGCCGGCAGCCTGGCGGCGATCGGCTGCGCCAGGACGGCCGATTCGACGAGGCCGGGCATGATCGCCTGCCACGCCACCCAGGCCAGCAGCGCCGGCCCGACGACCCACAGCGCCATGTACCAGCCGTGATGGCTGGGCAGCGAATGCAGCGAGCCGCGTCCGCTGTCGAGCAATCGGGCCTTGGCCCGCGCGGCGAACCAGCCGGCGAGGCCCAGGGCGAGGATTGCCGCGAGGACGATGTTTGATGTCATGGGCGCTGCGCGTCCGGTCTTACTTGAGGTCCGCCGGGTCCATCGGAGTCATGTTCGCGACAATCGCGGCGCTGCTGGCGCGCACGTCCTCGGGGGCGATGACCATGCCCTTGGCTTTCAGGTAGCCCTCGGGGCCCCAGGCCCTGGCCCACTCCGCGATATAGTCCGACAGGCCCCGGATGGCGTTGAGATGCGCTTTCTTCACGTAGAGGTACAGCGGCCGTGCGCCGGGATAGGAGAAGTCCGAGATCGTCTCGTAAGTCGGCTCGACCCCCGACATCGGCACGCCCCTCAGCTTGTCCATGTTCTCTTCGAGGAAGGAGAAGCCGAACACGCCGATGGCCCTGGGGTTCTGCGCGATCTTCTGGACGATGAGGTTGTCGTTCTCGCCCGAATCGACATAGGCGCCGTCCTCGCGCACTTCGGTGCAGATCCGCTTGTGGCGATCGGCGTCCGTATCCTTCAGCGCCTTGGTTGCCGGATCGCTGTCGCAGCCTTCGGTCAGGATCAGCTCGGCCAGCGCGTCGCGCGTGCCCGAGGTCGACGGGGGGCCGTAGACCAGGATCGGGATCGCCGGCAGGGCGGGATTGACGTCCTTCCACAGCTTGGCCGTGTTGGGCTTGCCGAAGGGATTGGCGGCGAGCGCCTTGTAGACCTCGACCGGCGTCAGCGCCATGCCCGAACCGCCCTTGGCCTCGCCGAAGGCGATGCCGTCGAGGCCGACCTGGATCTCGACGATCTCGGTTACGCCATGGTTCTTGCAGTTCTCATACTCGGAAGCCTTTATCCGGCGCGAGGCGTTGACGAGGTCGGGGAACTTCGCGCCGACCCCTTCGCAGAACAGCTTCATGCCGCCGCCGGTGCCGGTCGATTCGATCACCGGCGCCTTGCCGCCCGCCTTGCCCGTCTGCTCGGCCACCGCCGTGGCGAAGGGATAGACGGTGGAGGAGCCGACGGCGCGCACGAAATCCCGCGATCCGGAGGCCGATCCGCCGCACGCGGACAGCGCGAGCGCGGAAATGGCGGCGACGGCAAAGCTATGGATGGCACGCATCGGAAAAGACCCCTCGGCTCCGGACATGGGGCGCTCCTATTGGGCTATGATGACAGTTCGATGACAATATCGTGACACAGGTGGGCGCGGGCCGCCGCAGGCTCAGAAATCGACCTGGGCGCGCATGCCGAAGGCGTCCGCCGAGTAGTCGGGATTGCCGGCCACCGTCACCGGCGCACTGCGCAGCCGGATATGGCCATAGTTGGCGATGAAGCGGACGTAGTCCATCGGAATCCAGATCACGGAGAGGCTCATGGTCTGTTGGCGTCCGCCGTTGCTGCCGGCGTCGGTCAGGTCGAGCCAGTCGTAGCGGGCGTTTACCTGGACGGCGCCGAACCCGCCCTGGCCGAGCGGCTTGCGCGGCCGGATGCGATCATAAGTGCCGGCCTTGTAGCCGGTGACGTCGTCGGTCAGCAGATAGCCGACTTCGGCAAAGGCGCCCTTGAAACTCGGATCCGGCTGGCCGGGGCGCCGCACGGTAAGCACATGGCCTTCCGCCGTGGCGTGGAACCGGCCGGCGACATAGGCCAATTCCGCGCCGAAGCTGCGCTCGCCGGTGGCGGCGAAGGCGCCGGTATCGACCAGCCTCGCGTCGGTCGTGTGGAGGAAGGGACGCGCTCTGTAGCGCACCGTCGGCGCGGCATCGTTGAGGTCGCGCACATGCGCCGACAGGCCGAGGTGCAGCGTGCCGCCGCCGACTTTCGGCATGGCGACGACCCGGCCATCGAGGCTCCAGTTCCGGGCGGTATCGCTGTTTAGCGCGGCGAGGTCGTCCGAAAAGACGCCGCCCTGCACGAGGAAGCTGTCGGTCGCGTAAGTGGCGCTCAGGCCGAGACGCTTCTCGAAACCGAAGGCCGACGTGAATGCCGCGCGCTCCATCATGCTCGTGTAGAGGTCCGAGGTCATGTCGTCCAAGCCCGTGAGCGGCTTGTGCTGGCCGAGCGTGAGCGTCAGTTCCTTGCTCGGCTGGTACGTCAGGTAGACGTCGCTCAGGACGACGTTGGAGCCGGCCAGATCGGCTTCGACCCGGTAGCCGAAGCCGCCGGGCATCGTGCCGTCGAACCCGAGGTAAAGCCGGCGCATCTCCGTCGAGACGCCGCGAGGGTTCGTGCCGCCCGAAAGCCCGGCCGGCGCGTCGATCGCACCGATGTCGATCTGCGCGCGTCCGCGCGGCTTGAAGCTCCAGCCGCCCTTGGCGGACAGTTCGGGCGCGCCCTTCCAGGTGACTTCGACCGGTGGCTGCCTGCTCGCCGAGCCCGATCCCGCGTTTGCCGCAGCCTGCGTCGCGGCCCTGGCGTTGGCGGCGCCGAGCTGGGCTTCGAGCGTGTCGATCCTTTCCGCCATGCGCTGCATCTGCGCGCGCATCTCGGCAAGCTCATGCTGCACCGCCGCCGCGTCGGCCGATTGCGCCTGGGCGGGAAGCGCCCAGCCCAATGCGATGGCGAGCGCCGGCACCGCCAGGTAATTCGTCTTGATCATCGTATGCGTCACCCTGTGGACATTCGTTGTCGAGTAGCCTGGGGAGGGCCTTGCCGTCGGGCCGGTGCCCGACGGTTACGGGAAATGCGGATAGTCGGTCTGGCGGAGCCCGGCCGGGCTGATGACGGTATTGTGGCTGTTTGATGTCATTTTGATGACATGTCGGCGACAGGACGGGGGTCCGTCAATCCTTGCTTAGCGGCAGCATCATCGACGCGGTCGTGCCGTCGCCCGGCCGGGTCGTGATGTCGAAGCGGCCGCGGTGGCGCTCGACGATGTGCTTGACGATCGACAGGCCAAGGCCGGTCCCGCCGGCCGCGCGGCTGCGGCTGGTGTCGGCGCGATAGAAACGCTCGGTAAGCCGCGGCAGGTGCTCGGGCGCGATGCCGTCGCCTTCGTCCTTCACCGCGATCGCCAGCCAGCCCGTGGGGGTCGCTTCGAGCGAGACCAGCACCGGCCCGCCCGGCCGGCCGTACTTGAGCGCGTTGTCGATGAGGTTGCGCAGGACCTGCGCCATCTGCCCGCGATCCCCGGCGATCAACGCCGTTTCGCAGTTGGTCGTGACCGAGACGTGGGTCCCTTCGCGAAACTCGCCCGCGACCTCGCGCGCCAGCGCCGCCATGTCGACCTCGCCGGACGGCGCCTCGTGCTTGACCGCCTCGATGCGGGAAAGCGACATCAGGTCCTCTACCAGCGCCTGCATGCGCAGCGCCTCGTGCCGGATGGTGTTGAGGAAGCGTTCGCGCGTCGCCTTGTCATCCCCGGCCTTGGGTGTCAGCAGCGTTTCGACATAGCCGATCACTGCCGCCAGCGGCGTGCGCAGCTCGTGGCTGGCGTTGGCGACGAAATCGGCATGCGCCCGTGCCGTGCTTGCCTGCACCGACAGGTCGTACAATGTGACCAGCCGCTCGTCGGGGCCGACGACATGGCAATGGACTTCCCAGACGCTGCCGCCAACGGACAGCCCGTCGATGCGCGCGGTACCGCCCTTTTCGTCGAGGATGACGGCGACCGCCTTGGGATTGCGGATGGCGATGCGCACGTCCTGGCCGACGACGTGGCCGCCGAGCAGCGCCGCGGCGGCGGCGTTGGCGAACGTCACCTGGCCGCCGACGACGCCCAGCGCCGGCGTCTGGATATGTTCGAGAAGATGAACGCCCGCCAGTGCCACGGCTCCCTGTTACCCGTTCGGCGATGCGTGGGGAAGCCGCTTCGCGTGCGCGGGGTGCGGGCCTCTTGCCGTCCTATGCTGCATATGCGAAACCCATGGGCAGGGGTATCCGCCGAGGAGAATCACCGATGCGGCGCAGACGGCCAGGGTTCAGGACATGAGCTTCGCCGCCGATCGCCTGCTCCTGTTTGGCGCGACCGGCGACCTTGCCCGGCGCATGCTTCTGCCCTCGCTCTGCGCGCTCGACGCGGACGGGCTGCTTCCCGCGACGCTGGAGATCGTCGGCACGGCCCGGTCCGACTATGACGACCACGGCTATCGCGACTTCGCGCGCGCGGCGCTGGAGAAATTCCTGCCGGCCGACCGGCGCGGCAGCGTCGCCACCTTCCTCAACCGGCTGGGCTACCAGCCACTCGACGCGACGCAGACGGAGAGCTTCGCGGCGCTGGCGGGGAAGGTCGACACGCCGGCCGCCGGCCTCGCCATCTTCCTGTCGACCGCGCCCAGCCTGTTCGAGCCGACGATCCACGGCCTCCAGCACGCCGGGCTGACCGGGGACAACGTCCGCATGTGCCTGGAAAAGCCGCTCGGCAACGATCTTTCGTCGAGCCGCGCGATCAACGACGCGGTCGCCGCCGCCTTCCCCGAGGACCGCACCTTCCGCATCGACCACTACCTCGGCAAGGAGACGGTGCAGAACCTGCTGGCGCTGCGTTTCGCCAACATGCTGTTCGAGCCGCTGTGGAACGCGGCGCATATCGACCATGTCCAGATCACCGTTGCCGAAACGGTCGGGCTGGAAGGCCGGGTCGGCTTCTACGACGAGACCGGCGCGCTGCGCGACATGGTGCAGAACCACATGCTGCAACTCCTGTCGCTGGTGGCGATGGAGCCGCCCTCCAGCTTCGACGCGACGGCGGTGCGCGACGAGAAGGTCAAGGTGCTGCGCTCGCTGCGCCTGGTGGGGCCGGACGAGACGGTCACCGGCCAGTACCGCGCCGGCGCGATCGATGGCGCGGCGGTGCCCGGCTACGATGAGGAACTGGGCAGGGCGTCGGATACCGAGACCTTCGTTGCGATCAAGGCGCACATCGACAACTGGCGCTGGAAGGGCGTGCCCTTCTATCTGCGTACCGGCAAGCGCCTGCCCAAGCGCACGACCGAGATCATCGTCCAGTTCCGCCGCGTGCCGCATTCGATCTTCGCGGGCAAGGGCGCCCGGTCCGAGCCGAACCGCCTCGTCATTGCCATCCAGCCCGAAGAGAACATCGCGCTTTCGCTGATGGCCAAGGTGCCGGGGCTCGATCGCGGCGGCGTCCGCCTGCGCCCGGTGCCGCTCGACATCTCGATGGCCAACGCCTTCGCCGGGGTGCATAAGCGCATCGCCTACGAGCGGCTGCTGCTCGACCTTATCGAGGGCGATCAGACGCTTTTCGTCCGCCGCGACGAGGTGGAGGCGCAGTGGGACTGGATCGATGCGATCCGGGCGAGCTGGGAAGACCACGGCATGGTGCCCAAGTCCTACACGGCGGGAAGCTGGGGCCCTTCGGCCGCGATCGCGCTGGCGGAGCGCGACGGGGTCACCTGGCACGAGTGAGCAGGGCACGAGTGAGCAGGGCACGAATGAGCGGGGCACGAGAGACCTTGCGGAGCGTTGTCGGGAAGGAACGTCGAGGTCAGGAGGCCGGGCCATGAGCAATCTCAACCCCGCGGTCGCGCGCGTTACGCAGCGCATCGTCGAACGGTCGCGCGACAGCCGGGCGCGCTACCTCGAGCTGATGGAGCGCGAGGGCGAGCGGCACCAGGGGCGCGACTGGATGGGTTGCTCGAACCTGGCCCACGCGGCCGCCGCGGCGCTCGAGGACAAGGAGGCGATCGTCGGCGGGCGCGGGCCCAACCTCGCCATCGTCACCGCCTACAACGACATGCTTTCGGCGCATCAGCCCTATGGCCGCTATCCGGAAGCGATGAAGCTGCATGCGCGCGAGGTCGGCGCGACGGCGCAGGTCGCGGGGGGCGTTCCCGCGATGTGCGATGGCGTGACGCAGGGCCAGGACGGCATGGAGCTGTCGCTGTTCAGCCGCGACACGATCGCGCTTTCCACCGCCGTTGCCCTGAGCCACGCGATGTTCGACGGCATGGCGCTGCTTGGCATCTGCGACAAGATCGTGCCCGGCCTGATGATCGGCGCGCTGCGCTTCGGACATCTGCCGGCGGTGTTCGTCCCCTCCGGCCCGATGCCCTCGGGGCTGGGCAACAAGGAGAAGCAGAAAGTCCGCCAGCTCTATGCCGAGGGCAAGGCCGGCCGCGCCGAACTGCTGGCGAGCGAGAGCGCATCCTACCATGCGCCTGGCACCTGCACGTTCTATGGCACCGCCAATTCCAACCAGATGATGATGGAACTGATGGGCCTGCACGTGCCCGGCGCGGCCTTCGTGCCGCCGAACACGCCGCTGCGCCAGGCGCTTACCCGTGCGGCGGTGCATCGGCTGGCGGCGATCGGGCGGAAAGGCAACGATTACCGGCCGATGGCGCGCGTGGTCGACGAGAAGGCGATCGTCAACGCGGTGGTCGGCCTGCTCGCCACCGGCGGATCGACCAATCACGCGATCCACCTGCCGGCGATGGCGCGCGCCGCCGGCATCCTGCTCGACTGGCAGGACATCGACGAGCTTTCCGGCATCGTGCCGCTGATCGCGCGCGTCTATCCCAACGGCTCGGGCGACGTGAACCATTTTCACGCGGCGGGCGGCATGGGCTTCGTCGTGCGCGAACTGCTCGGCGCCGGTCTTGCGCACGACGACATCCTGACCGTGACCGAGGGCGGTATGGCCGAATACGCCAACGAGCCCTGCCTCGACGGCAGGGAACTGGCCTGGCGCCCCGCGCCGGCGGAGAGCGGCGATCCGGCGATGCTGGTGCCCGTCGCTACGCCGTTCCTGCCCGATGGCGGCATGCGGCTGGTCCAGGGCAATCTCGGCCGCGCCACGTTCAAGACCAGCGCCGTCGACGCGCAGCGCTGGACGATAGAGGCCCCCGCGCGCGTGTTCGACAGCCAGGAAGCGGTGGGCGCGGCTTTCCAGGCGGGGGAACTCGACCGCGACGTCGTCGTGGTCGTGCGCTTCCAGGGCCCGCGCGCCAACGGCATGCCCGAACTGCACAAGCTGACCCCGCCGTTGGGCGTGCTGCAGGACCGCGGCCACCGCGTCGCGCTCGTCACCGATGGGCGCATGTCGGGCGCCTCGGGCAAGGTGCCTGCCGCGATCCACGTCACCCCCGAGGCGCTGGGCGGCGGGCCGCTGGCGCTGCTGCGCGACGGCGATGTGATCCGGCTGAGCGCCGACAGCGGAACGCTCGACGTGCTCGCGGATCTGTCCGGTCGCGAGCCGGCGCAGCCTAGCGAAGTGGTGATGGGCACGGGCCGGGAACTGTTCGCCATGTTCCGCCACGCCGCCGGCGGTGCGGAGCGGGGCGCCTCGGCGATGCTGGAGCTGGCCGGGCTGTGACGCGCGTGACCCGGATCGTGGCTGGGGACATCGGCGGCACCAACGCCCGCTTCGCGCTGGCGGAGGTGGCCGAGGGGCGCGTCGTGTCGCTCGGCGAGCCGGTGGTCCTGCGCACGGCCGAGCACGCCGGCCTCCCCGACGCCTGGCGGGCCTATAGCGCGATGGTCGGCGAACCGCTGCCGCGCGTTGCCGCCTTCGGCATCGCCGGCCCTGTGACCGGCGGCCCGGTCCGTTTCCTCAATTCGCGCTGGGTGGTCTATCCCGACACGCTCGAACGCGACCTCGGCCTCGATCGGGCGTTGCTGCTCAACGATTTCGGCGCGATGGCGCACGCGGTGCACGCGCTGGGGGCGGCGCACTTCGCGCATGTCTGCGGGCCGGACGTGCCGCTGCCGGAACGCGGGACGATCTCGGTGCTGGGGCCGGGCACGGGGCTGGGGACAGCGGTGCTGCTGCGCCGCGAGTCCGGCCCTGTCGTGCTGGAGGCCGAAGGGGGGCACATCCACTACGCCCCGCTGAACGAGACTGAGCGTTTCGTCAGCGCGCGGGTCGAGGACGAGTACGGCCGGGCCTCGGTCGAGCGTGTCGTTTCCGGCCCCGGCCTCTGCGCGATCGTGCGCGCCTTCGCCCCGGACGAGAGGCGCGACGACGCGGCGCTCTGGGCGGCGGCGGTTGCCGGCGAGGAGCCGCTGCTGCGCCGGGCGCTCGCCCTGTTCCTCGACAGCTACGGCGCCACGGCCGGCGATCTTTCGCTGGCCCACGGCGCGCTGGGCGTGGCGTTGACCGGGGGCCTCACCAACCGGCTGCTGCCGCTGATCGCCGGCAGCGGCTTTCACGTGCGCTTCTGCGACAAGGGCCGCTATCGGCAGCGCATGGAGGGCGTGCCGGTCAAGCTCGTCACCCATCCACAGCCCGGCCTGTTCGGCGCCGCGGCAGCCTTCGCCCAGGAGCACGCCTCATGAGCCGTATCGAGACGATCATGCTGACCGCGCCGGTGATCCCCGTGCTGGTGATCGACGACGTCGCCCATGCGCTTCCGGTCGCCCGGGCGCTGGTTTCCGGCGGGTTGCCGGTGCTGGAGTTGACACTACGCACTCCTGCCGCATTGGACGCCATTCGCGAGATGAAGCAGGTTCCCGGCGCCATAGTCGGCGCAGGGACGGTGCTGAACCCGCGGCAGCTCGACGCGGCGCTCGAAGCGGGGGCGGAATTCATCGTCTCGCCCGGCCTCACCGAGCCGCTCGGCCGGGCCGCGATCGCCGCGCAGGTGCCGTTCCTGCCCGGCACGGTCAACGCGGGCGACATCATGCGCGGGCTCGACCTCGGCCTCACCCGGTTCAAGTTCTTCCCCGCCGCCGCATCGGGGGGCATCGCGACGCTGAGCGCGCTCGCGGCGGTGTTCGGCGACGTGCGCTTCTGCCCCACCGGCGGCATCACCTTCGCCACCGCGCGCGAATGGCTGGCGCTCGACGCGGTGCTCTGCGTCGGCGGGAGCTGGGTGGTGCCCAAGGGGCCGCCCGACCTCGCCGCGATCGAAACGGCCGCGCGCGCCGCCAGCGGGCTCGGCCGATGATCACGGTCGCCGACCTCGACCGCCGGCTGGAGGAAGTGCATGTCCGCACGGCCGAGACCCCGCTGTTCAACCCGGTGTTCCAGCTCGGCCTCGAACTGTCGCGCCAGCTCGAAAGCGGCGAGCTTTCGCTCGACGGGATGGAAAGCCTCGTCGCCGAGCTGGAATGCGCGTGCCTGCGCGCCCGCGCCGCGCGGCTGCACCGGCTGGTCGCGCCGGTCGCGCCCGCCGCCAACGAGGCGAAGCTGCGCGAACTGGCGGACGAGCAGGACTTCGCCGCCTTTGCCGCGCGCTGGCGGCGGCCGCTGGCGCACATCGTCTTCACCGGGCATCCCACTTTCCTGCTGACCCGGGCGCAGACCGGCGCGGTGGCGGAGGCGGCCACGGCGGGCCAGCAGGCGGCCTGCACCGCTTCGCACGCGCGCGATGCGATCACGCTCGACAGCGAGCACGAGGCGGAGATGGCAGCGATGGCGCGGGCGCAGGACGCGCGCGACCGCATCAACGGCCTGCTGTTCGACCTCGCCGCGGCGCGCTGGCCCCGGCGCTGGCGCGCCTTCCAGCCGATGCCGGTGCGGCTGGCGGGCTGGGTCGGCTACGACATGGACGGCCGCACCGACATCGGCTGGGCGACTTCGCTGCGCTATCGCCTGATCGAGAAGGCCCTGCGCCTGTCGCGCTATGCGGAAAGCCTGCGCGCGGCGGCGCCCGAGATCGCCAGCCGCCTCGAACGCGCCGGCCGCCATACCGGGGAGCTGGCGGAGATATTCGGGCAGGACCTGACCGATCCGGCCGCGGTTTCCGCCGCCGCCAACCGGCTAACCGCAGAGCATCCGGACCGGCTGGTCAGCCTTGCGCCGATCGCCACCGAGCTGGAAAGCGAGGCGCGCACGGCCGAGCCCGACCTTGCCCGCACGCTGCTGGTCGCCGCCGCGGCGATGCGCGCCGACGGGCTCGGCATGGGCTGGGTCCATTTCCGGGTGAACAGCTCGCAGCTCCAGAACGCCATCCGCCGCCGCATCGACCCCGACGGCAAGCTCGACCTCGCCAGCCAGGCGGCGCTGGTGAAGATGCGCGAGCTGCTGGGCCAGGCCCGCCCGCTGCGCACCAACTTCGCGGCGCTGGCGAT
Organism: Novosphingobium sp.; assembly: GCA_041677785.1. Taxonomy (GTDB): domain Bacteria; phylum Pseudomonadota; class Alphaproteobacteria; order Sphingomonadales; family Sphingomonadaceae; genus Novosphingobium. Next base: position 6,075 of record JBAYPJ010000010.1, on the reverse strand, counting down.
CGAGAACAGCACCGCCATCCGCCAGTTCCTGGCCATGGCGCAGATCCTTGCGCATATCGACGCCGATGCGCCGATCCGCATGCTCGTCGCCGAGTGCGAGCAGCCGACCACGGTGCTGGCCGCGCTCTATTTCGCCCGGCTGTTCGGCGTCGAGGACAAGGTGGACGTCTCGCCCCTGTTCGAGACCGAGAGCGCGCTGGAGCACGGCGGCCGCTTCCTCGACGCCGTGCTGGCCGAAGAGGACTATCGCGCCTATGCCCGCAAGCGCGGCCGCGTCGCGATCCAGACCGGATTTTCCGATGCCGGCCGCTTCGTCGGCCAGATTCCCGCCGCGCTGGCGATCGAGCGGCTGCAGGGCCGGCTGGCCGAGGCGATGGCGGCCAACGGCCTTACCGACGTCGCCGCGCTGGTGTTCAACACCCACGGCGAATCGATGGGGCGCGGCGCGCATCCCTCCAGCTTCGCCGACCGGCTGGCCTGGCCGATGTCGCCCTGGGCGCGGCGGCGCTTCCTGCGCGCGGGGATCAGGCTGGAGCCCGAGGTCAGCTTCCAGGGCGGCGACGGCTACCTGTTCTTCGGCACCCCCGAGCTGGCGCTGGCGACGCTGACCCGCTTTGCCGAAGCGCCTCCCTGGGACGCCGACACCGAGGCGCCGACCGATCCGTTCTATCGCCGCACCGACCTCAGCCTCGACTTCTACCGCGCGATCCGGCGCGTGCAGCACGAACACCTGGCGAGCGCCACCTACTCGCGCGCGCTTACCGCCTTCGGGCTCGGCATGCTCAACGACACCGGCAGCCGCAAGGCGCGCCGCCAGTCGGACCTCGCCGCCGACCGGACGATGAGCCTGCGCCAGATCCGCGCCATCCCGCACAACGCGATTCTCCAGCAGCTCGGCTATCCGGTGAACGTGATCGCCGGCGCCGGCACCGCCGCCGAAGGCAACGGCGAGGAGGTGGCCGGCCTGCTGCGCGAAAGCCCGCGGGGCCAGCGGCTCGTGCGCCTGCTGCGCGCCGCCAATGCGCTTGCCAGCATCAAGACGGTCGCCGCCTATGGCGAGCTGTTCAATTCGGCCTACTGGGCCAGCCGGCCCTATCGCGGCAATGAGCAGCATATCGCCGATGCCTGCCTGACGCTGGCCGAATATCTCACCAAGGACGACCGCGCCGGCGTGTTCCGCCGGCTGGCTTCGCGCCTGCGCGTCGATTCGCTCAAGCTCCATCGCCTGCTGGCGCTGATCCCGGACGAGGCGCCGCTGCCGGACCGCGAGCAGACCCGGCGCACGCTGGGGGTGCTCCATGCCATCCGGCTGGCGCTGTTCCAGCACATATTCCTGCGGGCGGTGATGGTCCCGCCGTTCAGCCGGGCCAACGACATCAGCCGCGAGGACGTGATAGAGATGGTCTTCACCCTGCGCATCGACGAGGCGCTGGCGCAGCTTCGGCGCGCCTTCCCGATCACCTTCCCCAAGATCGGCGACTTCACGGTGCGCGAGCCGACCGACTATCCGGACGACAGCGCGACCGGCTACGCCGCCATCCACCGCGACTTCATCGATCCCATCGCCCGCTCGTACGGGCTGGCGCTAAGGATCACCACGGCGATCGCCAACCAGTTCGGGGCGCACGGTTGAGCGCGCGTTAGAGCGAGCTGCGCGATATCCGAATCGCCCAGATCGCTCTAAGCTTTTGTCGTCGCATCGCTATTTGCGGAAAACCGGTACCCGCTTTTCCGCGCGATGCTTTAAGGCTTGCATGGCCATAAGTCCCGCACCGGCACGCGGACGCCGGCGCACTGGCGCTTCACCGCGCGATACGCGATGGTGCGATTTTCCGCCTTGAGCCATGAAGGACGCGCGATGCCTGGTCTGTTGAATAGCCGGATTCTGCTGGGAGGAGCCTTCGCCGGCCTTGCCGCGCTGGCCGGCGTGATGATGACCGGTTCCCCGCCCCAGTCCGCCGCGCCCGAAACCGCGCCGGCCAAGGTTGCCGCGGTGTCCGCCGAGGCCGCGCCTGCGCCCGTGCCTGCCCCCGGCGCCGCGCCGAGCCCGGCGGCGGACGACCGCTTCGTCATCAAGCGCATTCTGCCGATCTCCGGCCCGATCAAATACGGCGAATGGCATTGGGACGATGCCGGCGTGCCCGACGGGCCGGTCGTCGTCACGGTGGACCTCGAGGCGCGCGTGATCTCGGTGTTCCGCAACGGCTATGAGATCGGCGCCGCCGCCGTCCTGCTCGGATCGCAGGAAAAGCCCACCCCCACCGGCGTATTCCCGATCACGGAGAAGAAGCGGCACCACCGCTCGAACCTCTACGATGCCGAGATGCCCTACATGCAGCGGCTGACCAACGACGGTATCTCGCTGCATTCGACCCAGGTGGCCTGGGGCTACGCCAGCCACGGCTGCATCGGCATGCCCGATGCCTTCGCCCGCAAGGTGTTCGAGACCACCAGCCTGGGCGACCGGGTTTACATCACGCGCGGCAAGATGGTCGGCGTCGGGGATTCGCTGACGAGTTGAGATCGCGGGGCAGATCGTCGTCCGATCCTCTCCTTACACGGGAGGGTCTTTTGAGATTCCCCTGCGCGCCGGCGCTTTCGTGAAGCTCCAGCCGGCGCGGCCGGCGCGCGCGACGAGGTTGCCGATCGAGGCCGTGCGGCCGGCGACCAATTCGTCGAACAGCCGCGCCACGGCGCCGCCGCGCGGGGCCTCGCCATCGAGCCGGGTGACGATCAGGGCCAGCACGCGCAGCGCGATCGCGCGCGGCGCTTGCGGGCGATAGGTCACGCCCAGCCCTTCGGCGGACACGCATTCGGCCCATTCGCGCCGCGCCGCCCAGTCGAGCGCGGCGTCGGCGTCGGCGAGATGTGCGGCGCTGGCCGCGACGGCGGGGATGTCGAGCCAGCCGGCCCCGGCCAGCGCCTTGCGCAGTCGGGCGCGGTCGAAGCGGTCGTCGGCATTGCTGGGGTCCTGCGCCGCGGCGATGCCGGCGGCCTCCACCAGCGCGGCCAGCTCTGCCTTGCGCCAGCCGAGCAGCGGGCGCAGCAGGGGCAGGTCGGTGCCGGGGACGGTGCCGCGCGCCCGCGCGCCGGCCAGTCCGGCCACGCCGCTGGCGCGGTTGAGCCGCAGCAGCAGCGTCTCGGCCTGGTCGTCGGCGTGGTGCGCGGTCGCGAGGGCGGCAAGCCCGCGCTCGGCGACCCATTCGGCCAGCGCCGCGTAGCGCGCGCTGCGCGCCTCGGACTGGACATTGCCCGGTGCGACCGTGACGTTCAGGATTATGTGCGGCACGCCCAGATCGGCGCAGATCCGGGCGACCATCGCCGCTTCCGCCGCGCTTTCGGTCCGCAGCCCGTGATCGACGGTCGCCGCCTCGATGCTGCCCGGCAGCGCCGCCGCGGCGAGCAGCAGCAGCGCCAGGCTGTCGGGCCCGCCCGACACGGCAAGGCCCAGTTTGCCGTCCCCGGGCCGCAGCGCGCGCAGGCTCGCGGTGAAACGCGCGACCGACGCGGGGTCTACTTCGGGCACTTCACCCCGTTGCGCGTCGCATCGTACTGGCTCTTGAGCCGGCCGGCGGACTCGGCCGCGTAAGTCTCGCTGAATTCGGCGAGCGCGATGCACGCGCGGTTGGTGTCCTTGAGCTGGCGCATGGCTTCGGCGAGGTAGAGCAGGCTGTCGGCCGCGCGAGCGCCTCTCTTGTCGGCCTGGTAGTTCTGCAGGAACCAGGTGGCCGCGTCGCGCGGCTTGCCGTCGTCAAGATAGGCGCGGCCCAGAAGGTTGCGGCCATAGCTGATCCGCGCGTGGCGCGGATAGCGGTCGATGAAAATCTTGAGCTGCTGCTGCGCCTCCGGATAGAACTTGGCGTCCCACAGGCGGAAGCCATAGCTGTATTCGTCGTCGCCGGCATCGCCGGTGGCGGGCTTCTCGATCGCGCGCACCGCCGCCACGCGCTGGGGCGAAGGGGCGGTGGGCGTCGCGGCGGCGGGCTTGGCCGCCGGCGCCGGCGTTGCCGGGGTGACGGGGCCGGTGCCGGCGGCCGGTGCTTCCGTCACCTCGGCCGGCGCGGCGGGGAAGCGGGCTTCGAGCTGGGAGACGCGATTGGTGGTCTGCTCGATCTGCGCGGTCAGCCGGGCGAGCTGCGATTCCATCGAATCCATGCGGCGGAGCATATCGGTCACCGCCGTGGTCGACGGCGGGGACGTGGTTGTCGCGGCGGGCTGGCTGGCGGTGATCTCGGGCGTGAAGAATTTGCCGTCGCCGCCGGGGAAGACCTGGCGCTGGAGCGCGCGGATCTCCGATTCCATCTTGCGCAGGCGGGCCTCGGCCAGCGTGTCCTGCGCGAATGCGGGCGCCGCCGTCCCCAGCAGCGCCAGCGCCACCGCAGACATCGCCGCCGCCTTTACCGGGCGCGTCCGCCCCAGCCATGTTGTCATAGTCGCACCTGTTTTTCGTATGCCCGGGCTCTCGCGCCGGCCTGGCAGGGGCCGGCAAAACCGGGGATTAACCATCGCACCCGACGGCAAAACTGATTGCCGCAGTTCCCCCCGCCGTGTCGAGAGCGGCCTACGGCGAAGCTGGGGAAGTTTTGGGCGGCTCGGCGGGCTCGGCCGGTGCCTCGGGAGCAGGCGCGGGCGGGACGGGATCGGCGTCCGCCATGGCGGCGGCGGTCGGACGCGCACTGGGCGGCACGGCTGTCGTCGGGACGGCTTTCGTCGGGGAGGGGGCTGGAGACGGGCGCGCCACCGGCGCGGCGGGTTTCGCCGTGGGCGCGGCGGCGGGCCGCTGTGCGGGCGAAGGGGCGGCCGCCGGGACGTTTGCGCTCGTGGGGCGTGGCGCGGGCTGGGGCGCGGATTGGGGCGGCGCGGGCTGGACGGGCGCGGCCTGGACAGGTGCGGCCTGGACAGGCGTGGATCGGGCGGCAGGCGGCGGCGCGCCGCGCGCCAGCAGCGCCTGGGCGGAGATCGGCACGGTGATCACCGTGCGCCTGTCCGCCAGCGGCGCGACCGGACTGTCGCCGATGGTGATGGCCAGCGCGTCGGGCCAGGCGGTGCGCAGCTTCGGGCCGGCCGCGTCGAGCGGCACGGCATAGCGCTCGCCCAGCGCCATTTCCTTCTGGAAAAGCTGCTTGCCGGCCTCGTCGGTGACTTTCACCCAGACGCCGGCCTGCGTCGCGGTGATCACGACCTGCCCCTGCGGCGTCGCGGCGGCGGCCGGAGCCGGCGTCGGCGCGGCCGCGGTCGGCGCGGGGGGCGGCGGCGCGTCGCGGATCAGGTCGGGCAGCGAGGCGGCCGGGAAGATGTAGCTGCCCCAGAACACGCCGACGCCCGCCAGCACGGTCAGCGCGGCGCCGCCGGCCAGCCAGGCCGTGCGCGAACTGGGCACGCGGGCCGGGTCTCCGGGCTCGAACGTCGTCTTCGCCGGCGCGGCGACTTCCTCCGCCGTGTTGAGTTCGTCGCGCACCGCCTGGGCGATCTCGCGCTCGTCGAGCCCGACGGCGCGGGCATAGGCGCGCGAGAAGCCGACGGCGTACGTGCTGCTGGCGAGGTCGCCATAGCGTTCCGCTTCGATCGCGGCGAGATGCCGCTCGGCGATTTTGGTGCGCGCTGCGATATCTGTGCGGCTGAGCTTCAATGCCTCGCGGGCACGGCGCAGCCGCGCGCCGACGCTGATGGTTTCATCGGTCGGTACCTGCGGTAATTGTAGATCCTGTTCGGCCATCCGGATCCCATCAATGTTGCAATTATGACGCCCCGTGGCCCCAGAGAAACGCGCTCCGGCACCGCAAGTCAAGACCGGGGGCCCGCCGGCCCCGACTTGCGCACAGCGCCGCGACCTGTCTCCACAAGCGCGCGGGGCTGCGCTATGCCGGGTTCATGTCCATCCCGCCCGACGACAAGCCGATCTATCGCCTCCTCACCGGCAAGGACGATCGCGCCTTCTGCGATCGCGTATCCGAGGCGCTGGCCCAGGGCTGGCGGCTCTACGGCTCGCCCACGCTCGCCTGGGACGAGGAGCACGGCTATATGAAGGCCGCGCAGGCGGTGGTGTGGAAGGATGCCGACGCGGTGAAATAGGGC
>JBAYPJ010000009.1:0-61351 GCA_041677785.1 Novosphingobium sp. | reverse complement strand
TGCTCCACTTTCGCGTATCCGACGGGCAGGCCGCTGGTGCGCCGGGTCAGGTCGCCCCGGGCCAGCGCTTCGAGCGCCTCGCCGAGCTGGTCGCGCACGACGCCGCGCAGCTTTTCCTCCGAATCGACGAAATAGCCCGACAGGCCCAGGTCGATGTCGAGCAGCGACACCTTGATCAGCGTGGCGAGCCGCCGCGCCAGCGCGCGGCGCCAGGGCAGGAGCCGGAACAGGCCGGGCGCGACGAGAACCGCGATGACGTCCTCCAGCACCAGCGTGTAGCCGCCGATGTACCACTTAGGCTCGAGGCCGATGCGTGCGTGGACCTGGCCGATGTGGACGGCGCGCCGGCGGTAGGCCTCGTTGACCCCGTTGCTGAACACGTCCATCCAGTGGTCGCGCTGCGCATTCCTTGCCCGGCTCATGTGCTGGGAGTCGCGGAAGAAATGCGCGAGTGCCCCGGTGCTGGAGATCCTGCCGTAGAAGCGCTCCAGCGCGGTGTCGATGCGCCGTTCGAGCGCCCGGCGGACGCCGGCGAAGTCCCGGCTGTTCAGGCGGTCCAATTCGTAGAAATCAAGGCGATCCTGGAATTCGGTATCGGTCATGTCATCGTCCCCCAAAAAAGAAGAGATCAGCTAGCTGGCATCTTGCAGTCCAATGTCGTGAGTGAAGCTTCGATGGCGATGCGGATTGCGTCCGCGCTGTGCCGCGCGCCCAGCTTGGCCAGCATGTTCGCGCGGTGCAGTTCCACTGTTCGCGGGCTGATCGCCAGGCGCTGGCCGATCAGCCGGTTGCTGAGCCCTTCGGCCATGCCGGCCAGGATCTCGCGCTCGCGGTTGGAGAGTTTGTCGATCTGGCCGAGTGCCATGGCCCGGCGCGGTCCGCCGGCCGCAATGTTCCGCCGGGTGGCGGCATGGCGGATGGCGTTCGTCAGCGCCTCGCCGCATCCCGGCCAGGATGCATAGCCGACTGCCCCGTCGAGCACGGCTTCGACCACCCGCGCCGTCGCGGGCGCTTCCGAGAAGGCGACGACCGGCAGCCAGGTGTGCCGCCGGCAAAGCTGCTGGATCAGCGGCCCTACCGTCCGCTCGTCGTCATGGACCAGGACGACGCCCGTCCTGGGGCGGCGCGCGATGAGTTCCTCGACGGTCTCGAACGGTTCGGCGAGAAAGCCGGCGCTGTTCAGGTAGTAGGAGATCGAAGCCCGGCGCTTCACGTCCCGGTCGACGGTGCAGACCAGATCGTGGGCGGGCGGCGATGCCGCCTTCTGGCCCGCCTGGCGGGGCGCCTTGCCTTTTCCGGCCGCTCCCGGCCCGGTGAAGGCGATGACGTCGGCCGGGCATCCGCCGGAGGGACGTGTCGCGACAGGCAGTGCAGCGTGCATGTGGTCCTCCTAGATGAAATAGGACTTGTCGATCCTGGAGAGGTATTCGGTGGTCGTCTGCTCGTTCATCGGCCGGCCGATGAGGTAGCCCTGCGCGAAGTCGCAGCCGATGTTCGACAGCTCTTCGTACTGCCGGCGCGTCTCGATGCCTTCGGCCACCACCTTGAGCCCCAGGTTGTGCGCCAGCGACACGATGGTCCGCGAGATGATGAAATCGTCGTTGTCGAGCAGGGCGATCTGGTCGCGCTGCTCGAAGCCGCTGATGAACGAGCGGTCGATCTTGAGCCGGTCGATGGGAAAGCGCTTGAGATGGGTCAGCGAGGCATAGCCCGTGCCGAAATCGTCGAGCGCGATGGCGAAGCCCATGGCGTGCAGGTCGTGAATGGCCTTGGCGATGACGTCGGCCGACCGGTCGAGGATGACGTTCTCGGTCACTTCCAGTTCGATCTCGGCGGGCGACGTGCCGTGGGTATCCAGGATCTCGCCCAGTCTTGCGGGGAACGCGGGGTCGTAAAGCTGCGAGGCGGCGATGTTGAACGCCATGATGCCCGGATCGAGGCCGTGCTGCCTGAGCCGTCCGACGATGCCCAGCGTCTTTTCGATGACCTGGTAGCTGAGCTGCCGGACCAGCCCGGCTTCCTCGGCGATCGAGATCAGTTCGAGCGGGGGGATCGCCTCGCCCATGACGCTCCACCGCACCAGTGCTTCGAAGCCGAAGTGCCGCCCGTTGGTCATGTCGCGCTGCGGCTGGAGGACGACGCCGATTTCCTGGCGATCGAGCGTCAGCCGCAGTTCTTCGCAGAGATAGGCCCGCCGCGCGAGCCGGCGGCGCATCGACATGTCGTAGAGCGAGAAGCCGCCGCGGCCGTTCTGCTTGCAGTGATAGAGCGCGTGGTCGGCGCTTTTCATCAGTTCCTTGGGCTCGATCGCGTCGCGCGGAAAGCAGGCGACGCCGATGCTCGCCGAGGGGATCAGCGTCCGGTTGCCGATGGCAAGCGGCCCGGAGATCTCGCGCTTCAGTTTTTCCAGTATCGCGACGATGTCGTCGGGAGCGTGCAGGTCGCGCAGCACCACCGCGAATTCGTCGCCGCCCAGCCGCGCCACGATGTCGCCGCGCCTCACGGCCGCGCGCAGGTTGTGCGCGAATTGCTGCAGGAAGGCGTCGCCGGCGTCGTGGCCGTAGGAATCGTTGATGCCCTTGAAGTCGTCGAGGTCGATGAGCAGCAGTGCATAGGGCCTGGCCGCCTCGGCCTTGTCGGCCGACGAGCGCGCGAGGCGGTTGAACAGCACCGTGCGGTTGCACAGGCCGGTCAGCGGATCGCGCGTGGCCTGGTGCTTGATATGCTTTTCGGCGCGCTTCAGGCCGGTCACGTCGGTCTGGACGGAAATCAGCCGGCCGGCCGTCGACCGCCGGTTCTGCACCTGGATCCAGCGCTCGCCGGGCAGCTTCTGGACGAACGAGCGGGAGCAGTGCGTCGCCAGGTCCGAAACCCGGCCGCCGGACGAGTCTGGGGAGAGCAGGAATTTGCGGTATTGCGGCGGCACCAGGCTCGACCGGTCCCGGCCGATGGCGATGCCGGTCGCGACGCTGTCGTAGAGCCGGGTATGCGCGTCGTTGAAGAAGATGACCTTGCCCGCCTCGTCATAGGCGACGATGCCGTTGGGCACCGTATCGACGATGTCCTTGACCAGGCATTCCATGTCCTCGCGCCGGCGGCGCTCCTCCACGGCCGAGAGTTCGGCCTGCTTGCGATCGGTGATGTCGAGGCCGAGCAGGGTGAAGCTGTCGATGGTGCAACAGCCGCCGCGCTGCGGCACCAGCGTGAGGTCCGCCCACAGCACGCCGCCGTGCCGGGCCACGAAGCTGATGTCGCCGCGCCAGACCGCCCCATGCCGCAGCGCGGTCAGCACGTCGCGGCCCAGCGTGGCGGGATCTTCGGCCATGAAATCGGTGATCGCGTGGCCGAGGATGTCGCGCGGAGCGAAACCGCTGATCTCGTGGAACTTGTCGTTCGCTTCCAGGATCGTGCCGTGCCGGCTGAGGACCAGCGCCATGGCGATGTGGTCGATCGCGGTCTTGCAGCTCGGGCGGCCGCAGGCGGGGAGGAGGGCTTCGGCGATGCGCCGCGGCCGCGCTTTCCCGCCATGGCGTGGCGGACCCTCGGGCGGGAGGGGCCCCTCTGTCCGGAAGGCGTCGAATGCTTCGAGTTTCATCAGGATATTCCCCCCGCGCGGGCCGTTTCGGCCTTCTCGAGCGACATTTGGGCATGGGGCAACCACACTCCACCGTGGATTTCGGTACCTTTTGCCGAGTACGTAAAAGTACGATAATCAGTTCTACTAAAGACGGTACCGTATATATGGAGGGTTAATATGGAGTAAACGGAGGGCCGGAGCTGTTCTCTTGTAAACCCAAGGTTGCAGTTCTAGTCTAACTGCATGGATGCAAACTGGATCTTGCGTGGGCTGTCCCCGGCCTGCCGGGATTTCCTCGCTGATCGGGTTATGACTAAACCGATTCATTCGGGCGAAATCCTGTTCGAGGCGGGGGCCCCGGCGCAGAACGTGATTTTTCCGCTGAACGGTCTGATTTCGCTTCGGCTTGCGCTCCGGGACGGGCGGCTGGTGGAGCACACCGCGGTGGGGTGCGACGGGATCGTCGGCGGCCTGTTCCTCGTCGGGCAGCCCCGCGAGATATGCACTGCGATGGCCGTCATCTCCGGCACCGCGGCCTGGCTGCCGATGCACGATTTCACAGCCGCCGCGGACAGGTTCCCCTGCTTGCGCCCGGCGCTGCTGACCTGCATGGCGCAGATGATGCGGCGTCTGATGCAGAGCGTCGCCTGCGCCGCGGTGCATTCGGCGACCCAGCGCGTGTCCAGTTGGCTGCTGCACGCCGACGACCGGGTGCACGGCGACAGCTTCGACATCACGCAGCGGATGCTCGCGGATATCTTCAGCCTGCGGCCGGCGACGGTCAGCGAAGCGTGCAACAAGCTGCTGTCGGCCGGCGCCATTCACTATTCGCGCGGGAACCTTTCGGTCCTCGACCGGGACCTGCTGGAGACGCAGGCCTGCGAATGCTACGAGGCGGTCTGCCTGAACGCGCTCGAGCGCCTCGCCCCCGCGCGGTTCGTGGATGGGGGCTGAACCCGATCAGGCCTGCGTCGATGGGGGGCAGCCATCCTTGCATTGTTCGGCCCGGCAGGAATCGGGCGCCACAAAATAGGGGCAGGCGTCCGTCCCGTACGAATCGATCAGCATCTTCATCGCGGCCCGCCACTGCTCGGGCAGCATGACGACGTTGTCGGAATTCCCGGAATCGGGATTGAACGACGAGAGCACCATCGAGCCGGTGTCGAACAGCGTCAACGCGATACGGTGTCCATCGCCGCCGGCATCTCCGAGATCGATCGGTTTGTTGAGCATCGAAACTCACGTCTAGAAACAGACAGCACGGCTGGCCGAAGTTATCGGCAGCCGGTTCCGTATGCATTTCTGCAGGCGCAACTCGCGTTTTGCAAGGCGGATCGGCCGCAAGCGGGGGCCGGGTTCGTGCCATTTCGAGATTGCGACGGCCTGGCGAACGAAATCGGATACTATCGACGGCCGACTGATGCGCCCCCGCGCCGGCTTCCCGGTCGGGAAAAGGCCCGTGGCCGTCGAGGTGCGCCGGGTGATTGGATGCCCCGCGAGGATTCGAACCTCGATTGACGGAGTCAGAGTCCGTAGTCTTACCTTTAGACGACGGGGCAACAGGGGGGTGCCTCTAGGCGGGTGTACGGGGTCCGTCAAGACGCTGCACTTGCTCCTTCGCCGCGCTGCGGCTAGCATCTTTGTCAGGTACCCGTCGCGACCGGCGGGAAAATGATAACGAGTGCTTTGACCATGGCGGATCAGCTTCCGCCGGCAGCGTGCGCGGCAATGACGGGCGGCAGCGACGCGTCACCGGCCGGGTGCAATGCCGACGATACCGATGGAGCGCCTCCGGCGCCCCCGCCCTTGCCGCAGTCGGGGGTGGGGACGAGGAACGGCGCGGAACCGATTGCGGTTCCGGCGCAGGGGCAGGCTTCCCGGCCCGCCTACCATCCGCGTCAGTCCTACGCCGCGATCGACCTCGGCACCAACAATTGCCGGCTGCTGATCGCCCGCCCCTCGGCCGAGCACTTCATAGTCATCGACGCCTTCAGCCGCGTGGTGCGGCTGGGCGAGGGGCTGGCGCAGAACGGGCAGTTGAGCCAGTCCGCGATGGACCGCGCGCTTTCCGCGCTCCACGTCTGCGCCGACAAGCTGCGCCGCCGCAACGTGCAGCTCGCGCGCTCGGTCGCCACCGAGGCCTGCCGCCGCGCCGGCAACGGCGCCGAGTTCATCGAACGCGTGCGCAGCGAAACGGGCATCGCGCTGGACATCATCAGCGCGCGCGAGGAGGCGCGCCTTGCCGTGCTGGGCTGCCACATCCTGCTGGAGCCCGGCCAGGGTCCGGCGATGATCTTCGACATCGGCGGCGGCTCGACCGAGCTGGTGCTGATCGACAGCACCGCGCCGGTGCCGCGCATCCTCGACTGGCAGTCGGTGCCCTGGGGCGTCGTCTCGCTGTCCGAGACCTGCGGGCCGGAGGGTGACAGCCAGGCGGAGCGGATCGCGCGCTACCTGCGCATGCGCGAGCTTGTCGGCGACAGCTTCGCGCCTTTCGCCGATCGCGCCGCGCGCGCGCGCATGCAGGAGGGGCGGGCGGGGCCGCTGCGCCTGCTCGGCACCAGCGGCACGGTGACGACGCTCGCCAGCCTGCACCTCGCCCTGCCGCAATACGACCGGCGCGCGGTCGACGGGCTGATCGTCCCGGCCGACTCGATGCGCGAGATCAGCGCGCGCCTGTCCGCCATGTCGATCGCCGAGCGCCGCGAGCTGCCCTGCATCGGCCGCGAGCGCGCGGACCTGGTCGTCGCCGGCTGCGCCATCCTCGACGCTATCCTCGACGTCTGGCCGGCCGACCGCCTGGGCGTGGCCGACCGCGGCATCCGCGAGGGCATCCTGCGCAGCCTCATCGCCGCCAATGGCCAGGGCGAGCGCCTGCGCGCCGAGCTGCGCCGCATGCGTCGGGACCCGGCGTGAGCAGGTCCGGCCGGGACCCCGGCGAGCGGCTGCGGACCGCCAGGAATCGCACGGCAAGCTCGGCCCGCTGGCTGTCGCGGCAGATCAACGATCCCTATGTCCGGAAGGCGAAGGCCGAGGGCTATCGCAGCCGCGCCGCGTACAAGCTGGTCGAGCTGGACGAGCGCTTCGGCCTGCTCAAGGGCGTCACGCGCGCGGTCGACCTCGGCATCGCGCCGGGGGGATGGAGCCAGGTGCTGCGCCAGCGCTGCCCCAGGGCCAGGGTGGTGGGCATCGATCTGCTGCCCACCGAGCCGATCGAGGGCGTGACGATCTTCGAGATGGACTTCATGGCCGACGAGGCGCCGGCTCTGCTCGCGCAGGCGCTCGATGGGCCGCCGGACCTCGTGCTGTCGGACATGGCGGCCAACACCGTCGGTCACAAGCAGACCGATCACCTGCGCACGATGGGCCTTGTCGAGACCGCCGCCGATTTCGCCATCGCCACGCTGGCGCCGGGGGGCGCTTTCGTCGCCAAGGTGCTGGCGGGCGGCACCGACGCGCAGCTCCTGGCGCTGCTCAAGCGCCACTTCGCCAGCGTCAAGCACGCCAAGCCGCCGGCGAGTCGCAAGGACTCGTCGGAGTGGTACGTGATCGCTCAGGGATTCAAGGGCGCGGCATAGGCCGCATCCCCGCCGGCGCGGGAACACGGGTTGCGGCGAGTTTGCCGTGGCTTACTGCGCGGCCTCGGCCGCCTTGTCCTGCGCCGGTTCGGCCGCGGCTGCGGCCGTCTGGTCCGCGGCGCCCGCAGCGTCCGCGGTCGCGGCTTCTTCGCCCGCGGCGGCTTCGACCGGGGCCGGCGCGGCGGGCAGCGGCAGGTTGGAGCCCTGGGCGTTCATCCAGGCGATCAGGTTGGCGCGGTCCTCGGGCTTCGACAGGCCGGCGAAAGTCATCTTGGTGCCGGGCGCGAACTTCTTGGGGTTGTGCAGCCAGTCGCTCATGTTCTTCCAATCCCAGCTTCCGCCGTGATTCTTGAGCGCGTCGGAGAAGGCGAAGCTGCCACGGCCTTCGGCGATGCCCTCGCCCATGATGCCGTGCAGGTTGGGGCCGATGCCGTTGGCGCCGCCCGCGTTGATCGTGTGGCACGAGGTGCACTTCTTGAACACCATCTCGCCCTTGGCGACATCGGCGTTTGCCAGAAAAGCCTCGATCGGCTGCTCGGCCTCGGCACCCCCGCCCGCGACCACGCCTTCGATCTCATAGCCCATCTGGTGGGGGCGATGGTTCTTGTCCGCCTGGAAGAAATGGCCGCTTACGCTCGACGCGCCGAACGCGACGATGGCCGAAAAGAGCGCCCAGCCGGCAATGGTGTTGAAACGATCGTCCATCGAAGATGCCCCGTTGGGAAGTACCTGTTGTGGTTTGCGCGCCGCTCTAGTCAGGCGGACTGCCGAGCGCAAGGGCCATTGCGGGATTCGCTTTCGCTGCGTAAGCGCTGCCTCCGATATGCACAGCTTTCCCAAACCCGCCGTCGCGCTGGTCGCCGAGATGACCCGCGCCGCCGCCGCCGATCCGGCGCGCGCGGTGGCGCTGCAGGGCGCGCCGGGCTGCAACGGCCACCGCGCCGCGCTCGAATACGATCCCGATTGCCTGCCGCTGCCCTGCTTCGCCTTCGAGGACGCGCTCGACGCGGTGAAGGAAGGGCGCGCCGCGCGGGCGATCATCCCGATCGAGAATTCGCAGCACGGCCGCGTCGCGGACATCCACTTCCTGCTGCCCGAAAGCGGGCTCTACATCGTCGGCGAGCATTTCCTGTCGATCCACCATGCGCTGATGGGGCTTGCGGACGGGCCCTTCGCCGCCGCCTACAGCCATCCGCAGGCGCTCGGCCAGTCGCGCCGCTACCTGCGCGAGCGGGACATCGTGCCGATGTCCTATGCCGATACGGCGGGCGCCGCCGCCTTCGTCAAGGAGCAGGGCGATCCGGCCGCCTGCGCCATCGCGCCCGCGCTGGCGGCCGAGCTTTACGGCCTCAGGATCGTCGAGGAGAACGTCGAGGACGCGCGTGACAACACCACGCGCTTCGTCGTGCTGGCGCGCCGGCCGCTCGATCCGGAGGAGCTGGCCGGCCGGCAGGCGATGACGACGTTCGTGTTCGAGCTGAAGAACATCCCCGCCGCGCTCTACAAGGCGCTGGGCGGCTTCGCCACCAACGGCGTCAACATGACCAAGCTCGAAAGCTACCAGAAGGGCGCGAGCTTCGCCGCCACGGCCTTCTTCGCCGATATCGAGGGCGCCCCCGGCGATCCGGCGGTCGATCGCGCGATCGAGGAGCTGGCTTTCCACTGCAAGGACCTGCGCATGCTGGGCAGCTACCCTCAGGCCCGCAAGCGGGGGTAACCCGCCCGGTACGGGGAGGATCGTTTCTCCACCGCCGCTTGCCCTTCGCCGTGGCCCATGTCACCAAGCGCGCGTGACGACGGCAGGGGCACAGATCGCCGGATCGACGGCCGCGCGGGATGCCGTCCGCGACTGGCAGGCGCTGCGCGCCGACGGCGACATCCAGTATGCGCCGCTGCCGCCGGTCGAGCCGCCCAAGCCGGCCGGGCCGCCCGAATGGCTGAAGGATCTGGCCGAATGGCTGGGCCGGCTGCTCGACGGCCTGTTCCACCCGCTTGGCGAGGCGCTGGGTCTGTCCTGGCCGGTCATGCAGAAGGTCGGGATCGCGCTGGCGGCGCTCGTCGTCCTTGCCGTGCTGTGGTTCTGGGTGCTGCGCCCGCTGCTCGCCGCCCGGCGCCAGCGGCCGCAGGCGGAAGCGCCCGATTGGAACCCCGACCGGGCCGCCGCCGTCGCGCTGCTGGAGGATGCCGACCGGCTGGCGGCGGCAGGGCGCTATGGCGAGGCGACGCACCTTCTGCTGCGGCGCAGCGTCCACCACATCGCCGAGGCGCGGCCCGAGTGGCTGCAGCCGGCCAGCACCGCGCGCGAGATCGCGGTGCTGCCGCTGCTGCCCGAGCGCGCGCGCCAGGCCTTCGCCGCAATCGCCGTGCGCGTCGAGCGCAGCCTTTTCGCGCTGCGCGAGCTTGACGCGGCCGACTGGCAGGCGGCGCGCGCCGCCTATGCCGACTTCGCGCTGCAGCGGTTCCCCGAGGGTGCGGCATGAGCGCGCCGGGCGCGATTCCGTTCTCGCCGCGCGCCGCGCTGGCGCTGATCGCGTTCGGCGCGGTGGTGTTCGTCGCGCTGCTCTACATGATCGGTTCGGGGGCGGGCGGCGGCTCGACCAACGACGGCGGCGGCCATGCCGGCGGCAAGGGCCTCAACGGCTATGCGGCCTTTGCCGGCTTCCTCGAACGGCGCGGCTATGCGGTGCGGCGGGTGCACAGCGAAGGCGGGCTCGACGACCCCGGGCTGCTCGTGCTCACGCCGCCGGCCCTGGCCGATGGTGCGGAAATCGACAGGATCGTCGCGGCGCGGCGCCGGGTCGGGCCGACGCTGGTGATCGCGCCGAAGTGGGCCGCCGTGGCCGCCCCCCGCGACGCGAAAGACGCCCGGCGCGGCTGGGTGAAGCTGGCGGGCACCCAGCCGCCGGTGTGGCGCGGTTTCCTCGACGATGTCGGCGTCCGGCTGGGGCCGGCGGGCGGCGTCCGGCTGGGGCCGGCGGGCGGCGTCCGGCTGGGGCCGGCGGGCGGCGTCCGGCTGGGGCCGGCGGGCGACGGCCGGCGCGCGGACTGGTCCGGCGCCGGCATCGCGGGCGCATTGCCCGATGCCGCGCGGGTGCAGTCGGGCAGCGGCGCGCGGCTGGTGCCGCTGGTCGTCGGCGGGCGGGACGGGCGCATCCTTGCCGCCTATGTCGCCGACGGCGGTTCCTATCCGGCGCTCGAGGTCATGGCGCGTCGGCCGGTTTCCCCGGGGGACCCCGCCGGCAACGGCAACGGGCGCCATGCCATCGTTCTCGTCTTCGAGCCCGACCTGCTCGACAACTACGGCATGGCCAGCCTGCCCAACGCCTTGCTGGCCGAGCGTCTGGTTCATGCCGCCGCCGGCGGCGCGCGGGTCGTCCATTTCGACCTGACGCTCAACGGCTTCGCGCGCGCGCCCAACCTGCTGACGCTGGCCTTCACCCCGCCGTTCCTCGCCGCGACGCTGTGCCTGCTGCTGGCGGCGCTCGCCGTGGGCTGGCGCGCTTTCCTGCGCTTCGGCCCGCCGCGCGCCGGCGCCCGCGCGATCGCCTTCGGCAAGCGTGCGCTGGTGGCGAACGCGGCCGGGCTCATCCGCCGCAGCCGGCGGCTGCACCTCGTCACCGCGCCCTATGCGGCGCGCGCGCGCGGCCGGCTGGCGCGGGCGCTGGCCTTGCCGCGCCTGGCCGACGTTGCCGCGACCGAGGCGGCGATCGACCGGGCGCTCGCCGCCCGCGACCCGGGCGCGGCGCCCTTTTCCGTCATCGCCGCGCGGCTGCGCGGCGCGCATTCGCCGCACGACATCGTCCGCGCGGCGCAGGATCTGCACGCGCTTGAAAGGACACTGACGCGATGAGCGATTCCACTGCCATGAGCCTGGCGGACGTCGGCCGCCTCGCCGACGCGATCCGGGCCGAGGTCGCCAAGGCGGTCGTGGGCCAGAGCGAGACCATCGAGCATCTGCTGGCGGCGCTGCTGGCGCGCGGCCACGTCCTGCTCGAAGGCCCGCCGGGCACGGCCAAGACTTTCCTCGCGCAGAGCTTCGCGGCGGCGACCGGGCTGGCCTTCGGCCGCATCCAGTTCACGCCCGACCTGATGCCGGGCGATATCCTGGGCTCCAACCTGTTCAACTTCCAGACCAGCCAGTTCACCCTGACGCGCGGGCCGATCTTCTGCGACCTGCTGCTCGCCGACGAGATCAACCGCACCCCGCCCAAGACCCAGGCCGCGCTGCTGGAGGCCATGCAGGAACGGCGCGTCACGCTCGACGGCACGCCGCACCCGCTGCCGCCGCATTTCATGGTGGTGGCGACGCAGAACCCGATCGAGAGCCAGGGCGTCTATCCGCTGCCCGAGGCGCAGCTCGACCGCTTCCTGTTCAAGCTGCTGGTGCCCTATCCCACCATCGAGGAGGAGACGCGCATCGTCGCGCGCTACGGCGAGCGCAGCGGGCTGCCGAGCCCGCGCGAGCTGGGCATCGTCGCGGTGGCGAGCCCGCAGCAGCTCGACGCGGCGACGGCGGCGGTCGCGCGGGTGACGCTGGCCGAAAGCGTGACCGCCTATGTCGTGCGGCTGGTGCGCGCGACGCGCGAGAGCGCCGACCTCGCCTGCGGCGCCTCGCCGCGCGCCGCCGTCCTGCTCGCCGGCGCCGCCCGCGCCCGCGCCGCGCTCGACGGCCGCGACTATGTGGTGCCCGACGACGTCAAGACGCTCGCCACCGCCGTCCTGCGCCACCGCCTGCTGCTGAGCCCGGCGGCGGAGATCGAGGGCAAGCGGGTCGAGGCACTGGTCGAGGACCTCGTGCGCCAGACCGAGGCGCCGCGGTGAGGAGTGTCCGGGGCCAAGCCGGCGCGTGTGCTTCGACAAGCTCAGCACGAGCGGGTTCGGGTTACATAAGAACATCCGCTCAGCCTGAGCTTGTCGAAGGCCACGCGCAACGGCCGTCCGGCCCATGATCGTTCCCACGCTCCGCGCCGCGATCCTCGTCGCGCTGGCGGCACCGGTGGCGCTGGTCGTCGCGGCGGCGGCGCCGGGGGCGTGGGTCGCGGCGCCGGCGCTGGGCGGGACGCTGCTGCTGCTGGTGCTTGCCGACGCGCTCGTTGCCGGGCGCTTGCGCGACGCGGAGGTGACGGTGCCGGCCGATGTCGAGGTGGGCGCGCGCCACGAGCTGCTGGTCGACGCCGCCTTCGCCGGCGGCCAGCGCAGCCGGGTCGAGGCGGCGGTCTCGCTCGATCCCCGGCTGGCGCCCGGCGGCCGCGCCGCCTTTGCGCTCCAGCGCGAGGGCGCGACCTGGCGCGGCGCGTTCGCCTTCGCGGCGGGCCGTCGCGGCACCGGCCGGGTGGAGCGCCTCTGGCTACGCTGGGCCGGGCCGCTGGGGCTGGGCGCGCGGCAGGCGACGCGCTCGCTCGACCGGGCGGTGCGCGTCTGGCCCAACATCGCCGACATCCGCTCGCCCGCGTTTCAGACCTTCCTCAAGGACGCGCAGTTCGGCCTCATCGCCCGGCGCATCCGCGGCGAGGGCACGCAGTTCGAGGCGCTGACCGAATACCGGCCGGGCATGGACCGCCGCCGTATCGACTGGAAAAGCTCGGCCCGCCACGTCCACCTTTATGCCAAGGAGTTCGAGACCGAGCGCAACAACCAGATCGTCTTCGCCTTCGACTGCGGCCAGGCGATGTGCGAGCCGGTCAAGGGCCTGCCCCGGATCGACCGGGCCGTCTCGGCCGCGCTGGCCACCGCCTATGTCGCGCTCAAGAGCGGCGACCGGGTGGCGCTGTTCGGCTTCGCCGCGCGGCCCGAGGTGTCCACCCCCTTCATGGCCGACGCGCGCGAGTTCCACCGCCTGCAGAGCGCCGCCGCCGGGCTCGACTACCACGCGCAGGAACCCAACTTCACGCTGGCGCTGGCGACGCTCGCCGGGCGGTTGCAGCGCCGCTCGCTGATCGTCGTGTTCAGCGAGTTCACCGACCCGACCAGCGCCGAGCTGATGATCGAATCGATCGGCCGGCTCGTCGCGCGCCATGTCGTCCTGTTCGTCACCATGGCCGACGCGGAGCTGGAGGAGATCGCCGCCGCCGAGCCGGCCGACATGCAGGCGCTCGCCATGTCGGTCACCGCCGACTCGCTCCTGCGCCAGCGCGCGCTGGTGACGCGGCGGCTGCAGCAATTGGGCGTCGACGTGATCGAGGCGCCGCACGACCAGATCGGCACGCGGCTGATCGACGCGTACCTGGCGATCAAGCGGGCGGGGGCGATCGGATGATGATGCTTGTTCGCGCCTCTGCGCGAGGCAAACACTGATGGCCGCCCGGCCCGACATCGCCGCCCTCGAAGCCGCCGCCCTGCGCTCGGACCGCTTCCGGCTGGAGCGCGAGGGGGACTGGAAGCGGCTGGAGGCCATCGTCACGCGCATGGAGAAGGGGCAGTTGCGCAAGCTCTCCGACGAGGACGTGCTGGCGCTGCCGGTGCTCTACCGCACCGTCGCCTCCAGCCTGTCGATCGCCCGCGAGACCTCGCTCGACGCGGCGACGCTGGCCTATCTCGAAGCGCTCGTCCAGCGCGCCTGGTTCATCGTCTACGGGCCGCGCGCCTCGCTCGGCTCGTGGCTGCGGCGCTTCCTCGGCGGCGGCTGGAGCGCGGCGGTGCGGGCGATGTGGCTCGACGTGCTGCTGGCGCTGGCGGTGATGGTCGCGGGCACGGCGGTCGGCTGGCTGCTCGTCGCGGGCGACGCCGAATGGTACCACGCGCTGATCCCCGGCCAGTTCGCCGACGCGCGCGCGCCGGGCGCCAGCCCGCAGGTGCTGCACGATACGCTGTTCTCGGACCAGACGCAGGAGCCGCTCGCCGCCTTCGCCGCCTATCTGTTCGGCAACAACGCGCAGGTTTCCATCCTCGCCTTCGCGCTGGGCTTCGCCTTCGGCGTGCCCTCGCTGATGCTGCTGGTGCACAATACCGCCGTGCTCGGCGCGATGCTGTGGCTGTACCACGGCGCCGGGCTGACGCTGGACTTCGCCGCCTGGATCGCGATCCACGGCACGACCGAGCTTTTCGCCATCCTGCTGTCGGGCGCGGCGGGGCTGCATATCGGCCGGTCGATGGCCTTTCCCGGCGAGCGCTCGATCCTCGACGCCGCCGGCGAGGCCGGGCGCCGCGCCTCGCAGGTGATGGCGGGGGTGATCCTGATGCTGATCGTCGCCGCGCTGCTCGAAGGTTTCGGCCGCCAGCTCATCAACCACACGCCCGGCCGGCTGGGCGTGGGCGGCTTCATGCTGTTCTTCTGGATCAGCTACTTCTTCCTGTTCCGCCGCCGCGCGGACGAGGGCGGCACGCCGTGACCGCCGCCGCCCCCGACAGGCCGCTTGCGCATGCGGCGGGCCGCAGCGGGCGCGACCGGGTGATGGTCACGCCCGAAGGCGTGACCCTGCCGCTGACGCTGGCCAGTCGCGGCGCGCGCGCCGCCGCGCTGCTGCTCGACCTGTTCTTCATCGGCCTGCTGATGGTCGCGACGACGGTGATCCTGATCTCGGTGGCGGGCGGCGCGGTGGGCGCGAGCCTGAACGCCAGGGGGCCGCTCGGCCAGTTGCTGCAGTTCCTGTTCATCGTCTGGATCGCGGCGATGTTCCTGCTGCGCAACGCCTACTTCCTGTTCTTCGAGCTGGGCCCGCGCGGCGCGACGCCGGGCAAGCGCATCGCCGGCATCCGCATCGCCGCGCGCGATGGCGGCAGGCTTTCCGCCGAGATGGTGATCGCCCGCAATCTGCTGCGCGATATCGAGCTGTTCCTGCCGATCGTGTTCCTCGCGCAGGCCGGCGCCAATGACGGAGGGGGCGGCGACATGGGCGTGGCCGGCATCGCCGCCGTCGCCTGGTTCCTGATCTTCGCGCTGTTCCCGCTGTTCAACGCGGACCGGCTGCGCGCGGGCGACCTCATCGCCGGAAGCTGGGTGGTCGAGGCGCCCCGGCGCCGGCTGGAGGCGGCGATGTCGCTCGCCGCGCCGGCGGCCCTCCCGGCCGCGGCCGGCGCCTATCGCTTCGGCGAGGCGGAGCTTTCGGTTTATGGCGAGTACGAGCTGCAGATGCTGGAACGCGTGCTGCGCGGCAACCGGCCCGAGGCGATGCAGGCGGTCTACGAAACGATCTGCGGCAAGATCGGCTGGACCTCGGGCAGCGGCGACGCGCGGCCCTTCCTCGAAGCCTACTACCGCGCGCTGCGCCAGCGGCTGGAGACGGGCATGCGCATGGGCCGGCGCAAGGCGGACAAGCACGCATGATGGCCGGGCAGGCTTGATGGGGGAGGCGGAAAATTGGGCGAGCTGATCCTGCGTGATGCGACCGCGGCGGACGTGCCGGCGCTCTCGGCGCTCGGGCGCGACAGCTTCGTCGCCAAGTTCGGGCACATGTATCGGCCCGAGGACCTCGCCGCCTTCCTGGCCGAGACGCATTCGCCGGAGGCCGTCGCCGCCGAACTGGCCGATCCCGCGCGGCGCTATCGCCTGGCCGAGCTGGCCGGCGAATTGGACGGCGCGCTGGCCGGCTACTGCAAGCTGGCGCTCCCCAGCACGCTCGCCGCGCATGACGAAGCGGTGCGCCCGGCCGAGATCAAGCAGCTCTACACCGCGCCCGGCATGACCGGCCGGGGCATCGGCGCGGCGCTGATGGACGGGGCGCTGGGCGAGGCACGCGCATGGGGCGCGGATGCGGTCCAGCTCTCGGTCTGGAGCGGCAACACGGACGCGCAGCGGTTCTATGCCCGCTACGGCTTCGCCAAGGTCGCCGACATCCATTTCCGGGTCGGCGCGCAGCGGGACGAGGAGTTCCTGTTCGCGCTGAGGCTGAGCTAGCGCGTGGCCTCCCTGCGATCTGTCCCTCCGCCGGTCCGCTTGTCGTTTTCCTAATTCGTTACCAACTGCTATGGGCCGCCGCATGAACGGTCCTGTCCGCCTTGCTGTCATGCCCAGTCGCGCTGCGGTGGAGGATCGGAGACGGCTCCGGATTTCCATCCTGGGACCCTGTAAATTGTATCAACTTCTGATTTAAAACGCGGAACTAATCGATGTCTTCGATCAGACCCTGGCGCGACATCGCGCGCCGCAAGAGCCGGCAGATCATGGTGGGCGCGGTGCCCGTCGGCGGCGATGCGCCGATCACCGTGCAGACGATGACCAACACGCCCACGGCCGATGCGGCGGCGACGATCGACCAGATCCGCCGCTGCGAGGACGCGGGCGCGGACCTCGTGCGCGTCTCCTGCCCCGATGTCGAGAGCACCGCCGCCTTCCGCGCCATCGCCCGCGCCGCGCGCGTGCCGCTGATCGCCGACATCCATTTCCACTACAAGCGCGCGCTCGAAGCCGCGGACGCCGGCGCCGCCTGCCTGCGCATCAATCCGGGCAACATCGGCTCGTCGGAGCGCGTCGCCGAAGTGGTGCGCGCGGCCAAGGCCAACGGCTGCGCGATCCGCATCGGCGTCAACGCCGGCAGCCTGGAGAAGGACCTCCTCGAAAAGTACGGCGAGCCTTGCCCCGAGGCGCTGGTGGAGAGCGCGCTCGACCATATCAAGCTGCTGCAGGACCACGATTTCCACGAATACAAGGTGGCGGTGAAGGCTTCCGACGTGTTCCTTGCGGTTGCCGCCTACATGGGCCTGGCCGACGCGGTGGACTGCCCGCTGCATCTCGGCATCACCGAGGCGGGGGGGCTGATCGGCGGCACCGTCAAGAGCGCGATCGGCATCGGCAACCTGCTCTGGGCCGGGGTGGGCGACACCCTCCGCGTCTCGCTCTCGGCCGAGCCCGAGGAAGAGGTGCGCGTCGGCTTCGAGATCCTCAAGGCGCTGGGCCTGCGCACGCGCGGCGTGCGCGTCGTCTCCTGCCCCTCCTGCGCGCGGCAGGGGTTCGACGTGATCCGCACGGTCGAGACGCTGGAAGCCCGGCTTCAGCACATCAAGACGCCGCTGTCGCTCTCGGTGCTTGGCTGCGTCGTCAACGGGCCGGGCGAGGCGCGCGAGACCGACATCGGCGTGACCGGCGGCGGCAGCGGCCGGCACATGGTCTATCTTTCGGGCGTGACCGACCACCACGTGACCAGCGAGGCCATGCTCGACCATATCGTCGCGCTGGTCGAGGCCAAGGCGGCCGAGATCGAAGCGGAGAACAGCGATGACGGACAAGCCGACGCCGCCGAGTGAGCCGGCCGCGGCGCCGCCGCCCGCCCGCCCTGTCGCGCTGCCGGCGGCGAGCCTCGGCGCGGGCTCGGCCGGGGCGCTGGCGATGGGCGCGGTGGCGATCGGCGCGGTCGCCATCGGCCGCCTGTCGATCGGCCGCCTGCGCCTGCGCGATGCGCGCATCGACCGCCTGCGGATCGGCGCGCTGGAGGTGGACGGGGCGGATTAGGGGCAGTCCGGTCCGATGGCCCTGCCGAAGCCGCAGGGAACCGCCGGCAGGGCCTTGCGCGTTATCGTCCCATGCCGTCGAGCGTCATCCGCAGCTTCGCCTATGACCGCGCCGGGGCGGCGCTGGAGGTCACGTTCGTGACCGGACGGCGCTATCGCTATTTCATGGTGCCGGGCCATGTCGCCGAGGGCCTGACCGAGGCGTTTTCCAAGGGGCGCTATTTCAACGCCCGCATCCGCGACCGCTTCCCGTTCGAGGAACTCGACCGGGACCGGGCCCCGCCGCCCGGCGTCACTTCCCCAGGAAAAGGAAGCCGACCGCGGCCATGATGCAGGCGAAGGCGGCGAAATGGCGCCAGCCGAGCGTCTCGCCCAGCACGGCGACCATGAACACCCCGAAGACGATCAGCGCGATCGCCTCCTGCGCGATCTTGAGCTGGCCGGCGCTCCAGCCGCTGGCATAGCCGATGCGGTTGGCCGGCACCGCCAGGCAGTATTCGACCAGCGCCAGGCCCCAGCTTATCGCGATGACGTAGGCGAGCGGCCGGGCCATCGCCACCTGCGGGCCGCCCTTGAGGTGCCAGTACCAGGCGGCGGTCATGAAGACGTTGGAAAGGGCGAGCAGGATCAGCGTCGGCATGGGCGGTCTTTTGCCGTCGCGCGCCGGTTTGCGGAAGAGCGTATCGCGCGATCGTCACCTGTCGCGAAACGGCACAGGCGGGTTCCATGCCGGGCGGGCACCGATTGAAAATCCGGCGCGGCCGCTTACTTTTCTGTCAGCTCGGTGCCGGCCCGCGGCCCCTCCCTTCCGCGTCAGGGCACCGTGCCCCTCGGGGTGGCTGCAGACACCCCTTCGCGCGCCGCGCCCCAGGCTGCGGCGCGCATAGGCGGGGCGGCCGGCACGTGCCGGCCGCCTTCGTCGCCCGTGCCCGGATCAGCTCACCACGCGGCCGCCGTTGACGCCGATCGTCTGGCCGGTGACGTAGCCCGATTCCTCCAGGCACAGCCAGGCGCAGGCGTTGGCGATGTCGTTGGGCTCGCCCAGGCGGCGCACCGGCACGGTCTGCAGCAGCACCTCGGTGGGGATCTGGAAGCGGTCGCGGTTGGC
The DNA here is from genome assembly GCA_041677785.1 of Novosphingobium sp. GTDB lineage: Bacteria > Pseudomonadota > Alphaproteobacteria > Sphingomonadales > Sphingomonadaceae > Novosphingobium. The sequence goes on along the minus strand of JBAYPJ010000009.1, from coordinate 42,705 downwards.
CTCGGACATGATCGTGCCCATCACCGAGCCGGGCGGGATGTTGTTGACGGTGATGCCGTAGGGGCCGAATTCCTGCGCCATCGAGCGCGTCATGGTGACGACCGCGCCCTTCGACGAGGAATAGGGGATCATGTTGATCGCCCCGGTCTGCGCCGAGGAGGACGAGATGTTGACGATGCGGCCCCACTTGGCGGCCTTCATGTCGGGCAGCACTTCCTGGGTGAGCAGGAAGGGGCCGCGCACGTTCACCGCGTAGATGAAGTCCCAGCGCTCCTCGGTCAGTTCCTCGAAGGGGGTGAAGTCGGTGACGCCGGCGTTGTTGACCAGGATGGTGACCGGGCCGAAGGCGTCGCGCAGCTTCTCGACCGCGGCCTTGACCGGCGCGCGCTGCGAGACGTCGGCGCCGAGCGCGATCGCCTTGCCGCCGGCCGCCTTGATCGCCTCGACCGTATCGGCGCAGCGCGCCTCGTCGAGATCGAGCACGCCGACGGCCACGCCGTCTCTGGCCAGCCGCCTGGCGCAGGCCGCGCCGATGCCGGCGGCGGCGCCGGTCACGAGGGCTACTCTATAGGTCATGATTCGTCTCTCCAACGGTCAGGTGTTGGCCGCGCCATTAGCGAGAATGTTGCCGCCGGTAACCCAGCTTGCTTGCGGAGAAGCCAAAAAAGCGACCACGGCGGCGATCTCCTCGGCCGTGCCGATGCGCTTGAAGGGGGATGAGCTGGCGAAGAACTCGGTATATTCGGGCGATGCGTCGATCATCCCGGGGCTGGTCGCGCCGGGGATCACCGTGTTGACGGTGATGCCGCGCGCGCCCAGTTCGCGCGCCCAGCTTTCGGTGAAGCTCTCGATCGCCTTCTTCGCCGCCGAATAGAGCCCGGCGCCGGCCAGCGGATACTTGGCAACCGAGGAGCCGAAGTTGATGATGCGGCCGTTGTCCGCCAGCCGCGTCGCCGCCTCGCTGGCGATGTAGAGCGGGCCGAAGAGGTTGATCCCGAAGATCTGCGCGACGTCCTCGTCGCTGACCTCGGCCAGCGTGCCGCCGGCGCTGACGCCCGAATTGTTGACGACGATGTCGAGCCGGCCGGGATCGGTGTCGATCCGCGCGAACATTGCCCGCACTTCGGCGCGGCTGGCGATGTCGGCCTGGTAGGCGACCGCGCTGCCGCCCATTGCCTCGACCGCGGCGACGGTCTCCTCGGCGCCCGCCTTGCTGTGCGCGTAGTGCGCGACGATACGCGCGCCGTCCTGCGCGAGCCGCAGCGCGATCACCCGCCCGATTCCGCGCCCGGCGCCTGTGATCAGCGCGACTTTTCCGGCGAGTGGCTTGTCGGTCATTCGGTCTCTCCCCATCCTCGATCCTCCCCGCGCGGGGAGAGCGGCGCTGATCACTTTGTTAGCGATCGGGGCGGGCACGGTCAACCGGCGCCGGGCCGATCGGCGCGCCGGATTTTCGCAGTCTATCGCCGCGCCTGGTGCGCCTGCCCGCCGGTCGCCCGTTCCAGCCGGTCGAAGATATCGCGCATTGCGGCGGCGGCGGCCGCGGCGTCTACGGTGTCACAGCCGGGCTGCAGGACGAAGCCGCCCCAGTTGGCCCGGTTGAGAAAGTTGATCCCGGCGATGCGCGGCTGCGCGGCGTCGGGGGCGCAGCCGCGCGGCAGGACTTCGCCGCCATAGCCGCCGACGGGATCGTCGGGCCCCAGCGCGGCGGGCCGCAGCAGCGCGGCCTGCGCGCGCAGCGCCTCGAACTCGTCCTGCGGCAGCGTGAAGCCGCGGCGATGCTCGCGGAAGTCCTGCGCGGCCTCGGGATTGTCCGGCGCGCCGACGCGCTCCAGTTCCTCCAGGTATTCGACCGCGCCGCCCGACGTGATCGCATAGGAATGGAAGCGCCAGGCGCCATCGGGCTGCTGGACGCGCTTCCACACGGTCAGGGTGTCGCCGGCGAGCGCATAGGCGCCCGGCGCGGCGAAATCGCCGACGAGGCTTCGCTTCGGTTCCGGCGGCTCGCTGCAGGCATGGAGCGCGAGGGCGAGAGGGAGAGCGAGGAGCGGGATCAGGGCGCGCGCGATCATGCCGCCCCTATTGGCACCGGCCGAGCGGTTGGGGCAATGCGCGCGGCGCGGTTTCCCGCAGCGAAGGGCGAAAGCGCGGTCAGCGCCGCAGCAGGGCCTCGACGAAATCGACGACCGCAGCCAGCGTTTCCGGCGCGCCCGGCATGTCCAGCCCGCGCACCACCGCGACGTGCTCCATGCCAGAGACGGTGCTCAGCGTCGACGGCACGCCGGCGGCGGCCAGCTTGTCATGGAACAGGCGCGAATCGTCGTAGAGCACTTCACCGGTGCCGACGCTGATGAGCGTCGGCGGGAACGTCGCGATTGGCGCCAGCAGCGGCGAGACGAGCGGGTGCGCCGGGTCGAAGCCCTGGAGATAAAGCTCGGCGGCGATCTCGGCCGAATCCCGAGAGAACATGGGATCGGTGGCGGCGTTGGCCGCATAGCTGCGGGCCGAGACGCGCAGGTCCAGCCAGGGCGAGAGCAGCACCAGCCCGTCGATCGGCGGGCCGCCCCGCGCCGCGGCCAGCACGGCGAGGCCGGCAGCGAGCCCGCCGCCCGCCGAATCGCCCCCGACGATCAGCGGCGCCGCGCCGATCTCCTCGCGCAGTCCGGCCAGCGCGGCGGTTGCGTCGGCGAGGCCGGCGGGGAAGGGACCTTCGGGGGCGAGCCGGTATTGCGGCACGACCACTTCCACGCCGCAGCGCTCGGCCAGCGCCTCGGCGAACAGGCTCTCGAACTCGGGCCGGCCGATGCGGAAGCCGCCGCCGTGGAGTTGCAGCACGTAGCCGCGCGGCGCTCCCTCGGGCCGGAAGCGCAGCGTGCGCAGCCCGGCCAGCGTGGTCTCGAGCGGAGGCTTGCGCGTTTTCCACGCCCCCGCGTCGACCGCCGCCTGCATCTGCGCCCGCCGCTCGGCGAGATCGGGCGGCGCGGCGCGGCCCGGCCGCAGGGGAGGAAGTTCGATGCTCATGGGGCCGCTCCCGCTCGTTTCGTATCGGCCAAGCGAAAGCCTATTCCGCCGCCGGCCGCAAGGCTGCCGACGCGCGGCGGCCCGCTCACACCGCGATGTTGTAGAGCTTGGCCGCGTTGAGGCTCAGCACCTTGGCCCGATCCTCTTGCGTGAGGCTGGAGAGGCGCTCCTCCAGGTTGTCGATCGGATAGAGCGAGGTCGGGTGCGGGAAATCGGTCTCGAACAGGCAGTTGTCGACGCCGACCTTGTGCAGCATGTCCGATATGTCCTTCTTCTCGAACCAGAAACAGGCGTAGAAGTTGCTGCGGAAGTATTCCGAGGGCTTCTTCTCGAAGCCCTTGGTCTCGGCGATCTCGGCAAGCTGGTAGTCGAGCGCTTCCATCAGGAACGGCACCCAGCCGATGCCGCTTTCGACCGAGACGAATTTTAAGTTCTTGAAGCGGTCGAGGATGCCCGAATAGATCAGGTTCGAGACGGTCTTGCCGTTGTTGAAGAAGATCATCGCCCCCGAAATGCCCGAGCGCAGGTCGTAGGGCAGCGAGGGCCAGCCCTGCTGTCCCATCCAGTCGATCGCGGTCTCGGACGCGCCGATGTGGAAGTTGATCGGGATGTTCCGGTCGTTGCACAGCTCGTAGAGCGGGAACCAGTGCTCGGTGCCGAGGTCGGGGATGAACTCGCCGTCGTCGCCGCGCACGGTGTGCGGGTCGGAGTTGATGTTGATCCCGCGCAGGCCCATCGCGGCGCAGCGCTCGGTCTCCCTGACCGCTTCCTTGACGTCCCACCAGGGCAGCAGCGCCATCGGGAACAGGCGCTGGCCGCTTTCCTCCTGCAACTCGGCCATGGCGTCGTTGTAGATCTTGACCGTGGCCAGGCGCAGCTCGGGGTCGACCTTGGCCGAGGCCTGCCCGCCGAAGCCCAGGATGTTGGGGTAGACGATCTGGGCGTGGATGCCGGCCTCGTCCATCACCTTGAGCCGTTCCTTGACGTTCGAGGAGCCGGCGTGGACGTCCTCGAACTGGAGCTTGAGGAAAGTGTCGAGGTCGCGGACCTTGCCGCCCTGCCTGAGTACCGAGGAATTGGGATGCGCGCCGGTGCCGATCGACTTGTCGCCGTCGATTACCCAGCTCCGCACGCCGTTCAGCATCTTCACTTGCGGCACGCGGTCGCGGATCGCGGCGGGCGCGCGCTTGATCCACATGTCGTGCGGTTCGGTCAGGTGCGTGTCGGCGTCGATGATCCTGATCGTCGACCTGGCCTGCGGGCGCGCGAGCGTTTGCGTGGACATGCTCTCCGGTTCCTTCTTGCTCTTGTTAGCGTCGTCATCGTCCGGCCGCCGCCGGGCGGCAATGGCCGCCTCTCCATGCGCCATGCCCGATCGTCCAGCCGCCGCCGGGCCGGCGCGTCACCGTCCCCGCTGGCGCACCAGCGCCGCCGCGCCCGGGCCGAGCCGGCCGGCGAGCAGCGGCTGGAACGCGGGGCCCGCCTGCTTGTCCTCCGCCGCACCGTGGCGCGCGCGCTCGCGCATCTGGCTCGGCGAGATGCCGAAATGGCGGGTGAAGCGGCGGCTGAAGGCGGCCTCCGAGCCGTAGCCCGCCATCTCGCTGATCTCGGCGATCTTGAGCTTGCCCTGGCGCAGCAGGCCGACGGCGTGCTCCATGCGCTGCTCGGCGACCAGGTCCATCGGCGCCCGCCCCGTTTGCCGGGTGAAATGCGCGGCGAAGTTCGACCGGCCCATGCCGACCGAGCGGGCCAGCCGCTCGACCGTCCACGGCGCGGCGGGGTCGGCCGCGATCAGCCGCAGCGCGTCGGCGATGGGATCGCGGCGCTGCGGCGCGAATATCTGCCGGCAGCGCGGATCGGCGCGCAGCCCCGCGACCAGCATCATCGCGGCAAGCCGCGTCAGCAGCGCCGCCGATCCCGGGCCGATGCCCGCCAGCGGCAGCGCCTGCGGCCGCAGCAGCGCGGCGAGCGGGCCGGCGTCGCCCTGGCCGAGCGGCAGCAGGGCGGGCAGCGTCGCGCGGTCGACTTCGCCCGGCCAGTTCGCGCGCAGCTTGCCGCTGAGCACGCGCGCGGCGGGGGCGCCGGCGCCGATGGCGAGGCTCGGCGGCACGTCGACGCTCGGCTCGTCGCGCAGGAACGCGTGCGTCGCCGCCGGGCTGCACGGGCCGGTGCGCAGCGCATGCGCCTCGCCCGACAGGACGAACGCCGCGTCGCCGGGGCCCAGCTCGATCCGCGCCCCGCTGGCGCAGGCGACGCGCACCGGCCCGTGCAGCACGGCGTGGAACAGCACGGCGTCGCAGGGCGGCACCGAGAAGCCGGCGTCCTGGCCGAGATCGCCGTAGCACCAGGTCTGCCCGCGCAGCTCCAGCGCGGACAACAGGTCCGAAACGGACTTGTGTTCGGCCGCAGGTCTGCGCGTCATGGTCCCGGCATCTCCCGATCGCGGCGGCCGCTGCCCGGCGGCGCCGTCCTTGATATGAAAAGGATATGCCTTTGCCGCCGGGCGTCAACGCGGTTGGCGGCGGCCAGGCGGGATTCGCTTTGACGCGGCGGCCCAAGCCCGGTCAAACAGGCCCCGTCAAATGCCGCGAAAGGGACGGGAGAGCATGGGCCGGACAATCGACTTGCGCATCGACGTGACCAATGCGGTCGACCTCGGCGAGCCGGCGCAGATCGCGCTCACCGTGGCGCTGCCCGATCCGGCCGACCTGCCGGCGCGGCCGGTGGTCTGCTTCGCCAAGCCGGGCGGCGGCTATACGCGGCACTACTTCACCCACGCGCTGCCGGGGCCGGGACCCGCCGCCGGCTGGCGCGCGCAGGCCGATTTCCACGTCGCGCGCGGCTGGATCTTCGTCGCGCTCGACCATCTCGGCTCGGGCGACGGCTCGCGCCACCGCCCGGAAGCGCTCGATTTCGGCAACGTCACGCGCGCGGCGCTGGCGGCCGAGCAGGAAGTGCTGCTGCGCCTGGCCAACGGCATCCTCGCGTCCGGCTATCCGCCGGTGCTGCAGCCGGTGCGGATCGGCATCGGCCAGTCGACCGGCGGCAGCCTGACGATCGTGCAGCAGGCGCGCCACGATTGCTTCGACGGCATCGGCGTGCTGGGCTTCAGCGCGGTGCACAGCCATCCGGCGTCGCCGCCCGGCGGCGTGCCGATCGTCACGCCCTGGTTCTCGCGCGATGTCCCGCCCGATCGGCCGGGCGGGATCATCAACGCCGCCGCGGTCGCCGCCGCCGCGGGGGAAGCGGCGCAGGACGCCGCCTGGAAGGCGCTGGCCTGGGGCTTCCACTACGACGACGTGCCGCAGGACGTGGTCGAACAGGATCTCGCGCATTACGAGGGCATCGCCCGGGGCATCCTCGCCGGCGCGCGCCCCTCGGGCGAGCACGATCCGGCGCCGTGGAATTCCTACACCACCCCCAGCGAGGCGACGCGCTTCACGCTGACCCCCGGCATCGTCGCGGCCGAGGCGGCGGCGGTCGCGGTGCCGGTGCTCAGCGCGATGGGCGAGCGCGATCTCGTGCTCGATCCGCCCGGCGAGGCCCGCGCCTTCCGCTCGGCGCCGAGCTTCGACCTGTTCGTCTGCCCGCGCATGGGCCACATGCACAACTTCGCCGGCACCCGCGCGCTGTTCTGGGAACGCATCCACCACTTCGGCGAATGGTGCGCGGCGGCGAAGGCGATCGAGGGGTGAGGGGGAGGCAGGGCCCGGCCGGGCTTCAGATGCCCATGCAGAGGTACTTCGTCTCCATGTAGTCCTCCAGCCCGTACTTCGAGCCTTCGCGGCCGAGGCCGGACTGCTTGATGCCGCCGAAGGGCGCGACTTCGGTGGAGATGAGGCCGGTGTTGATGCCGACCATGCCCGCCTCCAGCGCCTCTGCCACGCGCCACACGCGGCCGAGGTCGCGCGAATAGAAATAGCTGGCGAGGCCGAATTCGCTGTCGTTGGCCAGGCGGATCGCCTCGTCCTCGTCGGTGAAGCGGATCACGCCGGCGAGCGGGCCGAAGGTCTCCTCGTGCGCGAGCTTCATGTCGTTCTTGACGCCGGCGATGACGGTGGGCTCGAAGAAAGTGCCGCCCAGCGCGCTGCGCCGGCCGCCGGCGAGCAGCGTGGCGCCGCCGGCGAGGGCGTCGGCCAGGTGCTCCTCGACCTTCTCCACCGCCGCCTCGTCGATCAGGGGGCCGGCGTCGACGCCCGCGTCCATGCCGTAGCCCACCTTCATCGCCTTGACCCGCGCGGCGAGCTTGGCGGCGAACTCGTCATAGACGCCGGCCTGCACGTAGAAGCGGTTGGTGCACACGCAGGTCTGGCCGTTGTTGCGGAACTTGGAGATCATCGCCCCCTCGACCGCGGCGTCGACGTCGGCGTCGTCGAACACCAGGAACGGCGCGTTGCCGCCCAGTTCCATCGAGCACTTCTTGATCGTGTCGGCGCTTTCGCGCAGGAGCTGGCGGCCGATCTCGGTGGAGCCGGTGAAGGTGATCTTGCGGACCTTGGGATTGGCGGTCAGCTCGCCGCCGATGGCGCCCGCGCTGCCGGTGACGACGTTGACCACGCCTGCCGGGATGCCCGCCATCTCGCACAGCCGCGCGATGGCCAGCGCCGAATAGGGCGTGGCGCTGGCGGGCTTGACGACGATCGTGCAGCCCGCCGCCAGCGCCGGGGCGAGCTTGCGCGTGACCATCGCGTTGGGGAAGTTCCACGGCGTGATCGCGCCGACGACGCCGAGGCCCTGCTGGATGACGACGATGCGCTTGTCCGCCGCGTGGCTGGGGATCACGTCGCCATAGGCGCGCTTGCCTTCCTCGGCGAACCATTCGACAAAGCCGGCGCCGTAGACGACCTCGCCTTTCGCCTCGGCGAAGGGCTTGCCCTGCTCGCGGCTGAGCAGCTCGCCCAGCGCGTCCTGGTGCTCGATCATGAGGTCGTAGACCCGGCGGATCAGCCTGGACCGCTCGCCCGCCGTCCTCGCCCGCCAGGCGGGCAGCGCGGCTTCGGCGGCGTCGATCGCGCGGCGCGTTTCGTCGGCGCCCATTTTCGGCACGGTGCCCAGCCTGGCGCCCGAGCCGGGATCGCTCACGTCGATCGTCGCGCCCGAATCCGCGTCGCACCAGATGCCGTCGATATAGCACTGCTGCTGGAGGAAATCGGTATAATTCATATTCTTGCTCCCCACGGGGCTCGCAGCGGCGATGCTGCCCGAGTCCGTTTGGCCTCCGCATAGGGACCGCTCCGGGCCGAGGCAACAGGCTGTTCGAGGGCCGTTTATCGGCACTTTGCCGATCGGGCGTAGTTGCGTATGGACGCGCGGCATACCACCTTGGCATGGCACCTGCCCCATGCGGCGGCAGGGACGGATTTCCCGGATGAGGAGCAGGCTATGAGCACGTCGGACAGCGCATTCTCGATCGACCCGGAGGTCATGGCGCTCGTTTCGCGAGCGCGGATCGCCCAGGCGGATTTCGAGCCTTTCGAGCAGGCGCAGGTCGACGCGATCGTCCGCGACATCGGCAAGTACGTCTACGACAACGCCGAACCGCTGGCGCGCATGGCGGTCGACGAGACCGGGATCGGCAACTTCGAGGACAAGGTCGTCAAGAAGAAGGGCAAGGCCCGCGCCATCTGGAACAGCCTCAAGGGCAAGAAGAGCCGCGGCATCATCGAAGAGGACGCGGAAAACAACATGGTCCTCGTCGCCAAGCCGATGGGCGTCGTCGGCGCGGTGACGCCGATCACTAACCCGGTGGTCACGCCGATGTGCAACGGTATGTTCGCGCTCAAGACCGGCAACGCGGTGATCTTCGCGCCGCACCCCAAGGCGCAGCAGTGCGCCGAACACCTGACCGACGCCTTCATGGACATCGTCCGTCGCCACGGCGGACCGCAGGACCTCATCCAGGTCGTCCGCAACGGCTCGATCGCCCGCACGCAGCAGCTCATGGAAACGGTTGACGTGGTCGTCGCCACCGGCGGCGGGGCGATGGTGAAGTCGGCCTATTCGTCGGGCCGGCCCTCGTTCGGCGTCGGCGCGGGCAACGTGCCGGTGATCATCGACCGCGGCGTGGACCTGGCCGATGCGGTGGGCAAGATCGTCGCCGGCGCCGCGTTCGACCACGGCATCATATGCAGCCACGAGCAGTTCGTCCTCACGCCCCGCGAAATCTACGAGGAGACGGTGCGGGCGTTCACCGGCACGGGCCAGGTCTGGTTCACCGACGACGCGGAGCAGATCCAGAAGCTGCGCGACCTGGTATTCCCCGGCGGGCACCTCAACAAGGACGTGGTCGGCATCTCGGCGCGCGCGGTCGGCGCGATGGTGGGAATCGACGTTCCCGAAAGCGCGCGGATCATTCTGCTGCCGGCCCGGGGCGCGGGCGAGCACGACATCCTGGCGCGCGAGAAGCTCTGCCCGGTCGTCGCGATCCTGCCTTACGGCGATTTCGCCGAGGCGGTGCAACTTGCCAAGGCGAATCTGCTGGTCGAAGGCGCGGGCCATTCGGCGGCGCTGCATTCGCACGACGAGGGCAATATCCGCCACGCCGGGCTGGAACTGCCGATCAGCCGGCTGGTGGTCAACCAGGCCAGTTCGCTGACCGCCGGCGGCTCGCTGACCAACGGCTTCGCGCCGACGACCACGCTCGGCTGCGGCTCGTGGGGCGGCAACTCGATTTCCGAGAACCTCGATTACAAGCACCTGATGAACGTCTCGCGCATCGGCATGGTCATTGCCAACCGACCGGTGCCGACCGACGCGGAAATCTGGGCCTGATCGTGCCGTAATGTCGTCGTCGTCCCGGCGAAAGCCGGGACCGCTGGCGGCCCGGCTATAGCGCGCATCGATGAGGCCAGCGGTCCCGGCTTTCGCCGGGACGACGCGCCTGCGCGCCTGACTCCGATTGACGTCGCGCTGCGGCTTGGTTATTCTCCCCATACGAACAAGAATTCGCAGTTTGGAACACTGCGCGGGAGAGACCGAGTGACCTACGCTGGCTATGTCGACGGCGCTTTCATCCAGGGCGAAGGCCAGGGCTTCGTCGTCGAGAACCCGTCCGACGAATCGGTGGTCGATGAACTGACCGGCGCCAGCCCGGCGCAAGTCGCGCGCGCCATCGCGGCGGCGCGGACCGCTTTCGACGACGGGCGCTGGAGCGGCCTGACGATGAAGCAGCGCGGCGAGGTCATGCGCCGCTACGCCGTGGCGCTGCGCAAGCATGCCGATCGCCTGCGCGAGCTGGCCATCCTCGAAGCGGGTTGCCCGGCCTCGTCGACCGTGATGGGCGCGCAGGTCCATGCGCCGCTGCGCATGACCGACGACATCGTCGACATGTTCCTGACGATGCCCGAGCACGAGGAAAACCCGCTGCCGATCCACGAGCGGGTGAACCCCTATTTCACAGTGCAGAGCCTCAAACTCTACCGCCCGTTGGGCGTGGTCTCGGCGATCTCGGCCTACAACGTGCCGTTCTACACCGCCTTCTGGAAGGTCGTGCCGGCGCTGATGGCGGGCAATTCGGTGATCCTGCGGCCCAATCCGCTGACGCCGCTGTCCGCGCTGATCTTCGCCGAGGCGGCCGAGGAGGCGGGTATTCCCAGCGGCGTGCTCAACGTCGTGATCGAGAGCGGGCTCGAAGGCGGCCGGCTGATGACCACGGACCCGGCGGTCGACATGGTGTCCTTCACCGGCTCGTGCACCGTCGGCGCCAAGGTCGCCGAGCAGGCGGCGCCCACGCTCAAGCGGCTGGTGCTGGAGCTGGGCGGCAAGTCGGCGGCGATCTTCCTGCCCGATTCGGCAGAGCGCGCGGCGGCGCACGGGCTCCAGGTCTGCACCGCGCACGCGGGGCAGGGCTGCGTGCTCGGCACGCGCGTTTTCGTGCCCGAGGAGGTCAAGCCCAAGATCCTGGAAGCGATGGCCGCGGCGCTCGCCAACGTGAAGATCGGCCCGGCGGGCGACGCGGCGACGCAGCTCGGACCCGTCATCAGCTCCGCCCAGCGCGCGCGGTGCGAGCATTTCACCGCCGCCGCGGTCGAGCACGGCGGCCGCGTGGTCGCGGGCGGCAGGCGCCCGGCGGGCTTCGACAAGGGCTTCTACTTCGAACCGACGATCCTCGACGTGCCCGACAATTCGAACCCTGCGGCGCAGGAGGAGATCTTCGGCCCGGTGGTCACCGTCATCGGCTACAAGGACCTCGACCACGCGGTCGCCATGGCCAACGATTCCCGGTTCGGCCTTTCGGCCTGGGTCACGGGGCAGGACAAGGTCAAAGCGCTCGAGGTCGGGCTCGGCATCCGCTCGGGCGCGGTCAACGTCAACGGCGCGGTCATGTCGAGCTACGCCAGCGGCGGCGGCATCAAGATGAGCGGCCTTGGCCGCGAGCGCGGCCGCGAAGGCCTGCGCGAATTCCAGATGGTCACCACGTTCAACATCGGGGGATAGGATGCAGGGATTGCTCGAAGGCAAGGTCGCCGTCATCACGGGCGCAGGGTCGGGTGTCGGCCGCGCCGCGGTCAGGCTCTGGGCCGAGCACGGCGCCAAGATCATCGCCGCCGACATCAACGGCGAGACGGCCGAGGAAACGGTCCGGCTTGCCGGCGCGCCGCAGGGCCAGATCAGGGCGGTGCAGTGCAACGTCGCCGATCCGGCCTCGATCGACGCGGCGGTCGCGCTCGCGGTCGAGACCTTCGGCCGGCTCGACGTGATCTACAACAACGCCGGCGTCACCATCAATCCGGTGCCCGGCAAGGGGCTCAAGTCCTTCACCGAAGCCACCCCCGACGAGATCAGGCGCGTCGAGGACGTCAACATCAACGGCGTGATCTACGGCAGCCAGGCGGCGATCCGCCAGTTCGAGAAGCAGGGCGCCGATGGCCGGGGAGGCGGCGGCGCGATCGTCAGCACCGCATCGGTCGCCGGCATGATCGGCTACGGCGGGGTTGTCTACGGCACCAGCAAGGGCGCGGTGGTCAACCTGACCCGCAGCCTGGCGATCGAGGTGGCGGACCGCAACATCCGGGTCAACGCGGTGTGCCCGGCGGGCATGCTGACGCATTACTCGGGCATGGACCCCGACAGCCCGCACAAGGACATGATCCTCGAAAGCATGGGCAAGGCCCATCCGCTCGGCCGCTCGATCGACCCGGCGGACACCGCGGCCGCGGCGATGTTCCTCGCCTCGGATCTGGCATCGAACATCACCGGCGTGAACCTGCCGGTGGACGGCGGGCTGAGCGCCGGCCGCAAGGTAGGAGGCTGAACAGATGGCGACCTGTCCCATGACCGGCAAGGGCTCCAACGCGCTGGCATCGCTGATGTCGGACAATCCGCGCTACAAGGAGATGTTCGACGTCAACACCCAGTCGGCCAATTCGGGCGCCGATGTCGACAAGGACTATACCGACGACATGAACCGGCTGCGCGACGCCGCGCCGGTGCACAAGGGATCGCTGCGCGAGCTGCTGGGCGTGCCGGAAAGCCCGTTCTCGCCGGTCGAGCGCGAGAGCTATACGTTCTTCTCGTACCGCGCCTGCGAGATCGGCTTCCGCGAGAACCTGGTGTTCTCGTCCGAAGGCTACAACGAAAGCCCCGGCGTGCGCACCGTGGGCAAGACCATCCTGTCGATGGTCGGCAAGGAGCACAAGCGCCTGCGCTCGGCCGCGCAGCCGCTGTTCAAGCGCCCCAAGGTGCTGAACTGGTGGAACAAGCGCTGGATCGAGGAAACCGTCGACGCGCTGCTCGACCGGCTGATCGACGAGGACGCGGTCGACCTGAACTTCGAGCTTTGCGCCCGCCTGCCGATGGCCACCGTCACCCGCGCCATCGGCCTGGAGGGCGAGGACGTGATCGAGTTCCGCTACCAGCTCGATCGCGCGACCTTCGGCGCCGCCCGGCTCAAGCCCGAGGAAGCGGCCGAATCGCGCGCCATCGTCGACCAGACGCTGCGCGACCTGATCGCCGAGAACACCCGCGAGCCCGGCGACAACCTGATCGCCGGCCTGCTCCAGGCCGAGATCGTCGACGAGGAGAGCGGCGAGAAGCGCCCGTTCACCGAGGACGAGATCTTCGGCTATTGCAAGCTGGCGATCTTCGCCGGCGGCGGCACCACCTGGCGCCAGCTCGGCATCACCATCGACGCGCTGCTGAACCACTACCACTTCTGGGAAGCCTGCGTGAAGGAGCGCGGCCTGCTCGACCAGGCGGTCGAGGAAGGGCTGCGCTGGCGCGCGACCGATCCGGTGTTCCCGCGCCTGTGCACCGAGACCACCGAGGTCGAGGGCGTCATCGTGCCCGAGGGCGTGCGCGTCCACTTGTGCCTGGGGGCGGCGAACCACGATCCGACGGTATTCAAGAACCCCGGCGAATTCGACATCTTCCGCGACAAGAGCCACCAGATGGGCTTCGGCTTCGGCCCGCACCGCTGCCTGGGCATGGATGTCGCCCGGCAGGAGATGATCGTCGCGATCAACGGGCTGATGGACCGCTTCCCGAAGATGCGGCTCGATCCCGACAAGCCCAAGCCGGTCTATCGCGGGCTCGACCATCGCGGCATGTCGGCGGTGACGGTGCGGCTCCGGTAGCTCCGGCGGTTCATCCGTCGCCCCTGCGCAGGCAGGGGCCTAGATAACGTAGCGTCTTGATGCTGCCGTCGCATCGATGAGGATAGCTCATCTAGGCCCCTGCCTGCGCAGGGGCGACGGGTGTGGACCGGACTCCAGAGGCAAACATCACGAGAGGACTTATGAGCGGAACCATGAAGCAGGTGGTGCTCGCCGCCTATGCCAGGGGCAATCCCAGGCCGTCCGACTTCCGCGTCGAGGAAGTGCCGATTCCCGAGCCGGGGGAAGGCGAGATCCTGCTCAGGACGCTGTGGCTGGCGCTCGATCCGCTGATCCGCTTCTCGATCGACGAGACGCTGCTGTCCGGCGCGACGCATACCGAACTGGGCGAGGTCATGTTCGGCCCCACGGTGTCGCAAGTGGTGCAGTCCAACCATCCCGACTACGCCGTGGGCGACGTGGTCGAGGGGCGCACCGGCTGGCGCGAATATGCCATCGTGGACCCGGCGCAGTGCGGCTACATGGGGCCGCCGCGCAAGGTCGATCCGTCGCTGGCGCCGGTCTCGACCGCGCTGGGCGCGCTCGGCATGCCGGGGATGACCGCGCATACGGCGATCATCGGCACCGGCCGGGTCAAGGCGGGCGAGACCGTGGCGATCTCCGCCGCCGCCGGCGCGGTGGGATCGATCGCCGGGCAGATCGCCAAGATCCTGGGCGCGCGGGCGGTCGGCATCGCCGGCGGGCCGGACAAGTGCCAGGCGCTGCTCGACCTGGGTTTCGACGGCGCGGCCGACTACAAGGCGCCCGATTTCACCGACCAGCTCAAGGCGGCCTGCCCGGACGGCATCGACGTCTATGTCGACAACGTCGGCGGCGACGTGACGCTGGCGGTGCTGCCGCTGCTCAACCGCGGCGCGCGCATGCCGATGTGCGGCTACATCGCCTATTACGGCGTCGGCATGGAAGGGCCGGGGCCCGACCGGCTGCCGTTCCTCTATCGCATGATCATGGCCAAGGGGCTGGAGATCAAGGGCTTCGCCGGGGTCATGGCCAGCCGCGAGGTGCTGAACGACATCGCCGGCTGGTACAAGGAGGGCAAGCTCAAGACGCCCGAAGCCGTGGTCGAGGGGATCGACGCCGCGCCGGAGGCGTTCGCCAGCGTGTTCTCCGGCAATTCTTTTGTTGGCAAGCTGCTGGTGAAGGTGGCAGGGCCTACCTGAAGCCCCGTCTTGAAATCGGGGCGCGCAGGGGGAACATTCATATCGCCATGGCCTCGACAACGCTTCCCTCTCCTCCGCGATCGACAGCAAATCCCGCGCCCGTCCGCCCCGCCGGCTCGGTCCGCCGGACCAGCAGCATCGACGTATCCTGGCCCGACGGCGAGACGGGCGACCGCCTGTTCGTCGGCCGCGCGCGCGACTATTTCACGCCGGCGGGCGGCGGCCCGGG
Source organism: Novosphingobium sp. (assembly GCA_041677785.1). Classification (GTDB taxonomy): domain Bacteria; phylum Pseudomonadota; class Alphaproteobacteria; order Sphingomonadales; family Sphingomonadaceae; genus Novosphingobium. The sequence continues at coordinate 27,682 of JBAYPJ010000009.1, read as the reverse complement.
CCGCGTGCTGGACGAGGCGGGCTACCGCGCGCGGCTGGCGCAGGACAAGACCATCACCGCCGTCTCGGGCGAGCCGCAGGACTCGCGGCTGGACCGGCTGGTCGGCGTGCGCGGCGGCAACCACCTGCGGCTGTTCATCAAGGAGACGATGCCCGAGCTGATCGCATCGGGCGCGCCGCTCTACCTGCCGCTCGACGACATCTCGGGCACCGCGCTGGTTTCCGCCTTCGCCTGGTCGCAATGGCATGACGACTGGGCGGCGCGGCTGCGCGAGCGCATGTCGCCGGCCGAGTTCGAGCAGATGATGTCGGACCGGGTCAACGTCTGCTGGGGCCTGCAGGAAGGCAACAGCGGCGTCAGCCCCGAAGGCCCGCCGCAGAACGTCGCCGAGGCCGACGCGGGCGACGTGCGCAACCCCGCCGATCCCGAAGGCTGGCACCCGCTCCACGACGTCGAAGGTCCCTCCTTCCGCCGCGCGCGCCGCATCGACGTGACCCGCGACGCGGCCGGGCGCATCCGCATCGACGCCGCCTTCCAGGACAGCGCCCGGCGCAGGCACGGCGGCCGCGTGGCCATCCACGAATACAACCTTGCCGTCACCGCCGATCCCGACACGCTGGAGATTCTGACGCTCGTGCCCGAGGCGCGCATCCTGCCTTTCTGGGAATGTCCGGGGGCGATCCACAACGCGAGCCGACTGATCGGCTCGCGCATCTGCGACGTGCGCGAGACGGTGCTGGCGCAACTGCGCGGGCCGCAGGGCTGCACCCACCTCAACGACGCGCTGCGCGCGCTCGCCGAAGTGCCCAGGCTGGCCGGGAACCTGGCGAAAGCGGCGGCGTAGGTCCTCCCCCGTCGGGGGAGGACCTACGCCTGCCGCACCAGCGTCGCCAGCGCTTCGTGGGCGAGGCCGCTGTGCAGTTCGTCGGCCATGCGGCGGCGCAGTTCCTTGACCAGCAGCATGCGCGTGTGGCGCAGCGCCGGCATCGACAGCCCGGCGAGCTGCGCGGCGAGCGCGCGGGCACGCGGCAGCAGCGCGTCGGGCGCGAGCACTTCGGCGACGACGCCGAGCTGCCGCGCTTCGGCCGCCGGGATGCGCTCGCCGGTCAGCAGAAAATAGCGGCCGCGATTGGGCCCGAGCAGCATCGGCCAGACGACGTGCACCCCGTCGCCCGGCACCGTGCCGCTGGGCACATGCGCGAGGTCGGCGAATTCGGCGGTGTCGGACGCCAGCACGATGTCGCACAGCACCGCCAGCTCGGCATGGATCAGCGCCGGGCCGTTGACCGCCGCGATCATCGGCACCGGCACGGCCAGCAGGTGGTTGAGCAGGCCGACACCTTCCTCGTAGATGCGCGGCCACATGCCGGGAAGCCCGTCTTCGTGGAACGTGAGCGCCGGGTCGAAATCGGCGATGAAGCTGTCGCCCGTGCCGGTGAGCAGCACCACCCGGTTCTCGGGATCGCGGGCCACGTCGAGGAAGGCGTCGCCCAGCTCGCGGTGCAGGCTGTCGACCGAGGAGCCCCATTTCGCCGGCCCCCCGCGCGTGTGGAGCACCATCTCCAGCACACCGCCCCCGCGCGAGAAGCGGATGCTGGAATATTTGTCCTGATAGTCGCTGAGCTGCATGGTCCCTCCCCCGATTCTACGCGATCGCGCCTTCGGCCTTGAGCTTCTCGATCTCGTCCCACTCCAGCCCGAACTCCATCAGGAAGGTCTCGGTATGCTCCGAGGCCTGCGGCGCGCGGGTGGTCTCCAGCGGGGCGTGGTCGAACTGCACGGGGCTGCGGATCAGCCTGATCGGCTTGCCGCCCGCGCCCTCCACCTCGACGATCATGTCGTTGGCCAGCGCCTGCTCGTCGGCGGCGAGGTCTTTGGCGCTCTGCGCCGGGGCCCACTGGCCCTTCAGCGTCTTGAGGTGCTCGCGCCAGTAGGCGAAGGGCTTGCTGGCGATCGCCTGCGCGACCAGCCTGCCGCCTTCCTCCCAGTTCCGCATCAGCGCGTGGACTTCGCAGAAGCGCGGGTCGTCGGCCAGCTCGGGCATGCCGAGATGCGCGAAGGTGTCGCGGATATAGGGGCCGGGCTGCAAGTGGCAGAAGTTGATCGTGCCGCCGTCCGAGGTGAGGAAGTTGCCCATGAACGGATTGCCCGGCGTCGCCCCCGAGCGCGGATAGGGCGAGCGGATCTGGAAGCCGTATTCCATGCTCATCGCCATGCTGGAGGCATAGGCCCAGGACGCCGTGCTCAGCAGCGAGACGTCGACCTCGCTGGCCTTGCCCGTCCGCTCGCGGTGGAACAGCGCCCCGGCGACGCCGCCGGCGATGAAGGTGCCGCCGATCGTGTCGCCGAACGCGGGGATGCCCTGCGCCATCACGCCCGGCAGTTCCTCGGGCGTCAGGGCATAGCCGATGCCGCCGCGCGTCCAGAAGGCGGTGCCGTCATAGCCGCCGACCTCGCGCTCGGGGCCCTTGTCGCCGTGCGCGCTGCCGCGGGCATAGATGATGTCGGGGTTGACCGCGCGGATATGCTCGATGTCGATCTTCAGCTTCTGCCGCGCGTCGGGCAGGAAGTTGGTCAGGAACACGTCGGCCGTCTTGGCGATGCGGTAGATCAGCTCGCGCCCCGCTTCGGTGGCGATGTCGATGCCGACGCTGCGCTTGCCGCGGTTGGGATGCTCCATGACTGTGTTGCGTTCCGGGTCGATCGGCTCGGCGCCGACGCGGATGAGGCCGCGCTGCGCGTCGCCGCGCACCGGATGCTCGATCTTGATCACGTCCGCGCCCCAGTCGGCCAGCACCGCGCCGGCCGCCGGCACGAACGTGAACTGCGCGACTTCCAGCACGCGCACGCCTTCCATCACTTTGGTCATGTCATCTCCCCATCGGATCGCGGCCATCATTGCCGCCGACCGGGCAATTGCAAGCTATCGTTTGCTTGGGTGTCGTCCCGGTCTGACCCGGGATCGCTGGCCTCGTCGACGCGACGTTTGGCCAAGCCGCCAGCGGTCCCGGGTCGAGCCCGGGACGACGACCGATGCAACGCCGCTTGACCGCCGCGGCGTAGGGGCGGCTTGGCGCTTGCATCGCCGGTGCCCATCTGGGAAGCCACGTCGCAAGCTGGAGAACTGGAAAAATCGTGACCAAGACGGTCGTCACGCTCGATGACAAGTACACGCAGGACGGTGGGCAGGTGATGCTCTCCGCGCTGCAGGGCGTTGTGCGGCTGCTGCTCGAGCAGGCGCGGCGCGACAAGGCCGCCGGGCTCGCCACCGCCGGCTACGTCACCGGCTATCGCGGCTCGCCGATCACCACGCTCGACGCGCAGCTCTGGGCGAGCGAGACGCTGCTGACGGCGCACGACATCCGTTTCGAGCCGGGGCTGAACGAGGAACTGGCGGCGACTTCGGTGCGCGGCACGCAGCAGCTCGGCTGGTACGGCCGCCCCCGCGTCGATGGCGTCTTCGCGCTGTGGTACGCCAAGGGCGTCGGCGTCGAGCGCGCGGGCGAGGCGATCAAGGCGGCGAACTTCGAGGGCACGCACAGGAACGGCGGCGCGCTGCTGCTCTGCGGCGACGACCACGCCGCCAAGTCCTCGCTTACCGCGCACCAGTCCGAACACGTGCTGGTCACGGCGATGGTGCCGATGCTCTATCCGGCGACGACGGACGAGATCCTGTCGATGGGCCAGCTCGGCTGGGCGCTGTCGCGTGCCAGCGGGCTCTATGTCGGCATGAAGACGGTGACCGACACGCTCGACCTGACGACGACGGTGACGCTGCCGGGGCACGGCTTTGCGATCCACATGCCCGACCTTGCCGGCCGGCCGGCGCCCAACCTCAGGCAGAACATGTCGGCGCTGCAGCAGGAGGAGGCGGTGATCGAGCATCGCCTGCCGATCGTGCCGCTGTTCGCGAGCCTCAACCGGCTCGACCGGGTGAGCCACGACGCGCCGGAGCGCCGGCTCACCGTGGTTACCGCCGGCAAGGCCTGGCTCGACGTCTGCCAGGCGCTGGCCGACCTCGGGCTCGGCGCGGCGGAGTGCCGGGCGATCGGGCTGCGCGTGGTCAAGCTCGGCCTCGTCTGGCCGCTCGACGCCGCCTTCGCGCGCGAGGCCTGCGGCGGCAGCGCCGAAGTGCTGGTGGTCGAGGAAAAGCGCGCCTTCGTCGAGGAACAGCTCGCGCGGATATTCTACGGCCGCGCCGACGCGCCAGTGCTGTCGGGCAAGGTCGAGCCGGATGGCACTTCGCTGATGTCCGAGATCGGCGTGCTCGATCCCGGCGCGGTGCGCAAGGCGCTGGTCCGGCGGCTGGCCGCGCACGGCATCCTGACCGACGAGGCCGCCGCGCGCGACGCGGCGCTGCGCGAGCTGGAGGCGGGCGCGCAAGGGCTTCAGCGCACGGCCATCCGCGCCGCCTTCTTCTGCTCGGGCTGCCCGCACAACACCAGCACGCTGGTGCCCGACGGCTCGAACGCGATGGGCGCGACCGGCTGTCACGGCCTTGCCCACTACATGCCCGAGCGGCGGACGATGCAGACCGTCTCGATGGGGCAGGAAGGCATGCCCTGGGTCGGCGCGCAGAGCTTCGTCGATACGCCGCACATGTTCCAGAACCTGGGCGACGGCACCTATACGCACTCCGGCCTGCTGACGATCCGCGCGGCCGTGGCGGCCGGCAGCAACGTCACCTTCAAGATCCTCTACAACGATGCCGTTGCCATGACCGGCGGTCAGCCGGCCGAAGGCGCGCTGACGCCCCAGCAGATCATCCACGAGCTGGTGGCCGAGGGCGTCCGGCCGGTGGTGCTGGTGAGCGAGGACCCGACGCGCTTTTCGGCGGGCGAGCTGCCCCCCGGCACCCGCGTGCTCCACCGCGACCGCCTCGACGCCGTCCAGCGCGAACTGCGCGAGGTCACGGGCACTTCGGCCATCGTCTACGAACAGACCTGCGCCAACGAGAAGCGGCGGCGGCGCAAGAAGGGCAAGTATCCCGATCCCGACAAGCGGCTGTTCATCAACGCCGCCGTCTGCGAGGGCTGCGGCGACTGCTCGGTGCAGTCGAACTGTCTCTCGGTGACGCCGATCGAGACGGAATACGGCCGCAAGCGCGCCATCGACCAGTCGACCTGCAACAAGGATTATAGCTGCATCAAGGGTTTCTGTCCCAGTTTCGTCGAGGTTTCGGGCGCCACGCTCACCAAGCGCAGCGTCGACGACGCGGCGCTGGCGCGGCTGGTGACGACGCTGCCCGAGCCGGCGGTGCGCGACGTTTCGGCGCAGCCGCAGGCGCTGCTCGTCACCGGCATCGGCGGCACCGGCGTGCTCACCGTCGGCGCGATCCTGGCGATGGCGGCGCATCTGGAAGGCAAGGCCGCCAAAGTGCTCGACCAGACGGGCATGGCGCAGAAGGGCGGCGCCGTCACCAGCCATATCCGCATCGGCGCCGATACCGCCGCGATCCCCTCGGCCCGGCTCGGCACCGGGCAGGCCGACGTGGTGATCGCCTGCGATCTCGTCGTCGGCTCGGGTCCCGACGTGCTGGCGCTGGCGCGGCCCGATACGCAGGTTCTGGCCAACGAGGACGTCGCCCCCACCGGCGAGTTCCAGACCAACCGCAACCTCGACCTTACCGCCAGCCGCTTCATCGGCGCCATCGGCAAGCGCGTGGCGCCCGGCAACGTCGCCACGCTGCGCGCCGGCGCGCTGGCGACGCGCCTGCTGGGCGATTCGATCTTCACCAACCTGATGATGGTCGGCTTCGCCGCGCAGAAGGGGCTGCTGCCCGTCTCGCTCGCCGCGATCGAGGAGGCGGTCCGGCTGAACGGCGTCGCCGCCAAGGCCAACCTCAACGCGCTGGCGCTGGGCCGGCTTGCCGCGCACAGCGCCGCCGACCTGTTCGAGCTTGCCGACACGCCCAGCCACGCGCCGCATTTCCCGCGCACGTTCGCCGAGGTGACGGAAAGCCGCGCGACGCTGCTCGCCGCCTATCAGGACGAGGCCTATGCCGCGCAGTACCGCGCCTTCCTCGACGAGGTGGCGGGCACCCTGCGGCGGCGCGGCATCGCCGGGGCGGAACCCTTCCTTGCCGAAGTCGCGCGCGGCCTCGGCAGGCTGATGGCCTACAAGGACGAATACGAGGTGGCCCGGCTCTACGCCGATCCGGCCTTCATGGCCGGGTTGCGCGATCAGTTTGCCGGCGATGCGAAGCTCAAGGTCCACCTTGCCCCGCCGCTGATCGCGCGGGCGAAGGACGCGCGCACCGGCCGGCCGCGCAAGATCGCCTTCGGCCCCTGGGTGTTCGCGCTGTTCCGGCTGCTGGCGCCGATGAAGCGCCTGCGCGGCACCGCCTTCGACCCGTTCGGCTACACCGCCGAGCGCCGCATGGAGCGCGCGCTGATCGGCGAGTACCGCGACCTTGTGCGCGAGGTGGCCGGCCGGGTCGTGCCCGCCACGCTGCCCGCCGCGACCGAGATCGCCGCGGCGGCGGACCTCGTCGCCGGCTTCGGCCCGGTCAAGGATGAGGGCGTCGCCGCCTTCCGCGCCCGCGTCGCCGAGCTGCTGCCGAAGCTGGACGCGGCGCAGGACGCGCCGGCCATCGCGGACGAGACCGTCCCGGCGTAGCGCGGCTCGCCGGCACCGCCGGGGCGCTGTCCGTCCGATCAGCCATTGTCCGCCCCGCCGGAATTGGCCACACTCCCGCCGGACTCGGCCCGGAAGCCGGGACGGACATAGGGAGAGACGATGGCATCGACCGAATTGGCATCAGCGGGGTTTCCGGCGAAGTACGGTCCCTGGGCGCTGATCACCGGCGCGTCGGAAGGCACCGGCGCGGCCTTTGCCCGCCGGCTGGCCGACGCCGGGCTCAAGCTGATCCTCATCGCCCGGCGCGAGGGGCCGCTGGCGGCGCTGGCCGGGGAGATCAGGGCCGCGGGCGGCGAATGCGTCACCGCCTCGGTCGATCTTGCCGCGCCCGATGCGGCCGAGCGGATCGCCGCCGTCGCGGGTGAGCGCGAGGTGGGGCTGCTCATCACCAACGCCGGCGCCGATCCCAATGGGTCGATGTTCCTCGATACCGACCTTGCCGCCTGGGACGGGCTGGTGACGATGAACGTCAACACCACCATGCGGCTGGCGCACCATTTCGGCGCGGCCATGCGCGCGCGGCGGCGCGGGGGCATGATCCTGGTCGGCTCGGGCGCCTGCTACGGCGGGCTTAGCGGCATCGCCGCCTACTGCGCCTCCAAGGCTTTCGTCCTGGCCTTCGCCGAAAGCCTCTGGGCCGAGTTGCGGCATTCCGACGTCGATGTCCTCAACCTCGTGCTCGGCCGCACGGATACCCCCGCGCACCGCAAGATCCTGGAGGAAAGCGGCCAGCCCCTCCCGGCCGACATGGCGACGTCCGAGGAAGTGGCCGAAGTCGGCCTCGCCCAGCTTCCGCACGGGCCGATCTACAATTGGGGCCAGCCCAACGACGTCGCCGGCATGGCGCCCAACTCCCCCGACGAGCGCCGCGCGCGGATCGTCGCGATCGAGGCGATGTCCGCCGCCTATGCGGGGAGCAAGGCATGAGCGGGGCCGCTGAAAGCCCGGACGCAATCCGCGCGCTGCTCGACAAGCAGGCCATCCGCGAGGCGCTCTACGCCTATTGCCGCGCGGTCGACCGGCTCGACGCGGCGCTGGGCCACGCCGTGTTCCACGAGGACAGCTTCGCCGACTATGGCCAGGACGTCTATCAGGGGCCGGGGCGCGGCGCGATCGACAAGATCATCCGCGACCACGACAACCTCGTCAGCCATTCGCACCAGATCGCCAACGTGCTGATCGTGCTCGACGGCGACCGGGCCGGGAGCGAGGCCTACATGACCGGCACGATGCGCATGCAGCGCGAAGGCAAGGAGTTCCAGATCTTCGTTCGCGCACGCTATCTCGACGCATGGGAGAAGCGCGGCGGGCGCTGGGCGATCGTCCGGCGCGAGCTTGCCTACGACCATGACGAAGTGCGTGAGGTGACGTCGATGCGCGGCGCCTCGCACGCGGCGCGCGACGCCTCCGATCCCTCGTACAGCTTCCTGAAAGGCCTGAAACCATGACCCCGACCCCGCAGCAGGTTGCCGACAAGCTGGCGATCACCGACAAGATCTATCGCTATTGCCGCTCGGTCGACCGGCTCGACGTGGCGGTGGGGCACAGCGTGTTCCACGAGCAGAGCCACGCCGATTTCAGCCCCGGCTACGTCGGCACCGGGCGCGGGTGGATCGACTATATCTGCGAGAAGCACCGCGAATTCCTTCACCATTCGCATCAGGTCACCAACGTCATCATCGAACTGGACGGCGAGCGGGCGGGCAGCGAATCCTACGTCTACGCCTCGCTGCAACGGCAGGAGGGCGACCGCGTGCTGCAGCACGAGTTCTGGGCGCGCTATGTCGATACCTGGTCGAAGCAGGGCGGCGACTGGGCCATCGACCGGCGCGACTGCATCGTCGACTATGGCGTGATCCGCGAAGTCACGCCGCTCGCCGGCAGCCCGCGCAGCACGCGCGATCAGACGGACCCGTCCTATGCCGTGCTGAAAGGACCGCTGGATTGAAGCCGTCGTCCCGGGCTTGACCCGGGACCGCTAACCCGCCGTCACGCCCGCGTCGATGTTGATCACCGAGCCGTGATACCCCCGCGCCGCGTCGGTCGCGAGGAAGGCGACGCATTCGGCCACGTCCTCGATCTCGCACATGCCGCGCGGGCCGCCGATGCGCTGGACGAGCGGCCATTCGGTATCGGGCGGCAGCAGCTTCATGCCCTCGGTCAGCCCGGTCATCATCCCGCCCGGCGCCACCGCGTTGACGCGCAGCGGCTTGTTCATGAACTCCATCGCCAGCGCCTTGGTCATGTTGGTCAGCCCCGACTTGGTCGCGCAGTAGGCGGCGAAGTAGGCCTGGCCCTGGAAGGCGGCGCACGAGGTGACGTTGACGATCGCCCCATTGGCTGCGAGCAGGTGCGGGATCGCCGCGCGGATCAGGAAGAACGGCGCCTCCAGGTTGACCGCCATGGTCAGGTCCCAGGTCTCGTCGGTCATCGTCGCGGCGGGGCCGGGGATCATCACCCCGGCGACGTTGCACAGCGCATCGAGCCGGCCGAACTCGGCGACCGTGCGCTCCACCGCCACGCGGCAGTTGGCGCGCTGCGACAGGTCGAGCGGCAGGACCAGCGCCCGGCGGCCCAGCGTGCGGATCGCCTGCGCGGTTTCCTCAAGCCCGGCTTCGGCGATGTCGACCAGCGCGACGTCGGCACCGACCTCGGCCAGCCGGACGGCGCTACCCCGTCCGAGCCCCGCCGCCGCGCCCGTCACCAGCGCGGTCCTGCCGGTCATATCCGATGGTGCCATCATGTCGCCCTCTCCCCGGTTATGCGGTAGGAACGCGGCGCATAGACCGGCTGTCAACCCGCCCGCAAGCCCCGTAATGGGTGCGTAGCAGCGCCAGGAAGGGGCTGTCGCCACCGGTCCGGCCGCCGCCGGGGGCATAGAGAATGCCTATATCCCGTGTCAGGTCGAAGTCGGCGACGGGCACCATGCACACCTGCGGTTCGGCGAAGCTTTCCGGCATCATGCCGATGCCCTGGCCGGCGCGGACGACCGCCAGCACGCGCGCGTCGCTGGTGGTCTTGAGCACGAAGCGCGGCCGCACGCCGCGCGTGGCGAAGAAGCGGCTGATCTCGGGCAGCGCCTCGCAATGGCGGCGCACGACCATGCGGTCGCCGGCCAGCGCCTCGGGCTCGACCCGCTCGGCGCCGGCCAGCGGGTGGTCCGGCGGCAGCACCATCAGGTAGCGCTCGCGCGCCAGCAGTTCGGGCCGGAAGCGCGCGTGGTGCGGGCGGATGACGGTGAGCGCGATGTCGAGCCGGCCGCGGTCGAGCCGCTCGGCCAGGTCGCGCTCGCCGCCGTCGAGCAGTTCCAGCACCTCGCCCGCGCCGCTCTGGCGATGGCGGGCGAGCAGGTGTTCGAGCGTCGCCGTGGGGATCGTGCCGAGCACGCCGACGCGCAGCACGCTCGGCTCGGGCACGTGCTGGAAGTCCTGCAGCGCCAGCTCGTACTCGGCGGCGATGCGCCGTGCGCGGGCGAGGAAGCGACTGCCCGCCGCGGTCAGCGCCACGCCCTGCCGGTCGCGGTCGAACAATCGCGCGCCGAGCTGGCGCTCCAGCTTGGCGATCCCGGCCGAGAGCGTCGGCTGGGTGACGCTGACGGCCTTGGCCGCGCGGCTGAAGCTGCCGGTCTCGGCCACCGCCAGGAAATAGCGCAGCATATATTGGTCTATCATAGATGCTGTCTATTACACGGCCGCGAATCTTTCAATTTCCGCCACGCCCCGCGCATGGCTAGATAGCGCCCTTGCAATGGGCGACAGGAGAGGACCTTCATGAGCGCGCCGGTGCTTCAAACCGCACTCATTCTTGACAGTCCCGAGGCGCAGGCCCGCGCCGCGCACAACCGCGCGCTGGCTGCGGAATTGCGCGCCCGCGTGGCCGAAATGGCGCTCGGCGGCAACGCCAGGTCGCGCGAGCGGCACACCGCGCGCGGCAAGCTGCTCCCGCGCGATCGGGTCGAGCGGCTGCTCGATCCCGGCTCGCCGCTGCTCGAACTCGGCCAGCTCGCCGCCTACGGCAAGTATGGCGAGAACATCCCCGGCGCCGGCATCATCACTGCGATCGGCCGGGTTTCCGGCCGGCAGTGCATGATCGTCTGCAACGACGCGACGGTGAAAGGCGGCACCTACTACCCGACGACGGTGAAGAAGCACCTGCGCGCGCAGGAGATCGCAGAGGCTAACAACCTGCCCTGTATCTACCTTGTCGACAGCGGCGGCGCCAACCTGCCGCACCAGGCCGAGGTCTTCCCCGACCGCGACCACTTCGGCCGCATCTTCTTCAACCAGGCGAACATGAGCGCCAAGGGCATCCCGCAGATCGCCTGCGTCATGGGAAGCTGCACCGCCGGCGGCGCCTATGTCCCGGCGATGAGCGACGAGACGGTGATCGTGAAGGAGCAGGGCACGATCTTCCTTGCCGGCCCGCCGCTGGTCAAGGCCGCGACGGGCGAGGAAATCAGCGCCGAGGACCTCGGTGGCGGCTATCTGCACAGCCACAAGTCGGGTGTGACCGATCACCTCGCCGAGAACGACGAGCACGCGCTGACCATCGTGCGCGACATCGTCAGCCACTTCGGCCCCCGGTACGAGCACGGCCTGCCGCTGAATGAGCCGCGCCCGCCGAAATATGCGGCGGAGGAACTCTACAGCATCATCCCCGAGGACGTGCGCGCGCCCTACGACGTGCATGAGGTGATCGCCCGCATCGTCGACGGCAGCGAGTTCCACGAGTTCAAGGCGCTCTACGGTTCGAGCCTCGTCTGCGGCTTCGCGCATATCTGGGGCATGCCGGTGGCGATCCTTGCCAACAACGGCGTGCTGTTTTCCGAGAGCGCGCAGAAGGGCGCGCACTTCATCGAGCTGGCCTGCCAGCGCAGGATTCCGCTGCTGTTCCTCCAGAACATCTCGGGGTTCATGGTCGGCGGCAAGTACGAGGCCGAGGGTATCGCCAAGCATGGCGCCAAGCTGGTGACGGCGGTGGCGACCGCGACCGTGCCCAAGATCACCGTGCTGATCGGCGGCAGCTTCGGCGCGGGCAACTACGGCATGTGCGGTAGAGCCTACGAGCCGCGCTTCCTGTTCACCTGGCCCAACGCGCGCATCTCCGTGATGGGCGGCGAGCAGGCGGCGAGCGTTCTGGCGACGGTCCACCGCGACGCCGACAAGTGGACGCCCGCAGAAGCCGAGGCGTTCAAGGCGCCGGTCAGGCAGAAATACGAGGACGAGGGCAATCCCTACTACGCCACCGCGCGCCTGTGGGATGATGGCGTGATCGACCCGGTGCAGACACGCGACGTGCTGGGCCTGGCGCTCGCGGCCAGCCTGGAAGCGCCGATCCCGGAGGCACCCCGCTTCGGGGTGTTCCGGATGTGACGGGGCTACAATTCCTCCCCGGAACGGGGAGGGGGACCATGCGCAGCATGGTGGAGGGGTACCCGCGACAGGCACACCTCCACGATCCGCGCCACGGCGAGCGGCAGGTCCTCAAGCACGGCGGTTGCGGGAACGCGCAACGTTGCGATGCCTTGCGAACGAAGGAAATGCGATCGCGCCGCATCGCGCTTCGCTGCATCCATGCCGTCGTGGGCCCAGCCGTCCACTTCGATGGCCAGCCGCGCAGCCGCGCAATAAAAGTCCAGCACATAGATGCCCGCCGGGTGCTGTCGGCGGAACTTGAGCCCACCGGGGCGCTGGCGCAACTCGCGCCAGAGCACACCTTCCGGCAGCGTCATCTCACTGCGCAGCTTTCGGGCGCGCTTGAGCGTGTCGCGCGGTCCGGTGATCATCGCCTGTGCCCCTCCACCACCCCTGAAACAAGTTCAGGGCTGGTTCCCCTCCCCGTTCCGGGGAGGAATGGGAGTATCTTATGATCCAATCCCTCCTCATCGCCAACCGGGGCGAGATCGCCTGCCGGATCATCCGCACTGCCCGGCGGCTCGGCATTCGCACGATAGCGGTCTATTCGGACGCCGACGCCAAGGCGCTTCACGTGCGGCAGGCGGACGAGGCCGTGCACATCGGCCCCGCGCCGGCGCGCGACTCCTATCTCGTGGCCGAGAAGATCATCGCCGCCGCCAAGGCGACCGGGGCCGAGGCGATCCATCCCGGTTACGGCTTCCTATCCGAGAACGCCGCGTTCGCGCAGAGCGTGATCGACGCGGGGCTCGTCTGGGTGGGTCCGAAGCCTGCCAGCATCACCGCCATGGGCCTCAAGGACGCGGCCAAAAAGCTGATGGCCGAAGCCGGCGTGCCGGTCACGCCCGGCTACATGGGCGCGGAGCAGGACCCGGATTTCCTCGCGCAAGAGGCCGCCAAGATCGGCTGGCCGGTGCTGATCAAGGCGGTCGCCGGCGGCGGTGGCAAGGGCATGCGGCTGGTCGAGAAGGCCGCGGACTTCGCCGACGCGCTTACCTCGTGCCAGCGCGAGGCGGCGGCCTCGTTCGGCAACGACCACGTGCTGATCGAGAAGTATATCCTCAGCCCGCGCCATATCGAGGTGCAGGTGTTCGGCGATACGCACGGCAATGTCGTCCACCTGTTCGAGCGCGACTGCTCGCTCCAGCGCCGTCACCAGAAGGTGATCGAGGAGGCTCCCGCGCCCGGCATGGACGCGGCGACCCGCGCCGCGCTTTGCGCGGCGGCCGTGCGCGCCGCGAAGGCGGTCGATTATGTGGGCGCGGGCACGATCGAGTTCATCGCCGACGGTTCGGAAGGCCTGCGCGCCGACCGCATCTGGTTCATGGAGATGAACACGCGCCTGCAGGTCGAACATCCGGTGACCGAGGAGATCACCGGGGTCGACCTGGTGGAATGGCAATTGCGCGTGGCGTCGGGCGAGCCGCTGCCCAAACGGCAGGACGAACTGGCGATAAGCGGCTGGGCGATGGAAGCGCGGCTCTATGCCGAGGATCCGGCCAAGGGCTTCCTGCCGAGCATCGGCACGCTGGAACTGTTCGAGCTGGGCGAGACCGATGGCGGCCGCATCGACACCGGCGTCTACGAAGGGGCCGAGGTCACGCCGTTCTACGACCCGATGATCGCCAAGCTGATCGCGCATGGCGACACGCGCGATGCGGCGCGCGAGCGGCTGTCCGACATGCTCGACGATAGCGCGGTCTGGCCGGTCAAGACCAACGCCGCGTTCCTGATCAATGCCCTGGCGCATCCCGATTTTGCCTCCGGCACGGTCGATACCGGGCTGATCGGCCGTGACGGCGAGGCCATGGCCGCCGAGCCGGAACCCTCCGTCGAGGCGCTGGCCGATGCGGCCGCCTCGATGGTGCCCGCGATGGCGAGCTTCGGCTTCCGGCTGAACGCGCCCGATCGTCGCACGGCTGCGTTCCTGCTCGATGGCGAGAAGGTCGAAGTCGAACTCGCGGGCGAGGGCGCCGAGGAGCCGGCGAGCGCGGTGCTGCTCGCCGAGGGCGGCATGGTCTGGGAGCTTACGCCCTGGCGCAGGGAGGGCAGCCATGGCGCGGTCAGTGGCGACGGCGCGATCCTCGCGCCGATGCCGGGCAAGGTCATCGCGGTCGAGGTCGCGGCGGGAGACGTCGTGACCAAGGGGCAGAAGCTGCTCACGCTCGAGGCGATGAAGATGGAGCACACGCTGACCGCGCCGTTCGACGGCACGGTGGCCGAGCTTAACGCGAGCGCCGGCGCGCAAGTGCAGGTCGAGGCTCTGCTGGCGCGGATCGAGGCGAGCGAGGAATGATCGGGAGGCGCTAAGTTATGGCGGGACGTTATTTCGATGAATGGCAGGTCGGCGACAGGATCGTCCATCAGCCCAGCCGCACCGTGACCGAGACCGATAACCTGCTGTTCTCGACCATGACGCACAACATGCAGCCGCTGCATCTCGATGCCGAGGCGGCGAAGGCGTCCGAGTTCGGGAAGATCCTGGTGAACTCGACGTTCACCTTCAGCCTGGCGGTGGGCCTTTCGATCGCCGACACGACCGTGGGCACGCTCGTTGCCAACCTCGGCTTCGACAAGGTGGTGACGCCCAAACCCACTTTCATCGGCGACACGCTGACCTGTTCGACCGAGGTGGCCGACATGCGCGAATCGAAGTCGCGGCCGGGACAGGGCATCGTCGTGTTCAAGCACGAGCTGACCAACCAGCGCGGCGAGACGGCGCTTTCGTGCCTGCGCACGGTGCTGCTGAAGAAGAAGCCGGCCTGACCGCATCGCCCCGGGTCGCGTCCGGGACGATGCGCGGTCTCATTTCTTCGCGAAGAACTCCGCGGCCGACTGGGTGTCGAGGTATTCCTTCACCCGCCAGACCTTCCCGTCGCGGAAGGTGAACAGGTAGTGATACATGTTGGTGTAGACGCGGCCGTCGGGCAGGACGCCCTTGGTCTGTGCCTCGATCGCGACGCGATCCCCTTCGGCGGTGATGTCGCCGAACGTCGTCTCCACCCCGCCGACAAAGATGCTGGGCGTCGCCATGTAGGCGCAGATCTCGTTGCGGCTCTTTTCGCCGCAATAGGCGAACAGATGCGGTTTCCCCAGAGTCCAGTAGGTCGCCTCAGGGTGCATCAGCGCGGCGAAAGCGTCGCCGTCGTGCTTTCCTGAGGCTTCGAGGAGCGCAATCG
The DNA here is from genome assembly GCA_041677785.1 of Novosphingobium sp. GTDB lineage: Bacteria > Pseudomonadota > Alphaproteobacteria > Sphingomonadales > Sphingomonadaceae > Novosphingobium. The sequence continues at coordinate 12,450 of JBAYPJ010000009.1, read as the reverse complement.
CGGCGCGCTTGTTGGCTTCGGTTTTGGAACTGCTCATTCGTCTGTCAGGCTCCCCACGGCGTGCCGAAAGCATGGCACGCCGCGGGGACCGCGTTCAAGCACCGATCAGTAGCGGAACGTCGCCTGCACCGCGACGGTGCGCGGCAGCGTCGGCGTGCCGATGATGTCCGACAGCGCGGCGCAGCCGGTGGGCGTGCCGATCGCGGTGCAGCTCGGCGCCGTGGTGCCCTTGCCGATGCCCGTGCCGGTACGGTCGATGCCGTTGATCAGGTTGCGCTTGTCGGTGAGGTTGCGGCCGATCACCGCCAGTTCCCAGCGCTTATCCTCGCTGAACAGCCGCAGCGTCGCGTCCAGCTTGGCGTAGGCGTCCTGATAGGCGTGCGGCTGGTAGTTGCTGCCGTATTCATAGCCGCCCGAATAGGACCCATCGACCGAGAGGCCCAGCATCAGGCCCGTCGTCACCGGAGTTTCGTAGTAACCGCCGAACGTCGCGGCGAATTCCGGCGCCTTGCGCAGCCGCTTGCCCGACAGGTCCTGCGCGGTGAACACGCCGGTGCCCGTGTTGAGCACGAGGTTGCAGCCCATGGCCACGGTCTGGCCCTGATAGCAGTCGGCCGTGTCGAACTTGCGGAACTTGGCGTCGTTCCAGGCGCCGGTCGCATGCAGGCTGAGGCCGGGCACCGCGTTCGGGCTGTAGCGCAATTCGGCTTCGATGCCCTTCACGCGGGCCGTGCCGGCGTTCTGCAAGCGGAAGGCGCGGCTGATCGTGTCGAACACCGAGACCTGGAAGCCGCTGTAGTCGTACCAGTAGCCGGTCAGGTTGAAAGTCACCTGACGGCCGGCGAAGCGCGACTTCAGGCCCACTTCGCCGCCCTTGACGTGTTCGGGCAGGAAGGTCTGGCCGCGAGCCGGATTGGCGACGATGCCGCCGCTGGTATAGCCCGCGTCGAAGCCGCCCGACTTGAAGCCTTCCTTGTACGAGGCGAAGACCATGAGGTCGTCAACCGGCTTCCAGGTGATCGTCACTTCCGGCGAGAAGTCATTGTAGGAAAGCCGCGTGCTGCCATAGCGCGGATCCTTGGTCACATCGACCGGCGTGCCATAGACGTTGCCCGGGGTGAAGGCCGGCGTCGCCAGCGTCACCGTGTAGTCGAGCAGCTTCTTGACCTCATGCGTGTAGCGGGCGCCGGCGGTGATCTGGATCTGGTCGGTGGCGTCGAACATCAACTGGCCGAAGGCCGAATAGCTTTCCTGCTTCTGGTGCGTCGATTCGATCGGCAGGCGGACGTTGGCCTGGACGAGCGGGTCGGCCACGGTGGAGCCGTAAGGCTGGCCGATCATGGTCAGCGTGTAGAGCTTGCGGTCTTCATAGAAGCCGCCAAGAAGGAAATTCAGCGGTCCGTCGAAGCTGGAGGCCAGGCGCAGTTCCTGGCTGATCTGTTCGTTGCTGAATCGCACGGCGAAGGCGTTGTTGCTGTAGGGGCCGTAGCCGCCGTTCGAGGTCAGCTTCTCGCTCACCCGGTAGAAGCCGGTGACCGAGGTCAGCTTCAGCGTGTCGGTCATGTCCCAGTCGAGCTGCCCGCTCAGCAGCGTCTGATTGTTGTTGCGGTTGCCGTTCGGGTTCTCGAGGTAGTTGCTCATCGCCATGGACGAGGCGGGGATCTGCGAGATCAGGATCTTGCCGTCGTTGAGGCAGTTGCTGGCATCCTCGCCCGGCCGTTGCGGCGTGCCGTAGGGACAGGTCGTGATGTCGGAGAAGTTGGACGAGCCGCCGATTACGTCGGTGTCCGTGAACGTGGCCTTGAGGCGCACCGAGACGCGGTCCGACGGCTGCCAGGTCAGCGTGCCGCGGAAGAACAGCTCCTTCTGGTCGGGGAAGCGGCTGATGTCCATCGGGGTCACGCCCGGCACATCGGGCGTGACGATCCTCATGTAGCCGTCCATATCCGAATACCGTGCGGCGAGGCGCAGGCCGACGGTGTCGGACAGCGGGGTCGAGAACATGCCCTCGACGTATTTCTCGCGCGCGGTGAATTCGTAGCCGGCGCGCAGCATCGCTTCCGTCCGCGAGCCGGGATCGGCGGTGGTCAGCGAGATGATGCCGCCGGGGCTGTTCTTGCCGAAGAACAGCGCCTGCGGCCCGCGCAGCACTTCGATCTGGCGGAGGTCGAGCTGCGCCGCGCGCAGGATCTGTGCCGAGCTGATCGGCACGCCGTCGACGTTGGACGACACGGCCTGGTCGATGAAGGCCATCGAATCGCCCGAGCCGATGCCGCGCAGCGAGATGGTGCCGCCCATCGCGCCGCTGGATTCGCCGGTGTAGAGGCCCGGTGTCAGCGACTGGATGGTGCTGACGCCCGTGACCCCATAACGGTCGAGCAGCGCGTCGTTGAGCACGGTCAGCGCCACCGGAGTTTCCTGCGCGGTTTCCTGCCGGCGGCGGGCGGTGACGATGATATCGCCCTCGTGCGTGATTTCACTGGCCTGGGTGTCCTGGTCCTGCGCCAGGGCCGGCGCGGTCGTGCCGACGGTGGCCAGCAGCGCGCAGCCGCTGAAGAATATGGCTTTGTACCGCATGTCATTTCCTTCCTTACTTGCCGGAGCGGTCGCTTGCGCGGCTGTGCCGGCGCGATCCTTGATTTTGCGCAACATCGATCCGCACGCCGGCAGATCGAGGCATTTCCAGTTTTGACAAGCAGGAAGCTTTGCAGTCAGGTGGGTCCGCGCCTGATCGTTCCAAAGCCCCCCATTTTTCAAGCGGGTCAATATGAACGATAATAGTACCGTACAATAATTTTTCCGGCGCCCTCGGTGTAAAGGTGCCGACCTGTCTCCCGAATGCAACGGTGCGGTTATCCGCCCAGTTGTGTCGACAGCGTTGCCGCCGCAGCAAGCAGCGCGTCCTGCAGTTCGGGCAGGCCGCCGCGCCGCAGCGCGCTGCCCAGGCCGATGGCGACGAGAGCATGGCTGGGCCGGCCCCGGCCGTCGTCGCGGCGCCCCTTCCACACCGGTGCGGCGAGCACGGTGACGCCGGCGATGTAGTTGCCCTCATCGATGCCGAAGCCCTGCTCGCGCGTCTGGATGACCTGCTCCTTCCATTCCTCGAAGCTCGGCGGATCGTCCCAGCGCAGCGGCCGAAAGCGCGCCTCGAGCTGGCTTTCCGGATAGTTGCCGAACGCGGCGATGCACCGGCCGGTGGCGCTGATCAGCGCCGGGAAGCGGCTGCCGACCTGGACGCTCACCTGGAAACTGCCGGCTTGCGAGACGGCGACCGCAATAATGCGGTCGAGGCCGAAGGTCTGCACGCCGAGCATGGTCACGCCGAAGCGTTGCGCCAACCGGTCGAGCACCGGCTGGGCCAGGTCGGGGAAGGCATCGCGCCGCAGCCATTGCCGCGCCAGCGTCAGCACCCCGGCGTCAAGCGCATAGCGCTTGGTGTCGGGATCGAACGAGACGAGTTCTTCGGCCACCAGCGCCCGCAGGACATAAAGACAGGTGCTCGGCACCAGCCCCAACGCGCGCGCGATCGGCTGCAGGCCAAGCGGCGTGTCGCTTTTGCCGAGCAGGCGCAGCACCGCGGCCGCGCGCGAGATGGCGGGCGCCTTGGAATCTTTGACAGCCCTGGAAAGTTGGCTGTCGGGTCCGGCGGGATGAGAGTTTGTCATTCAATATTTTGAATACTATTCTATATTTGCAACATCAAGCGCAATCTGCCATGAGCGTTCTCGTGCAGGCCGCGAGCGAGTCGCGGACCGGCATGGATGCAACCTTTTTCCGGTGGACCGATGGCCAAGCTGACCGAATTTACGAGCTATGCCGACGCGCAGGCGCGCGCCAATTCGGCGGCGCTGTGGGAGCTGTTCGATGGCGACCGCGAGCATCTGAATATCGCGCACGAGTGCATCACCCGCCATGCCGATGGTTCGGGCCGGCCGGCCGTGCGCATCGCCCATGCCGACGGCTCGGACGAAATTCTCAGCTTCGACACGATCTCGGCGGGCGCCGCGCAGTTCGCGCACTGGCTCGATGCCGAAGGCGTGCAGCCGGGCGAGCGCATCGCCTTCATGCTCGAGCCTTCGCTGCCCTTCTATGTCTGCCTGTTCGGCGCGATGCAGACCGGTGCGATCTCCGTGCCGATGTTCACGCTGTTCGGCCCCGACGCCCTGCGCCTGCGCGTGGGTGACTGCAATCCTTCGATCCTGATCACCAACGCCGAGAAGGCGGAACTGGCGCGCAGCGTCGAAGGCCCGCGGGTGATCGTGGCGGACGAGGCGTTCCTTGCCTCGCTGTCGAGCTTTTCGACCAGCTACACGCCGAAGACCAAGGCCAATGACATGGCCGTGTTCCAATATACCAGCGGCACCACGCGCGAACTGCCCGAAGCGGTCAAGCATTCGCACCGTACGCTCGTGACGCTGATGTTCGCGGCGCTCTACGGCACCGGCATCCGTCCCGGTGACGAGTTTTTCTGCCCTTCCAGTCCCGCCTGGGGGCATGGGTTGTGGCACGGTACGCTGGCGCCGCTTGCCATGGGCGTGACCACGGGCACGTTCGCCGGCCGCTTCGATCCCGTTCGCCTGATGAAGGCACTGGACGACTTCGGCGTGACCAACATGTCGGCGGCGGCGACCCACTACCGCATGATGAAGAACAGCGGGCGAGGCGGAGATTTCACTTTCGATTTCAAGAAGCTGTCCTACACCGGCGAGCCGATCGACCCGGCGACGCTGGAGTGGATCGACGAATACTTCAAGGTCCCCGCCTGCTCGATGTACGGCACGACCGAGATCGGCGTGGTGCTGGTCAATTATCCGGGCGCCCGGGACTTCGTGGTCAAGCCGGGTTCGCTCGGCAAGGCGGTGCCGGGGCAGAAGCTGGAAGTCCAGCGCCCCGACGGCAGCCTCTGCGATCCGGGCGAGGTCGGCGAACTGATGCTGTGGCGCGGCGGCGGCTGGATGACGACGAAGGACCGCGCCAGGATCGACGAGGACGGCTATTTCTATCACTGTGGCCGTGCCGACGACGTGATCATCTCCGCCGGCTGGACGATGTCTGCGGTCGAGATCGAAAACACCATGCTCAAGCATGACAACGTGCTGGAATGCGCCGTGATCGGCGTTCCCGACGAGAAGCGTGGGCAGGTGGTCAAGGCCTTCGTCATCGCCAATCGCGAGGGCTCCGACGCCTTTACCGTCGAATTGCAGGATTTTACGCGCGAGCGGCTGGCCCAGCATGAATTCCCGCGCATCATCGAATATGTATCCGAGCTGCCCAAGACGCCCGCGGGCAAGGTCAATCGCAAGGTTCTCCGCGACCGGGAAGCTGCCAAGGCGGCGGTGGTGGCTTGAACACTTTGAGGAAGGAAAGAGAAGTAATGACGGCCAAGTTCCCCAAGATCACCGAGGAAGGCCTCGCCTCCCTCCGCCAGCGTATCGGCGTGAAGATCGAGAATACGATCGAGCCCTGGAACTATGAAGCCTCGCGCGACGCGATCCGCCACTATGCGCACGGTATCGGTGACGACAACCGCCTGTGGACCGATCCCGAATACGCGAAGAATACGCAGTACGGCACGATCGTCGCGCTGCCGAGCTTCCTGTTCTCGACCAACCGCATCATCTCGGGCTACGCGGGCGGCCTGTCGGGCGTCCATGCCATGTGGGCCGGTGCCGACTGGACCTGGCACAAGCCGGTGCTGCGCAACGACGTGATCACCTCCGAGGCTTACCTCAAGGATCTGGTCGAGCATCAGACCAAGTTCGCCGGCCGCTCGTTCCAGCAGATCTACCACGTCGACTTCTACAACCAGCAGGGCGACCACGTCGCCGGCGCGGATTCGTGGGTGTTCCGCACCGACCGTGACGAGGCCCGCGAGCGCGGCACCAAGTACACCGAGGCCCGCGGCCGCGTCGAGCCGTTCACCGAAGAGCAGCTCGCCGAGTTCTCCGAATACTACGCGAACGAGGAAGTGCGCGGCGCCAAGGCCCGCTACTGGGAAGACGTGAACGTGGGCGACACGCTGCCGCGCATGGTCAAGGGCCCGATGACCGTCACCGGCTTCATCGCCTACGCGCAGGGCTGGGGCGGCCTCTACATCCGCGCCAACAAGATGGCGTGGAAGATGCAGCAGGCGCACCCGGGCCTGGGCATCAAGAACCGCTTCAACGTGCCCGACTGCCCCGAGCGCGTGCACTGGGACGAGGACTTCGCTCTCGAGGTCGGCGCGCCGGGTGCCTACGACTACGGCCCGGAGCGCTGCTCGTGGCTGACCCACCACATGACCAACTGGATCGGCGACGACGGCTTCCTGCACAAGTCGAACTGCCAGATCCGCCGGCACAACCCGGACGGCGACGTGATCTTCATCGACGGTACGGTCACCAGGAAGTTCGAAGAGAACGGCAAGAAGTATATCGAGGTCGAACAGAAGGCGACGACGCACCGCGGCGAGCTTTCCGCGTTCGGCACCTCGGTCGCCCAGCTCCCCACCAAGGGCTGATCGATCACCCGATCGTCACGCATCCCGGCTGCGCTTCTGCGCGGCCGGGATCAGTGTTTTGGGGCTTTGCGCGCCTGAGGAGAGAGCATAGAGCCGTGGCAGATGAGTGACGAAGCAACCTGGCCCGGCCCGCTGGCGGGCATCCGCGTGCTCGACTTCACGCGCGTGCTCGCGGGGCCCGCGGCCAGCCTCGCGCTCGCCGATCTCGGGGCCGAGGTGATCAAGATCGAGCCGCCGGGCAGCGGCGACGAGACGCGCGACTTTCCGCCGATCCGGGATGGCGAGAGCCATTACTTCCTCAGCGTCAATCGCGGCAAGAAGAGCATCGTCATCGACCTCAAGGCGCCCGAGGGCGTGACGCTGGCGAAGGACCTGGCGGCCCGGTGCGACATTGTCGTCGAGAACTACCGGCCCGGCGTGATGGACCGGCTGGGGCTGGGCTACGAGGCGCTGTCCGCCGTCAATCCGAAGCTGATCTATTGCGCCATCTCGGGCTATGGCCAGACCGGCCCGCTCAAGGACCGGCCGAGCTTCGACATCGTCCTCCAGGCCATGTCGGGCGCGCTCAGCGTCAACGGCGAGCCGGGCCAGCAGCCGACCAAGCTCGGCATTCCGCTGGGCGATCTCGTCGGCGGCATCAACGGCCCGATCGCCGTCCTTGCCGCGCTGCATGAACGTCATGCAACCGGCCGGGGCCGCTATATCGACATCAGCCTGATGGATGGCCTGATCGGCATGCTGGGCTACATCGCCCAGCTCGCCTGGTTCACCGGCGAGGACCCGAAGCCGCAGGGCTCGCAGCATCCCAATCTCGTGCCCTACGGCGCCTTCCCGGCGCAGGACGGCTCGATCATCGTCGCCTGCCTGACCAACAGCTTCTGGGCGCGCATCTGCGACGCGCTCGGCTGCCCGGAGCTGACCACCGATCCGCGCTACGACGCCATCCAGAAGCGCCGCGATGCGCGCGCCGAAGTGAACGCGATCGTTTCCGCCTTCACGCAGGGGAAGACCGTGGCCGAGCTGGTCGCGCTGTTCACCGAGCATCAGGTGCCCCACGCCCCGATCCTGGGCGTCACGGAGGCGCTGGCGCAGCCGCAGACGCTGGCGCGCGAGATGGTGGTCGAGGTCGAGCATCCGACGCTGGGGGCGATCCCGATCGTCAACCGGCCGATCAGGTTCGACGAGAGGCAGCCCAAGCCGGCTGCGCCGCCGGTGCTGGGCCAGCATACCGACGCGATCCTCGCCGAGGTGCTGGGGCTTTCAGCCGAGCGGATCGCCGAGTTGCGCGAAGGCGGGGCGGTCGCATAACAGCGCTTGCTCCGTCGCCCCGGCGCGGGCAGCAGGGGCCCGGATAGGTTCTCGCCTTGATGCTGCCGTCGCATCGACGAGGAAAGGTTATCTGGGCCCCTGCCGCGCCGGGGGCGACGAAATGGGAGATGTCGATGTCCGAGTTGCGTTTCGACGATCGTGTTGCCGTGATCACCGGCGGGGGCAGGGGCCTCGGCCGCGCCTATGCGCTGCTGCTCGCCGCCCGCGGGGCCAAGGTGGTGATCAACGATCCCGGCGTCAGCATGGCGGGCGATGCCACTAACGAGGGACCGGCCGAGGCGCTCGCGGCCGAGATCAGGGCTGCCGGCGGCGAGGCCGTGGCCAACACCGATTCGGTCGCGACGCCCGAAGGCGGCAAGGCCATCGTCGAGGCCGCGCTCGACGGCTTCGGCCGTATCGACATCGTGATCCATAGCGCCGGCAACGTCCGTCGCGGGCCGCTTGCCGAATTCTCCTACGAGGATTTCGAGCAGGTGCTCGACGTGCACCTGCGCGGCGCCTTCCATGTCGTGCGGCCCGCCTTTCCGCGGATGCAGGCGCAAGGCTATGGCCGTGTGGTGCTGACCGGCTCGATCAACGGGCTCTACGGCAAGGCCAACAACGTCAACTACGCGACCTCCAAGGCCGGTCTCATGGGTATGTCGAACACGATCGCCATCGAGGGCGCGGCCTCGGGCATCAAGAGCAACGTCATCATCCCGGCGGCGGTCACGCGCATGTCGGCCGGCATCGATACCAGCAAGTTCCCGCCGATGGAGCCGGAGCTGGTCGCCCCCGCGGTGGCCTGGCTGGCGCATGAAAGCTGCTCGATCTCGGGCGAGATGCTGGTGGCGATGGGCGGCCGCGTCGCCCGCGCCTTCATCGCCGAGAGCGAGGGCGTCTATCGCCCCGAGTGGACGATCGAGGATATGGCGCGCGAGATCGACGCGATCCGCGCGGCGGACAAGCCGCTGGTCTTCGCGCCGGTGCCGCAGGGCGAACTCGACCACCTGCTGTACGGCTTCGACATGGCGCGCCGGAACGGCGCCTGATGCCCGCGTCATCCCGGCCAGGGCCGGGATGACATCAGCCCTGCACGAACCAGTGCCGCGCGCCGTCGAGCACGACTTCGTGCGTGTAGCGGCCCGTGCCCGTCAGCGGCCGCGCGGCGATCTCGTAAATCGCGTTGTCCCCGAACCATCGCGCCGCGGCCTGCGGGTCGGCCACCTGCCATGCCAGCGCGCAGACCCCGCCGTTGGTGCCGGCCGCGAAGCGCCCGAGCGGGCCGTCGGCGGCTTGCGGCTCCAGCACGATCAGCCGGACGTCGGCGACGTCCACCCGCGTCGCCGTCGCGCGCTCGGGCCAGTCCACCGCCTCGGATGGGTGCGCCGTGCCGTCGAGCACTTCGACCAGAAAACTGAGCGCGGCCTGGGGGAAGCGGGGCGCGCAGACGATGTGCGCCAGTGCATGCGGCTTGTGCGGCCGGCCCACCGCCCAGTCGCGCCGCCAGCCCGGCAGATCCCACGGATCGTTGGGCATGCGGTGGTCGGTCAGCTCCATGATCAGCCCGCCGGTGCTCTTGGGGTGAAGGAAGATCAGCCCCGGCCCTTCGGTGTTGATCCGTACACCCAGTTCGTCGCAGCGCGCCCGGGCGGCGGGCACGTCGTCAACCCGGAACGAGATCGAGTGATAGCCCGGCCCCGCCTTGGCCAGATAGCGCGCATACATGAAGCTCATGTCGTCGACGTGCCGGGGGGCCATCACCTCGATCATGTGGTCGGCGACATAGATCAGCGCCGCGTTGCGGTCCTCGGGCGGGTAGTAGCTTTCGTGGAAGGTCAGGCCGCCGAAGACGTGGGTGTAGATGCCGCGCAGCCGGTCGCACTCGGGCGCCGCATGGATCGTATGCAGATAGCGCGAAGGATGCAGCGGATTGGCGGTCATGGTCTCTCCCTGCCGGCATTGTCGAATCGCCGGCTTTGCGGATGCTTAACCCAAGGCGGCGACCCGCGACATGCGGGGGACCCCATGTCCATCCGCCGCGGTTGACACTCGGTTGATGAAATTGACGATGTCCAGGGGAAAGAAACCGCGCGCCCGCGCGTGGATGAAATTCGTGCGACGAGACGCGGAAAGACGAGAGCTGGGTTTGTGTCATTCCGTCCGGATAGCCGATCCGTTCCCATGTAGGAAAATGGGTTGATGCGATCCGGGCTGGAAGGGTTCTATCCGGGCCGCCCGTCTATCCGGGGTGTCGTATATATCCGCGCGGCCCAGACGATCCAGGGAAGGAAGGTGAGCAGCCAGCCGGCGGCGGCCGCCGCTTGCCATCCCAGCCAATCGTCCATCAACTCGCCGGCGATCCGCGCGATGCACACGAACTGGATCGCGACGAAGGCATAGACGGCGACCGGCGGCAGGACGAGCGGGCGGCCCGAATGCCCCTGCGTCACGCGCGTCACCATCGCGATCAGGATGCTGCCGAAGAACCCGATGAACAGGGCATGCGCGGGCGCCTTGCCGAGGATCGTCGCGCCGTCGCGCGCGAAGGCCAGATCCTGCGCCGTATGCAGCGCGAAAGCGATCGGCAGCCATGTCAGGCCGATATGGAGAACCAGCAGCAGCGGCGGCATGCGCCGGCGCGGAAACCAGCGGACCAGCACGATCAGCGCCAGAACGAACAAGGGGAAATCCGCCAGCACGCGCCAGGCGGGAGGCAGCACCAAGTGCAGCGCGAACAGCGCCCATCCCGCTACCAGCACCCAGGCGGGCCGCCATGGCTCGTAACCCGGCAGGGCGCTGGCGGAGAAGAACGGGATCATCCTGTGGGCGACGGTGAAGTAGACGGGCGCGAGCAGTCCGAACGTGCCGATCCGTGTCGAGACATCGGCGAGCGTTTCGTCGCCGGTGACCAGATAGGCTATCCACAGGCAGACCCCCAACGCGCCCGCGCAGAGCGCGGCAAAACAGCCTCCGGCGTGCATGGTCTTGCCGGGGCGGCGGGTCAGGAGAAGGCGGGTCATCGGGATCAGCCCCATGATCCAGCCGGTCAGCGTGGCAACGGCGCCCAGGACGATCGCCGCCCGCCAGCCCAGCGCGCCGGCGAGGGTAAGGATCTGGCCGCCGAGCAGCCCCGCACCCACCGGCCAGGCCGTGCGCCGGTCGAGGTCCGGCTCGCCCAGCCAGCGGGGAAACACCGTCAGCAGGAAGCCGAAGAAGAAGCTGGGCAGGACCTGATACTGCATCAGGAAGGCGTGGAGCCGACCCGCGTAGGGGTCCGGTTGCGGCATGGCCGGGAAGCCCCAGCGGGCAGAGGCGAGCCAGAGCGCCCACCAGGCCATCGCCAGAAGCAGGTTTAGCCCGCCGACGAAGAACATCAGCCGGTGCGGCGCCCGGCCGAGGTTGGCGACATTTCCGGACGATGCCATGGCTCGCGCGCCTCCTTCGCATTGCTATCCGCGCGCGGCGGTCAGAGCGGGCGGTCCTCGTCGCTCAGGATGCGCTCCGCCGCGCCGGTGACGTCCTCGTATTGTCCGCTCCTGAGCGCCCAGAGGAACATCACCAGGCCCAGCGCCCCGAGAACCAGCGAAATCGGGATCAGGTACCAGAGCGCGCTCACCGCAAATCGTCCAGTCGTTTCCGGGAAAGGGCGGCGGCGCCGGTCATGGCTTTACCGGGCCGCCCGATAGGCGTGCCAGGTGGCATGGCCCAGCCACGGATAGACGATGATCAGGCCGAGAAAGCCCGTCGCCACCGACAGCAGGAACAGGCCGAGCACGATGGCGCCCCAGATCAGCATGACATGCAGATTATTCCAGACCAGCGCCCAGCTCGTGCCCATAGCGGTCATCGCGTCGACCCGCTTGTCGAGCATCATGGGAATGGAGAAGGCAGAGATCGCGAAGGAAAACGCCGCGAACAGGCCGCCGATCAGCGTTCCCACGACAAGCATGGCGATCCCGGTCGACGTGGTGAACAGCATCTCCGCGATATGATCGATGCCGGGAAACGGCCGGACGCCGAAGAACAGCGCGTAAACGATCACCGCCGCGCGCATCCACAGCAGCATGACCCCGCACAGCATGGCGCCGATGAACAGGACCTGCCCGCCGGCGCGGGCATGGGGCAGGAACATGTGGCGGAGCGAGACCGGCTCTCCAAGCTCCAGCGCGCGGCTCTTTTCATAGAGGCCGATCGCCAGCGCCGGGGCGAAGACCAGGAAGCCGGCGATCGCGGGGAACAGCACATAGTCCAGCGCGAGCCAGATCAGTCCCGCAACGATGCCCGCCGAAAGGAGGAAGACGAAGACGCCGTACAGCAGGCTGAGCCCCGGATTGGTGACGAGGTCGCGCCAACCCTCCCGCAACCACGTGAACGGCTCCAGGTCGCGCGCATAGGGCCGTTCGATCGGAAGCGGCGGAACGACAGGCGGGATCTTGGTCATTGTCCTTCTCGCGATCTCAGCATGAAGACTTGGCGGCGCCGAACACGCCCGGGGCGCTGGCGGCGCCATCGCTCCGGGCATGCGTGACGCATTCGGGCTGTGACGTCGCTGCGACGTAGACGAGATGGGCGTTCGCCAGCAGCACGGCACCCAGCGCCGCGAGCGCCACCGTGACATAGAAGCCGCGCGAACGGGGAAG